>NZ_JBWBWM010000001.1:0-392764 GCF_056174665.1 Bradyrhizobium sp. WYCCWR15520
GACCTATCCTCTTCCAACCCCATCAGGTGGCGGCCCTGCGCCGACCCCGTACAGAAGCAAGACCCCGGCGGGCGGACAACGCAAAGGGATTGACTAATCGAGGCCCGTTACAGAAGGGTGGGCAAAGCGCAAGCGTCCCACCATTCGGTCCGCAAGAAAGGTGGGCACGGCGCAATGCGTCTTTGCCCACCCTACGGCATCACGAAACACTCAAACCACTTCCAGCACCAGTTCCATCGTCATCAGCACCGGATTATCGCCGCGCATCAGTTGGCCCTCGGCGATGCCGCCGAGATAATCGACCAGTGCGATATCGATCTCCGCGTGCAGCGTGCCGTCGGCGCCGGGCGCGATCGTGCCGGCCTTGATGGCAAGCTCGGTCGCAAACGGCACCACCGTTCGGCCGTCGGTGAAATGCGCACCGATGGTGGAGCCGACGCCGCCGTGAATCCGCGCGCGCAGGATGCCGTGCCGCCGGCAGAAGGTTTCCAGCGCCGCGGCAAAATCCTGATTCGGCCGCAGCCGCAGCGCAAACGCGCGGCTCTCGGCTTTCACATCCGTGCTCGCTTGCGCCACCGGACCGAACAATTTGAAATTGGTCTCGGGGTCTGGCTCGGCCGTGAAGACAGCGCCGTCGATGCCGAACGCTTCCGCCGCGAACGGTTCGGCGACGATGCTCTCCTCGGGAAGAATGTGGCCGCCGTGCAGATGGCCGTCGGTCTCGGTCCACAGCCCATGGCAATGGAAGAACGGCGCGCCGTCGCGCTCGCCGAGCGTCATCGCCCCACACTTCAGCCGCGTGATGCCGGAGGGCCGATACGTATCGCTGTAGAACGCTGCATTGGCGCCGGTCTTCGACAGCGCCGGCATCACATAGGCGAACGGGCCGAGCGCCCCTCCCCGCATACTCAACACACCGCCGGAAAAACCGGCCGCCGCAAAGCCGCGGCGTGCGGCTTCCAGCAGCGGCAGACCGGCCTCAAGTGTAAATGAAAACGCCCGTCCCCGCGCCGCGACCCATTGGATGCGTTCGGGCGCGGGCGGCCCGGGCTGCTCGATGCTTCGCATCGGCTCAGCTACCCGTCTTGGAAATGAGCTCAAGCAGTCCTCGCGCTTCCAGTTCATCGCGGACCAGCCGCTTCGGAATCTTGCCGTAGCCGGATTTCGGCAGCGCTTCCCAGAAGAAGAAGCGCTTCGGCATCTTGTAGCGCGGCACCTTCGGCGTCAGGAATGCGGCGAGCTCCGCTTCGCTCACGGCGGCAGCGCCTTCTCGCGCGACGCAGACCGCGACGCCGACCTCGCCCCAGAACGGGTCGGGCACGCCGAGCACTGCGACCTCGCCGATCGCGGGATGGGTGAGAATCTTCTCCTCGACCTCGCGCGGATAGATGTTGGAGCCGCCGGAGATGTACATGTCGGAGGCGCGGCCGGTGATGTAGACAAAACCCTCCTCGTCCATGTGGCCGAGATCGCCGGTACGAAACCAGCCGTCGCGGAACGCTTTCGCGTTGGCTTCGGGGTTGTCGTAATACCCGGCAAACACCGCGGGCCCGATTACGCAGATCTCGCCGGTCTCGAACGGTTTGAGCTCACGGCCGTCATCGCCCTGGATCGAGACCTGCATCCCCGTGCGCTCGAAGCCGCAGGTGCCGATGCGGGCCTGCGGGCCGTCCTCGATGTCGTGCAGATTGGCCGGCATGACAGTGATATTGCCGGTGACCTCGCCGAGCCCGAAATATTGCACCAGCACCTTGCCGAGCTTGCCTAGCGCGGCCTTCTGGTCCTCGCGATACATCGGCGCGCCGGCATAGATCACGAAGCGCAGCGAGGAGTGATCGAACTTGTCGACCGCGGGATGCTCGACCATCATCTTCAAAATGGTCGGCACGGTAAAAATGTTGCTGACGCGGTGCGCCTCGATCAGCCGGAACGCCTCGGCGATGTCGAATTTTTCGGTGGGTAGCAGGATGGTCGGCACCCCGCGCGCGGCCTGCACGAGCTGGTGCACGCCGGCGCCATGCGACAGCGGCGCGACCACCAGCGAGGCATCCGTCTCCGTCGTGCCCGGCATCAGATCGGCGAGATGGTTTGTCACCACAAAAGCCATCTGGCCGTGGGTGAGCACGGCTGCCTTGGAGCGTCCCGTGGTGCCGGAGGTGAAGAAGAACCAGCAGGGATCGTCGTAATCGACCGCGGCGTTCTCGATCCTTGCGCCAGCCTGCGCCGCGATCACGTCGCTCACCGCCCGCTCGCCGAGGGTGCCCTCGCCGATCCGCCAGATGAATTCGAGCGCGGGATTGGCAGCCGCCGTGGCATGATCGGGAAAATCGCCATGGCACAAAAACGCCTTGGCGCCGGAGGCGCTGGCGAGATAGGCGACCTCGTCCGGCATCAGGCGAAAATTCGTGGGCACCCAGACCGCACCAAGGCGAAAGGCCGCGAACATCGACCAGAACATCTCGTCGCAATTCTTGGAATGGACCAGGATGCGGTCGCCCTTGACGACCCCACGCGCGGCGAGGCCTGCCGCCAGCGCCGATACGGCGGAATCGATCTCGCGCCAGGTCCAGGATTTCTCACCCCAGATGAAGCCCGTGCGGTTGCCGTGGCGTCGGGCATTCTGGGTCAGCAGATGCGCAAGGTTCATCACCCGGCGCGACATCCGCGCCAGTCCGCCTCGCGGATTGGCCATGGTCTCGGCCCCGGTCATCGGAGGACTGCCCCAGCAGCCCCCTTCGGGCCGCGCCAGCAAACGGTTACGCATCGCAACGCGGACATCGAACACCTCATTCGAACGATAACAGACGGCCAGGCGACCAATGGTCTGCCGCCGGCGTCATGCTCAGCATGGTCCAGCCAGGCTCTCCCGTCCATAACCCGCCCCAACGATTTGAGGAACCAAATGGTTACCCGCCGAAACCTGATCGTATCGGGCGCAGTCCTCGTGCTGGCCGGTGCCCTGCCGCATCACGCGCGCGCCGCCGACGATCCCGCCGGCATTCTCACCGCGGTCTATACCCGCGTGGCCAAGGGCAAGGGCGATGGCGGCGGCACGTTCGTCATCGAGAACAAGGCGGCGAAAGCAAAATACCTGTCGAAATCGCTGATTGCGCTGTGGGCCAAGGCGGACGCCCGCACGAAGAAGGGCGACGGCGGACCGGTGGGGTTCGACCCCGTCACCAATTCACAGGATCCGGACGTGAAATCGTTCAAGGTGGCTGCCGAGAAGCAGGACGGCGACAAGGCGACCATGGCCGTCACGATCGAAGCCCATCAGCGGGATGCACGCGCCAATCCAGCGGACAAAACCATCCGCTACGATTTCGTCCGTGAAGCCGGCCAATGGAAGATCAACGACATCACGGGCGCCGTCGACGGCACCCCATGGTCGGTTCGCGCCCTGCTCCTCGACTCATTCAAATATTAGGTTGAAATCGAGGGCCCGCCGGCCGTGTGTGAGGCCGGCAGGCCCTCCCTCGGAATTTTACTGCGGATGGTTGGCCAGGTCCTGGTCACTCAGGCGCCAGTCCTGCCAGAGCTGGAGCGCACCGAGCAGGGCAACGATTCCGCCGAGCGTAGCGTGCCAGATCCGGAGCATCTCATCGCCGGAATAGCCAAAGATGAAGGGCGAGGCGATCAGCCAGAGGCCAAGCGCGATCTCACCCACCTCCTCCCAGCGCTGCAGCGCGACATATTCGAGCTGGGCCAGTCCGAAGATCAGCATGCCGACCACGAATGTATTGAGGATCATGGTGCTGCGTTCAGAGTCCATCACGTCATGATTGGAGAACGGAAACCACGGGGACACCACGATCAGCACGCCAAGCAGCATGCCGAGCCAGTCTTCCCACGTGCGGTGTTTACTGAAGAAATGAATGCCCGACATTGTAGACCTCCCCTTGAAAAAAGAGGCATACGTCGGCGGCCGCGATCACAGTATTTTCGATATCGATCCAGACCCGGCCACTTCGGCGGCGTATGTCATCCAAAAGACGTAGGAACGCTGCCCACCGCTGCAAGGTCCGCCTGCAGAGATCTTGCGGGCGGGAACCGTATCCGACCGCTATTGCGCCGCACCCAACCGTTGCAGGCTCTCGCTGGCGGTGCGCAGGTTTGGGCTGATTTCCAGCGCCTTGCGGAAATCCGCAATCGCGCCTGCCTTGTCGCCGAGCCGCATCCTGGCCTGACCGCGGTTGTTCCAGGAGTAGGCGTCGGCCGGGTCGTATTGCAGCGCCTTGTCATAGTCGGCCAGGCCGCCCTTGGTATCGCCCTGGAACAGCCTGATCATGCCGCGGTTGCGCCAGCCGCGCGCGTCCGTCGGCGCCATCTTGATGGCCTCGCCGTAATCGGCGGCAGCACGGTCGAGCTGTTCGCTGTCGCGATGGACATTGCCGCGGTTGATGTAGGCCAGCACGGTAGGTCTGAACTTGATCTCCGTGGTGTAGTCCGCCAGCGCGCGGGTCATGTCGCGCTTGCGGTGATAGGCATAGCCGCGATTGCCGTAGGCTGTCGCAAACGTCGGATTGTGCTTGATGGCGGCGCTGAAATCGGCGATCGCGCGATCGAGTTCACCCTTGTTGAACCAGGCGTCGCCGCGGTTGTTGTAGGCCAGCGCGAACGCGGGATCGATGCGGAGCGCTTCGTCGTAATCGGCCATTGCACGGTCGAGATCGCGCTTGAAGGCGTAGACACGGCCGCGGTTGGTGAGTGCACAGGCCGACGTCGGATCGAGCCGGTTCGATTCATTGAGGTCGGCAAGCGCGGCGTCGAGTTGCCGCTTCTCGGTCAGCCCATGGCCGCGGAAACAGTACGCGGCCGCAAGCCTCTTGCCGGTCTCGCGCTTGGCATCGATGACAGCGCCGCACGCGGCCACTTTGTCGTCCAGCGTCGTGGTGATGCTGACGCAAGCCTGCCAGGTCTGGTCATCTTCTGCGGACGCGGCGGATGATTGCGCCAACGTCACGACTGCGCCCAGCAGCGAAGCGGTCAGGCAGGTCAGAATACGCATATCAGCCAATCCCCGGCGAGCCAGTTCCTCCTTCGTCGCCGGTTTGCATCGGCGGGTTCATGCCCTACATAAAAGGGTGACTCATCCGGGAATCGCGCATGGCCGCCGTCCGCGACAACAAGACCCAAAACCGCTTCGAACTCGACGTCGACGGCGCCGTGGCGTTTGCCAACTATCGCGTCACGCCCTCGGCGGTCGTCATCACCCACACCGAAACGCCCCGCGCACTGCGGGGCCGCGGCATCGCTTCCGAACTAATCAAGGGCGCGCTCGAATTGATCCGCGCCGACGGGCGCAAGGTCATCGCCGGCTGCGGTTTTGTCGTCGATTACCTGCGCAGAAATCCGGAATTCGCTGATCTGACGGCGTGACGTCGTCATAGCCCAGATGGAGCGAAGCACAGCCCGGGATAAGTCCATCCGGGCTTCCCGTGCGTCCTACGTAATCCGGATCGACATATCAGGCAGGCCATCGAGCTTGCACAGGATCACGTCGCCCTTCACCACCGGGCCGACATTTTCCGGCGTGCCGGAATAGATGATGTCGCCGGCCTTGAGCTCAAAAGCTTCCGAAAGCTTGGAGATCTGCTCGGCCACGTTCCAGATCATGTTCTGCAGGTTGGAGTTCTGCTTGACCGTGCCGTTCACCGCCAGCGAGATCGCGCCCTTGGTGAAGTGGCCGGTCTTGGCTGCGGGATGAATAGGCCCAAGTACCGCGGAGCGATCAAAGCTCTTGCCGATTTCCCACGGCTTCTTCTCGTCGCCCATCGCCCGCTGCAGATCCCGCCGCGTCATGTCGAGGCCAAGCGCATAGCCGTAGACATGGTCGAGCGCCTGCTCCGGTGAAATGCTGGTGCCGCCGGATTTCAGCGCCGCCACCAGTTCGACCTCGTAGTGATAGTTCTTGGTCAGCGTGGGATAGGGATGATCGCCGACCGTTCCGATCGCGACATTCTGGATCGCATCGGTCGGTTTCTGGAAAAAGAACGGCGGCTCGCGATTGGGGTCTGAGCCCATTTCGCGGGCATGCGCGGCATAGTTGCGGCCGATGCAATAAATGCGCCGCACCGGAAACACGTCGGTCTCGCCCACGATCGGGATGGTCGTCGTACCCACTGGGAAAATCGATTTGGGGCCGGCCTGCGCATCGGCCGCGCCGCTCTGCACCGCAGTGCCCGCCAGCACCAGCGCACCCGTTGCCAAAATGGTCCTGCGATCGACGTTGCTCATCGGCGTCCTCCTTGTATTTTGTATTTTTCTCTTGTTGCCGGATGCGTATCTACCGCCTTTTCGAGCCGAGGTGGACATATTTTGCGCGTTGTACATTGCAAAGCTGGAATGCACCGCGTTCGATGATCGGTGCCGCCATCCGCAAACAAAAAGGCCCGCGTCACCGCGGGCCTTTCGGGTCGGTCTGGACGAAGCTCAGTGCTTGATATCAGGCGGCAGCTTGCCGCCATTGGCAGCCAGCTTGGCCATGACCTGCTTGTGCAGCCAGATATTCATACTGGCGGAATCGTTGCTGTCGCCGGTGTAGCCGAGCTCTTTCGCGAGATCCTTGCGCGCGGCAAAGCTGGAATCGATGTCGAGCGCCTTCATCAGGTCGACGATCGAGGTGCGCCACGCCAGCTTCTCTCCCTTGGCAGCGACCGCCTTGTCCAGGATGGGCGCTACGTCGACAGTCGCGGCAGCCGGTGCAGCGGCGGCCCCACCGGACGATCCGGTCCCCGCGGCCGCGCCGCCGCCCGCCGGCGCGGCGTCTGCTTTGCTGCCGAAGATCGCGCTCATGATTTTTCCGAAAATGCTCATCGTTCACTCCCAATGACTTGAGGATGGGCTTAAGTCGCCGCCGACTTTTCGACCGGCAGCACCACGCCGGATCACCGGCAAGTCTAGCCAGACCGAAGAAGCTTGCCAATGAAACATTCACCTAAGCGTGAGTGCCTTTGTCGCTGTTTGAGAGTACGCTGATGACTCGGTTCGCGACATGCCAGTTCCATCCCTCTGTCTTCGCGGCTGGCCTGATCGCGATCATTTTTATGAAACGGCGCATTGCGTCTTTCGACAGGCGCACCATGCGACCGCCAGGGAGACAGCGACCATGGCCACCTTTCACGGCAATGTCACATCAATGGCGCAGGGCGTAACCGATAGTGCTGCCGCGCCAGTCATCCGAACCATCGGCTTGTCAGACCTCCATCGCGCCCTGCAGCGTGGCTGGGAAGATTTCAAAGCGATACCAACTCACGCCATCATCCTGTGCGTCATCTATCCCGTGCTCGGACTGATGCTGGCGCGCGCCGTGCTCGGCTATTCCGTGCTGCCACTGCTGTTTCCGCTCACCGCCGGCTTTGCCCTAATCGGCCCGTTTGCCGCGCTCGGCCTTTATGAGATGAGCCGCCGCCGCGAACGCGGTGAACAGGCAACCGCCTGGGATGCGCTCGAAGTCGTTCGCTCGCCGTCGTTCGGCGCGATGCTCGGGCTCGGCGTCCTGCTGCTGGCCCTGTTCGTGACCTGGGTGGCCACCGCACAAGCGATCTACATCGCCGCGTTCGGCTATGCGGGAGCGACTGGCATTTCCGATTTCGTCACGCGCGTGCTGACTACGTCACAAGGCTGGTGGCTGATCGTGGTTGGCTGCGGCGTGGGCTTCCTGTTCGCGCTCGTCGCGCTTTGCATCAGCGTGGTCTCCTTCCCGCTGATGCTCGACCGCCATGCCGGCGCCGGCGACGCGATGGTGACTTCGCTGCGCGCGGTAGCACGCAATCCCGCGCCGATGGCGGCATGGGGATTGATCGTCGCGGCGCTGCTGGTCGTGGGAACGTTGCCGTGCTTCCTCGGCCTGGCTGTCGTCATCCCGCTGCTCGGTCACGCCACCTGGCATCTCTATCGAGAGACGATCGAGCCGGAACTCAATCCACAGCCGCTTCCGCCCCGCGCGCACCGCGAACGCAAGCCGGCCGCCGATTTCCCGGCCAACCTGTTCCCCTGGCGGCGCAAGGACGGCGCCTAGGCTGCAGGGAACCTGATCAATCAAACCGCCGGCCGGATACGACCGGCGTTTTGGCTGTTCACCGCTCACTAACGATGAATTGAGCATGTTCAACGGAATAGCATCCAGGGCCACGATTTGAGCCTTGTTTTGGCCGATCTTGCTTCGAACATTCGGCGTGACGTTGACACTAACCTCGATGACGCATCGATCGTGGAGCGAACGGCACGATGACCTCTCGCCTGTCTCTGCGCGCTCTCGCCTTGGGCGCCCTGTTACTGAGTTCTGCGGCGCCTGCACTCGCCGCGCCCTGCGGCACGGGCTCGTTCGAAACCTGGCTGGAAGACTTCAAGAAGGAAGCGGCCGCCAAGGGAATATCGGCGTCCGCCATTCAGGCCGGCCTGTCCGGCGTTACGCTCGACAAGAGCGTGCTGGCCCGCGATCAATCGCAGAAGGTTTTCAGCCAGAGTTTTGAGGAATTCTCCGGCCGCATGGTTCCGCCTCGGCTCACCCGCGGCTCCAACATGCTCAAGCAATACGGATCGGTGCTCGGGCGTATCGAACAGGCCTATGGCGTATCAGGCGAAGTGCTGGTGGCGATCTGGGGCCTGGAAACCGATTTCGGCGTCAACATCGGAAAGTTTCAGACGCTGCGCGCGCTGGCGACGCTGGCCTATGACTGCCGGCGCACCGAGTTATTCAAGGCAGAGTTGATGGATGCGCTGCGCATTGTCGAGCGCGGCGATATCGCGCCACAGGATCTGCGCGGCGCCTGGGCCGGCGAAATCGGCCAGACCCAATTCATGCCCTCGTCCTACATCAAATTCGCGGTCGATTTCGACGGCAATGGCCGCCGCGATCTCATGCGCAGCCCGCCGGACGTGCTGGCCTCGACCGCCAACTTCCTCGCCAACCATGGCTGGCAGCGCGGGAAAGAGTGGGAGCCCGGCAGCGCCAATTTCGCTGCGATCAAGGAGTGGAACAAGAGCGAGGTCTACGCCAAGACTATCGCCGCTTTCGCGACGCAGCTTTCGCGCGCGCCCTAGCAAAACTCAAAGGGCCGGCCGCAATGACCGGCCCTTTGCCACGCTCTATTTCACGCGCTCGCTTGCATCGCCCTGCTCAGATGAGCCGCACAGGCGCCAGCCTTGCCGCTCAGCATCGCATCCTGGGCAGCCGCGATTTCCTTCTGCGCGGCGATCTTCCCTTCGCCGTCCGCCATGTTCTCGATCATCGTTTCGGTCCTGCTCAGATTATCGCCGCTGCAACTCGCTTTGACTCGCGCGGCGTCGGCTGGAGAGACGGCACAGGTGCTACCGCAGTAGCCGCGAGTAGTTTGTTGAGCATCGAAATTCCCCTTTTTGATTTTTTTCACAGGCGGGCCCATCGCCGCCTGCAACAGCAATTGTTCGCCGAAGCGGGAAAACTTCGGAATGAACTTCGCGCGAGGTCATGAGCGCGGCGCGCAAGGACAAGAGAAGATTCGCGAAGGAGCGACACCTTTGCTTGCGTGAAGGCCTCAGCGCCAGGAGACCGGCGCCTGCGGTCCGATTGGCGCCGACCATGCTGACACGGCAGCTCCGTCAGACAGGTCGGTTATCTATGGGCAGGCTGGGAAGCCGCTCCCAAGCAACACTGTAATAATGAATTTATATTCATTTGCGGTCATTCAACGCATGCGATTCGCGCATAAGAAAATTCTAAGAATCAGGAGTTTTCCGCCATTTTTGTCCGCCTCGGATCGTTCTATGGCGACGTTGGCTAACAGTTCGGCAGCAAACAAGGGTTACTCGTCTTTTACGGAAAACCCGCAAATTTACGGCATTAGTTGTATAGTTTGAGACCGCCCTCGCACGCTTCGAACGGTCGATCCGCAAGCCATGCCGAAAGGTTAAGCGGACCTTATCGCAGTTATGCGTTTGACGATTAGCTGCACCGCAACATCGGAACTTCTGCACTGCAAAATCTAAGCTATATTCATTTCAACGATGAAGCTGTCCTCCAAGAGCTGAATCGTAACTGCAAGGAGACTACCATGTTGCTCTCGCTCATCCGCATGATCCAGGCTTTCCGGGATTATCAGCGCAATGTCAGCGAACTGTCCCAGCTCAGCGATCGCGAGCTGGCCGATATCGGCCTCGATCGTTCGGACATTCCGCGCGTTGCCGCCGGGACCTATAACGGCTGATCGCTGGTTCAGCCGCCTGATGAACGGATAACGCCCGCCTCCGCTGCGGGCGTTGTCGTTTGAACCTCGATCTTGACGCGTTTCTTCACGCGAACCGGTTATCCACCCACGGATCAAGTCCGAGGGCATGCTTCGCTTGAAAACGCTATTGCAGGTGCGCTTTGCGTGAAAACGCGCTAACCCTGCGCGCATGATTTCCTCTACCTCCCAAACTGACACCGTCCATGTGATTGGCGGCGGCCTCGCCGGCTCTGAAGCGGCCTGGCAAGTCGCCAATGCGGGCGTTCGCGTCGTGCTGCACGAGATGCGGCCGTTACGGATGACCGAGGCGCACCGCACCGAGGGCCTGGCCGAACTGGTCTGTTCCAACTCGTTCCGGTCAGACGATGCGGCCAACAACGCCGTAGGTCTGCTCCATGCCGAGATGCGCCGGCTGGGATCGCTGATCATGCGCTCCGCCGATGCCAACCAGGTGCCCGCCGGCGGGGCACTGGCGGTCGACCGCGATGGGTTTTCCGCGGCTGTCACGCGCGCCCTGCACGACCACCCGCTGATCGCGATCGACCGGAGCGAGATCGCCGGGCTGCCGCCTGCCGAATGGGGCAATGTGATCGTCGCGACCGGCCCCCTCACCTCGGCGCCGCTGGCAGACGCCATTCGCGAGTTGACGGATGAGAACGCGCTGGCGTTCTTCGATGCGATCGCGCCGATCGTGCACAAGGATTCCATCGACATGTCGGTGGCGTGGTTTCAGTCGCGCTACGACAAGGTCGGACCCGGCGGCACCGGCGCCGACTACATCAACTGTCCGATGACCAAGGAACAGTATGACGCGTTCGTCGCGGCACTGTTGGCCGGCGACAAGGTCGACTTCAAGGAATGGGAGACCAACACGCCCTATTTCGACGGCTGCCTGCCCGTCGAGGTGATGGCCGAGCGCGGCCACGAGACGCTGCGGCACGGGCCGATGAAGCCGGTCGGGCTCACCAATCCGCACAATCCGACGGTCAAGCCCTATGCCATCGTCCAGCTCCGGCAGGACAACAAGCTCGGCACGCTCTACAACATCGTCGGCTTCCAGACCAAGCTGAACTACGGCGCGCAGCAGCGCGTGTTCCGCACCATTCCCGGGCTCGAGAACGCCGAATTCGCCAGGCTCGGCGGCCTGCATCGCAACACCTTCCTCAACTCGCCGAAGCTGCTGGATGGCCAGTTGCGGCTGCGTGCGCAGCCACGGCTGCGCTTTGCAGGGCAGATGACCGGCTGCGAGGGCTATGTGGAATCCGCCAGCATCGGGCTCATCGCAGGCCTTTACGCTGCGGCCAATGCGCGGGCGCAATCGCTTGAACCGCCACCTCCGACCACGGCGCTGGGCTCGCTGCTCGGCCATATCACCGGCGGCCATATCGAAACCATCGAGGCGGGCACGCGCTCGTTCCAGCCGATGAACATCAACTTCGGACTATTCCCGCCGCTTGCCAGCCTGCCGACCAAAAAGGCGGACGGCACGCGGCTGCGCGGCAACGAGAAGACGGTCGCCAAGAAGCAAGCGCTCAGCGCGCGGGCGCTAACCGATCTCGATCGCTGGATCGCCGAGCATCTCGGCGTAGCGGCGGCGGCGTAATCCCATGGCTCTGCCGAAAGACGACGCCGCCACGCTGTCGGCGCGATGGACCGAAGGCGTGCTGCTCAAGCGCGACGTGTTCTCCACGGTCGAACGTGGCCGTTTTCGCGACGAAGCCGCCGAGGTCGATGCCGTGCTGCGCCGGCTCGATCAGGTGCCGCTGTGGTCCTATCCCCTCGCACGCCATCTGTTCGCCCGCGAGCGCCGCGCGCTGGCGCTGGCGCGTGATCTCGACGTCGGCCCGAAGCTGCTCTGGGCGGGACGGAAGGCACTGGTGCGCGGCTTCATCGACGGCGTCGCGCTGCATCTGGCCAAACCCCATGGCGACCTCGCCTATTTCCGCTCCGCCAAATCAGCGCTTCGCAAGCTGCACCGCGCCGGCATCTGCCACAACGATCTCGCCAAAGAGCAGAACTGGCTGGTGAGCCGCGACGGCCGGGCCTACCTCACCGATTTTCAACTGGCCGCCTGCTTTTCGACCCGCAGCCGCCTGTTCCGGATCGCCGCCTATGAGGACCTGCGGCATCTGCTGAAGCACAAGCGCAGCTATGCGCCGGCGGCGCTAACGCCGATGGAGCGCAAGATTCTCGCGCGCAAATCCTTTGTCGCCAGCCTCTGGCTCAAGACCGGCAAGAAGGTCTATCAGGCCATCACCCGCGGCCTGTTCAACTTCACCGATCGCGAAGGCGGCGGGCGCCGGCTGGTCAACGACGCGCCTGTCCTGATCGAGCTGATCCGGAAGAATCCCGATGTGCGCGATACCGCCATCGTCGCATTCGCCGACCGGCGCAGCGGCGTCGGGCTGTATGCCTTTGTCGAGGCCGACAAGGTCGAGTTGGAAAAGCAGTTGCGCAGCGAGCTTGCCGCCGCCAAGGGCATCAAGCCGCCGGAGCATATTCAAGTCGTCCACGCCCTGCCGCGCGATGCTGCCGGCAAGCCGCGCACGGAGATCCTGCAACTCGTCGCCATGAACCAGGTCGACCTGATCGAGCCGCTGATCAACAACGAAGTCGATCGTGCGTTCCTGAAGGACATTCTCGAGAGCCGAAAGAATTTGCGCGACCGGTTCAATTTCGAGAGCAGCGAGTTGAATTCGCGGTAGACGCTCCGACGTCATTGCGAGCGCAGCGAAGCAATCCGTAGTGCAGCAAGTGAGGGTTGCTTCGCTCGCAGCGACGATGCGGCGGCTTACCCGCCAAACTCCCGCGATCGCGACGCGCGCCACGATGTCCACAGAATCCGCAGTCGCGACGTCGCCTGCGGGACGAATGGATCGGCGTCGGCCCGTGACATGCGCTTCAGATCGCGGCGGATCAACGCCAAAGGCAGGAAGACTGGCCGCACCTGCGGCGGCACATGCGTGAGGAGCTCGAAGGCCGTCTCAAGATGTTTTCGGGCCTCGCCAATCAGATGATCGATCGCAGCACGCGCCTGTGGCGTCTGCTTGCCCGCAAATACCTGCTCCATGCCGCTGCCATGTTGCTGCAGCAATTGCAGCGGCACGAAAAGCTGCCGCCGCGCGGCATCGTGGGGCAACGCGATGAGTACCTGGGCTATTCCCTGCGCCAGCCCGCCATGGCGCGCAAGATGGTCGATCGCCGCCGACGGCGGCGCCGCGATCCGCGCAGCCAGCGAGAACAGCGCTGACGAGGTGTCGGTGACATACCCCTCCAGCGCGGCCATCGACGGCATGGGATCGTTGTAGAGGTCGAACTGGTGCTCCTCGATCAGCCGCAACAGCGGCTCGATCGGCAGGCGAAATTCGCCAATCGTTTGCCGGAGTTCGGCAGCGACCGGATTGCCCTCGACGCCGCCATGGCCGGCGCCTTCGAGCATGTCGGTCCACCACTGCATCCGCATCTCGCCAGGCAATGGCTGGCTGACCTGCTCGCGCACGCGCAAGATCTCGACATTGAAGGCATAAATCGACAGCAGGGCGCGGCGCTGGACCGCCGGCAGGAACAATGTCGAGGCATAGCGGACGAAGTCGTGCGTGCGCACCAGATCGGCGCAGAACGCGGCGGAATCCTTCGACGTCGCGGCCTCGCTCATGGCACTGCAATCAACGCCGCCGCGACGCGTCGCCGCTCACCCAGCATGATGTTGTAGGTGCGGATCGCAGGCCCCGTCTGCATCGCATCGAGCACCACGCGCACGGCGCGCAGCGCCTCGCGCAGGCCGCGTGGCGGTACCCACACTTCCGTGCCGGTGCCGACGATCAGCGTATCGATGGAATTGGCGGCCTTGAACACGCGCGCCAGCGAATATTCATCGATCTCGGCAGGTTTCGTCACCGGCCAGGCCCAGATCGCATCCGGCAGGCACAACAGCGACCCGCGATGCGACATGTCGGCGAAAGCGAAGCCGCCCTTGCCGTAGGCTTCGATCGGCGCCGACCTCGGAAGATGCGGAGCGTCCGAGGATGTGGCCATAGAATTACTTCTTCGCAGGCGTATCCGGCGCGTCGCGGTGCTCGCCAACACCGAGATAGATCAGGATCGGCGCGGCAATGAAGATCGAGGTGTAGGTGCCGACCAGCACCACGCCGAACATCATGACCGCCGTGAAGCTGTGGATCGCGTGGCCGCCGAACAAGAGCAGCGCAAGCAACGCCAGCGTCACCGTGACGTGGGTGATGATCGAGCGCGACAATGTCGAATTGATGGACTCGTTCAGAAGCTGCGGCATCGGCATCTTCTTGTAGCGCCGCAGCATTTCCCGGATGCGGTCGTAGATGACGACGGTGTCGTTCAGGGAGTAGCCGAGAATCGTCAACAGCGCCGCGATACTGGTGAGGTCGAAATCGACCTGCGAGATCGACATGAAGCCGATCGTCAGCACGATGTCGTGGACGTTGGCAATCATGGCGCCGAGCGCGAACTGCCATTCGAACCGGAACCAGAGATAGATCAGGATCCCGACGATCGCGACCATCAGGCCGACCATGCCGAAGGCCAGCAATTCGCCTGATACGCGGGGGCCAACGACTTCGACGCGGCGATATTCGACGGAATCGCCGAGAGCACCGCGGACCTTCTGCACCGCAGCCTGCTGCGCAGCGTCGCCGCCGGGTTGCTCGGCCACCCGTATCAGCACGTTGGCTTGACCTTCACCGAACTGCTGCAGCTGGATGTCGCCGAGCCCAAGCGTACTCAGCGTCCCGCGCATCGCGCCGATATCGGCCGCGCCGGACTTGGATTGCACTTCCAGCAGCGTGCCGCCCTTGAAATCGATGCCGAAATTCAGCCCATGGGTGAAAAACAGCACGATCGCGACGATCGAAAGCGCTGCCGATATCGGAAAGCTGATGCGGCGAAAGCGCGTGAAATCGAAGTGCGTATCGTCAGGGACGATGCGCAGCGGCGGCAACAGATCGAAGATGGCGACGATGGTCAGGATGACGACCAGAACGCCCAGCGCAATGAGAACGTATTGAGTCACGGTGGGGTTCCTAGATCGGCACGGTCTTCGGCCGCTTCCACCGTACCCAGCCGGCAACGATCAGGCTGGTGAGCGTAAACGCTGTAAAGACCGTGGTGATAATGCCGATGCCGAGCGTAACGGCGAAGCCGCGGACCGGGCCGGTGCCGATGTAGAACAGCACCGCAGCGGCGATGAAGGTGGTGATGTTGGAGTCCAGAATAGTCGCCAATGCGCGCCGGAATCCCGCGTCGATCGCCGAAATCGCGTTGCGGCCGTGGCGGAGCTCTTCCCGGATGCGCTCATAGATCAGCACGTTGGAGTCGACCGCGATGCCGACTGTCAGCACGACACCGGCGATGCCGGGCAGCGTCAGGGTGGCGTTGAGCAGCGAAAGGATGCCGAAGATCATCGCGACGTTGATGGCGACCGCGATGTTGGCGAACACACCGA
This sequence comes from Bradyrhizobium sp. WYCCWR15520, assembly GCF_056174665.1. Taxonomy (NCBI): domain Bacteria; kingdom Pseudomonadati; phylum Pseudomonadota; class Alphaproteobacteria; order Hyphomicrobiales; family Nitrobacteraceae; genus Bradyrhizobium; species Bradyrhizobium sp. WYCCWR15520. Next base: position 15,685 of record NZ_JBWBWM010000001.1, read on the forward strand.
ACAGTCGGTAGGTCACCAGCATGAACACGATGACCATGATGGAGCCGACATAGGCCGCCAGTTTGCCCTTCTCGATCGAGTCCTGGCCGAGGCCCGGGCCCACGGTACGCTCTTCGACGACGGTGAGCGGCGCAGGCAGTGCGCCGGCCCGCAGGAGCAGCGCGAGTTCGTTGGCGGCCTGGACGGTGAAACTGCCGGAAATCTGCCCCTGCCCGCCGGTGATCGGCTCGCGGATTACGGGCGCAGAGATCACCTTGTTATCGAGGACAATGGCAAACGGCTGCCCGACATTCTCCGACGTCGCCTGAGCGAACTTGCGCGAGCCCGAAGTGTTAAACTTGAAGCTCACGATCGGCTCGTTGGTGCGCTGGTCGAAGCCCGGCTGCGCATCGGTCAGGTCGCCGCCGGAAACCAGAACCTGTCGCTTGATGACGTAAGGCACCTTCGGCGGTTGCTCGCTCATCAGGACTTCCGAATCGGCCGGCACCCGTCCCGCCTGCGCCTGATCCGGCGAGACCGACGAATCGACCATGCGGAATTCCATCTTGGCGGTCTGGCCAAGGATGCGCTTCAGCTCGGTCGGGTCCTGCAGACCCGGCACCTGAACCAGAATGCGGTCGGTGCCCTGCCGCTGGATCAACGGCTCCACCGTACCCAACTGGTTGATACGGCGTTCGACGATCTGGATCGACTGCTCGTTCGTTTGCCGTATGCGTTCGGTGATCGCCGCTTGCGGCACCACAAGGCGGATCAAGCCACCGCCGGCGTCTGAAACCTCGAGGCTTCGCTGCCCGCTGGAGCCGAGCAGCCCGCCGAGCGGCTGCGATAGCTCACGCAACTTGGGGAGTGCCGCCTGAAGGTCGCTCTCCTTGATGCGGACTTCGACGGCGTCGCCGCGCACAGCAAGACCGGTGTAACCGATCTTGGCTTCGCGCAGCACGCGGCGGGCTTCGTCGCGAACCTGATCCAGTCTTTCCTTCTTGATGTAATTGGTATCGAGTTCGAGTAGCAGGTACGAGCCGCCCTGCAAATCGAGGCCGAGCACGATGTGGCGTTGCGCCCAGACCGGCCAGGTCTTCACCCGCTCCTGGGGAAAGAAGTTCGGAACCGCGAACAGGCAGACGATCAGCGCCGTCAGAATGATCGCCAGCGCCTTCCACCGCGAGAAATACAGCATCGAGTAGACCCGTCACTTCCAGGAAAATGCGCCGCTACGAGCAGCGCGCAAAACTCAGCTCGCGGACGTCTCGTCCTTGGCCTCACTCTTTTCCTTGGCCGGCTCGCCCTTGGTGCGGACGCCCGAGATCATCTGCCGCATCTGCCGAACCCGGACGCCGTCCGAAATTTCGAACTCGATCTGGTCGTCGTCCACCACCTTGGTCACCTTGCCTACCAGGCCGCCCGAGGTGACGACCGTGTCGCCGCGGCGGATGTTTTTGACCAGCTCCTGGTGATCCTTGATCTTCTTCTGCTGCGGCCGCAGAATCAGGAAGTACATGATCACGAAGATCAGCGCGAACGGCAGCAGCGACATCAACATGCTGTTGGCATCGCCGCCGGCTGCAGCCTGGGCGTACGCAGGGGTAATCAGCATTCGAACAATCCTCGTGAGACGGAAAAGAACCGGCCATGCCTGGGCTTAGCGCCTTGGGCAAATCGCCGGTCCGGGCAAATTCGCGCGGACTATAGCGGCGGCGGGCCCAATTGCAACGTGGCCGGCCCTCTCATTTAGGCCGCTTGCGGGACCTTCCAAGGCCCGTTAAGGCTGCGCGGTCAGGAACTCCAAAAATGTCGAAAAAAGCCAAGAAAACAGCGGCTCGCGCCGCCCCCAGGGCGGCCTCGCGAGCCCTTGCAAAAACCGCGACAAAACGTCCGGCAAACAGCCTTAACGGCGCCACGGCCGAGCGGATCGCGACCGCGCTGGAGGCCATCGCCGGTCACCTTTCCGCGGCCTCTCCGGCGGCCGGAAGCCTTGAGTCGTTCGGATCTGCCGACGCCTTCGTCTGGCATCCGGACGGACGCCTTTCGCCGGTGCCGCGCGTCAGCCGCGTCGACCTCGGCCTGCTGAAGGGTATCGACCGGATGCGCGACATCCTGATCGAAAATACCGAGCGCTTTGCCGATGGACTGCCCGCGAACAACGCCCTGCTCTGGGGCGCGCGTGGCATGGGCAAGTCATCGCTGGTGAAGGCAACTCACGCCAATATCAATATCGACCGCAAGCCGGCCGACCGGCTCAAGCTGATCGAGATCCACCGCGAGGACATCGAGAGCCTGCCCGGCCTGATGGACCTCCTGCGCAGTTCCGATTTCCGCTTCATCGTGTTTTGCGACGACCTCTCCTTTGACGGTAACGACGCCTCCTACAAGTCACTCAAGGCGGTGCTGGAAGGCGGCATCGAGGGTCGTCCCGACAACGTCATCCTCTACGCCACCTCGAACCGGCGGCACCTGCTGGCGCGCGAGATGATCGAGAACGAGCGCTCGACCGCGATCAATCCGGGCGAAGCGGTCGAGGAAAAGGTATCGCTGTCGGATCGCTTTGGCCTGTGGCTCGGCTTTCACCGCTGCAGCCAGGACGAATACCTCGCCATGGTCCGCGGCTATTGCGGCCATTTCGGCATCAAGATCGCCGACGACGAGCTGGAGCGCGAGGCGCTGGAATGGTCGACCACCCGCGGCTCCCGCTCGGGCCGCGTGGCCTGGCAGTTCACGCAGGAGCTGGCGGGACGGCTGGGTGTGAGGTTGATGGGGAAGTAGGCGCTGCGAGCCCGTAGCCAGGATGGAGCGCAGCGCAATCCGGGATCAGTCTGGGCCGTTGAGAGACCGGTCCCGGATTTCGCGGAGCCTGTCATCGGGCGCGCATTCGCGCGACCCGTTGGCTCCAACCGGGCTACGCGTACACGGCTAGCCGCTCACGCCCCGTTCAGGAATTGAAGCGGGTCAACCGGCGAAGATCCCTTGCGGATCTCGAAGTGGAGCTGCGGCGACCCCACCTCGCCCGATTGACCCGACTTGGCAATGATCTGGCCGCGCTTGATCGTGTCGCCGCGCTTCACCAGCAGTTCACTCGCATGGGCATATGCGGTGACGTAACCGTTGGAGTGCCGCACTAGAACCAGATTGCCGTAACCCTTCAGCTCGTTGCCGGAATAGGCGACCACGCCGTCTTCCGCGGCCTTCACCGGCGTGCCTTCCGGCACCGCCAGGTTGATGCCGTCATTGGCCTTGCCGTTGGTCTTGGCGCCGTAGCTGGTGATCACCTTGCCGCGCACCGGCCAGCGGAAGGTCGGCAGCGCGCCGGTGGCTTCGCTGGGCTTGACCGAAGCCTGCTCGACGACGGGCTTTTCTTCCGTGACATTGGTGGTGGCGGAAGCCAGCCGCGCGCTCTGCGGCGGGCCACCGACCGAGGCCATCTTGGTGGCCGGCGCCGCAACCGGCGCGGCCGGCTGGGCGGCGGCTGCAGCGAGGACGGGCTGCGCCACGGGAGCCGCGGCCGCGGACTTCGAACCGGGCACGGTAAGCTTCATGCCAAGGCTGAGCTTGGCGGATTGATCGAGATTGTTGGCTCTGGCGAGTTCGGTCACCGGCACATTGTTCCGGCGCGCGATGCTCATCAGCGTATCGCCGCGATTGACGACATGAACGCTCGGCGCGGTCGCCGCAGCGGCAACCGGCTTGCTGGCCGGGGCTGCAGGTGCCGGCGCGGGTGTTGCCGCCGCCGTCTGCCGCGGAATGATCAGTTGCTGGCCGGGCGACAGCACGCGCGGGCCCTTGTAGCCGTTGGCCTGCAGGATCGCGGCGGCGGAAACATTGTAGCGCTTCGCCAGAATGTCGAGCGTGTCGCTGGTGCCGACGATGATCGTCGTGCCGCCCTGCTGCGCCGCAGCCGGACGGGCGGCCGCGACCGAGCGCGGCGGCACCGTGGCGGTGGTCTCGATCGGCGGATTGGACGGTGGCGCATAGGAGGAAACCCCGCGCCCTCCTCCCGACACGCCGCTCGGGCTCGCCGGATAGGCGGGCGGTGCAGCGACGGCAGGCGGCGGCAGGGCCTGGGACTGGAATTGCGGCGCCGACGACTGCGGCGGCCGGGCATATTGCGGCAGATCGCGGCGTTCAGCGGCGGGCGCGCGTACCGAACCGGTCGCTTCGGGCTGAGAGGCAAAGGGATTGGAGAACGAGCTATCGGAAAAGCGCGTCTGCATATCGGCGCTGCAGCCGGCAAAGCCGACCGACATCAGCGTCAGCACCGCGGCCTGCGGCACCCGACGCGAGCGAAGCAACTCGGCGAGACGGGACATGGTTACTCACTCGTACGCAACAAAATACTGTTTTGAGTAAACACGTACCGAGTAAATAACCGCTTAACCCTTGGAATAAGATGTTGGCGGGAACCGCCAATCCGGGATTCTACAGCTCGCGGGCTATTCCCGGCAGCGCCGGCACGAAGCGGACATCAACCAATTCCTTGCGATCAAAACCGCTGTCCGTCCTGGTCATCCGGACCAGCGTCTGGGTGCCGTGATGGGGCCCGACCGGAGCGATCAGGATGCCGCCCGGCACCAGCCGCTCCAGCAGCTTTTCGGGAATCTGTTCCATCGCCGCCGTCACGATGATGCGGTCGAAGTCACCGGCGCCCGGCGGAATGTCAAAACCGTCGCCGAGCATCACCTCGATATTGAAATAGCCGAGCGCTTCAAGCCGGTCGCGCGCCGTATCCGCCAGCGTCCGGTAGCGTTCGATTGTCAGGACATGCGTGCACAACCGCGACAGCACCGCGGCCTGGTAGCCGGAGCCGGTACCAATCTCGAGCACCTTGTGGCTCTTCTGCAGTTGCAACTGCTCGGTCATGTAGGCGACCACGAAGGGCTGGCTGATCGTTTGCCCGCAGGCGATGCCGAGCGCGCTGTCGCGGTAGGCATGATCGCGATCGCCCGCCGTCACGAAAGCCTCACGGGGCACCGCCTCCATGGCTCGCAGCACCGCCTGGTCGCTGATCCCCCGCCGCCGCAGGGTGAGCTGAAACATCATCTTCTCGGGCGGTTCTTGCGACATTGCGGTCTCGTGGCGGGACTCAGCCGCTAATCCAATGCATCAGCTTCGCCGAGATGTAATAGCGTCCGCGCATTTAAGGAACGATTTCCTCAAGATTGTGGTTCCGGCGCCGGAACCACGGGTCGCCTCCCGGCGTTAGGGCACGGAAAATTCCCTCGCAAGAAGTCCATTCGCGGGGCCACCCGTCCATGTCGACATTGCAACCAAGGACGTTTTTTGCGAACCTCGACGCTGGGAAGGGCAAGGAATCCATCATGGTAATGACACGGCCGGCGGGCTGTTCTGTTTTCCTCGTCGAGGATGAGGTCATGATCCGGATGATGGTCGCCGACATGCTGGAAGAGCTGGGCCATACCGTCGCTGCCGAGGCCGGCGAAATCGGCGAAGCGGTCAAGCTGGTGCAATCGACCGAATTCGATCTCGCGATTCTCGACGTCAACGTCAACGGCAAGGTTATCACGCCGGTGGCGGAGTTGATTACCGCGCGCAACCGCCCCTTCATCTTTGCAACCGGCTACGGCTCCTCCGGCCTGCCCCAGGAATATCGCGACCGCCCCGCGCTGCAGAAGCCTTTCCAACTGGAAACGCTGGCCCAGGTGATCGCCTCCACGCTGAAGAGTGCGCCAGTTTAGGCCGCTTCGCGTAGCCCGGATGGAGCGCAGCGCAATCCGGGATAGTTCGTCAGCTTGCGGCACCATCCCCGGATCTCGCTTCGCTCCATCCGGGCTACCGTTCATCACTTCAGCGTCGTCATCAGCTCTTCTGAAAACGCTTCATCCGTGCGGTCCAGCCGCAGCGGCGTGACCGAGACGTAGCGCGCCGCAAGCGCCGCGAGATCAGTGCCTTCGGCCGGCGTATCCATCATCGCGGCGCGCTCGAAACCGATCCAGAAATAGGGATTGCCGCGGCCATCGTGGCGCTTGTCGACCTTGAGGAAGCCGAGGTTGCGCTTGCCCTGCCGCGTCACGCGCACGCCCTTGACCTGATCGGGCGTGCAGGCAGGAAAATTGACGTTGATCACCGTGTTCTTCGGCACCCCCGCATCGATCACCTTGCGAATAATGTCAGGACCGAATTTCAGTGCGGTTTCCCACAGCGGCGCGTGACGGGTCTCGATGGAAAACTCCTGGCTCAGTGCAAACGACGGAAAGCCCAGAATCGTGCCCTCCAGCGCTCCCGCGATAGTACCGGAATAGACGACGTCCTCCGCGACATTGCGGCCCTTGTTGACGCCCGACAGCACGAGATCGGGCATCTTCTCGCCGAGGATGTGGCGCGAGCCCATGATCACGCAATCGGTCGGCGTGCCCCGTACCGCGAAATGGCGCGGACCGACTTCGCGCAAGCGCAGCGGATCGTTCAGCGACAGCGAATGCGATACGCCGGACTGATCGAGCTCCGGCGCCACGATCCAGACGTCGTCGGACAGCGCGCGGGCGATCTCCTCGACGATCTTCAGACCCGGCGCATGGATGCCGTCGTCGTTGGTGCAGAGAATTCGCATCCGTCAAAATGCCTTCTGTTTCAGATTGGGGCGGGCTCTTGCCTTTGGGCGTCGTCTTATCCGGCTATCGCGGCCGAGGCAAACCGGCCCGATTCCTCATGTTTTCTTCATCCAGACCCGCCATGGGCGCGCGAACCTGGCACCGCCATCGATTTTCATCTGCAGATCTGGCGATGCCGGTTGCGCCAATTCGACGGGCGCAGGCGGCGGTATCGCCGGCAGCGCCGGCGCCGCTTGCTCAGGATCACTGATAGCCGGCAGCTCCAGCTTCAGCGTCAGCGGTAGTGCGACGGGATCGATCGCCGGGATCGGCGCAGCTATCGGCTCCGACCCCGGGTCCGGCTGCTTGTGCCGCGTCCGCGCAACCGCCAGCCCCTTGTCGAAATCCGCAGCGTTGAGCCACTCCTTGGCACGCATCCGATCGATCAGATCGTCGTCCCACAGGCGCGCCACTTCGATGTCGAAGGCGCCCATCAGCCGCTGGTCGATCAATTGCATCCCGTGGCCAGTGACAGCCCATTGCCTCCCGATCCAAAGGATGTCGCGATGCAATGCCATTCGTGCCTTGCGCTATTTGTCCCGCTCGATGGTTTTGAGCCCGCCCATATAGGGCTGCAGCACCGCCGGCACCGCGATGGAGCCGTCTTCCTGCTGATAGGTTTCCATCACCGCAATCAGCGCGCGGCCGACGGCTGTGCCGGAGCCGTTGAGCGTATGCACGAAGCGCGGCTTGCCATCGGGCCCGCGCGAGCGTGCATCCATCCGCCGCGCCTGAAAGTCACCGCACACCGAGCAGCTCGAGATTTCGCGGTAGGCTCCGCCCTCACCCTGCCCCGGCATCCAGACCTCGATGTCATAGGTCTTCTGCGCGGAGAAGCCCATGTCGCCGGAGCACAGCGTCATCACGCGGTAATGCAGGTCGAGTTTTTGCAGTACCTGCTCGGCACACGAAAGCATCCGTTCGTGCTCATCGCGGCTGGTCTCGGGCGTTGCGATCGAGACCAGTTCGACTTTGGTAAATTGATGCTGGCGGATCATGCCGCGAGTATCGCGGCCCGCCGCTCCCGCCTCGGCGCGGAAACATGGCGTCAGCGCGGTGAGCCGCATCGGCAATTCTTTTTCGTCGACGATGGATTCACGGACGAGATTGGTCAGCGAGACTTCGGCGGTGGGAATGAGGCCGAGACGTTCGGTCTTCAATCGTTCGTCGGGCGCGACAAGCAGTTCGCCCTTGATCGCCCAGAACTGGTCGTCCTCGAATTTCGGCAATTGTCCCGTGCCGAACATGACGTCGTTGCGCACCAACAGTGGCGGATTGACCTCGGTGTAGCCGTGCTCGTTGGTATGGAGATCGAGCATGAACTGGCCGATCGCACGCTCCAGCCGCGCCAGGCCCTTCTTCAGCACGACGAAGCGCGCGCCCGACAATTTCGCGGCCGCCTCGAAATCCATGTAGCCGAGCGCGCCGCCGAGATCGTCATGCGGTTTCGGCGTGAAGGCGTAGTTGCGGATCTTGCCGTAGACGTGACGCTGTACATTGCCGTGCTCGTCCGCGCCTTCGGGGACGTCGTCGAGCGGCAGGTTCGGAAGCGCAGCAAGTTCTTTCGCCAGTTCCTCATCCGCCGTCTTCGCCGCCAGCTCGAGCTCCGGCATCGTAGTCTTGAGTTCGGCAACTTCCGCCATCAGCTTGCTGGCGCGCGCGTCGTCCTTGGCCTTCTTCGCCTCGCCGATTTCCTTCGAAGCCGCATTGCGCCGCGCCTGAGCCTGTTCGGACGCCAGGATGGCCGCCCGGCGCCTCTCGTCGATCGCAAGCAGCGACGCCGACAGCGGCGCCAGCCCCCGGCGCTTCAGGCCGGCGTCGAAGGCTTGCGGGTTGTCGCGGATCGATTTGATGTCGTGCATGGCCACAATTCCTGCGTCATGGCCGGCTTGTCCCGGCCATCCACGTATTAACCGCAAGGTCTGTAAAAGACGTGGATGCCCGGGACAAGCCCGGGCATGACGAATAACCCCTACTCGGCCGGATTGGCTTCCGGGGGCGGGCTGGCGGGCGGTGTGCCTGACGCGGCCTGCGCCGCGGCGGCGGCCTTCTTTTCCACCATGCGGACCGCGACGATCGCGCCCTCATAGAGCGCCATCAGCGGGATCGCGAGCGAGGCCTGGCTGATGACGTCTGGCGGCGTCAGCACGGCGGCGATGACGAAGGCGATGACGATGAAATAGCGCCGTTTCTCGCGCAGCATCTGGGAGGTGACGATGCCGATCCGCCCCAGCAGCGTCAGAATCACCGGCAGTTGAAACGCGACGCCGAAGGCGAAGATCAGCGACATCATCAGCGACAGATATTCGCCGACCTTGGGCAGCAACTGGATCTGCGCGCTCTCCTCGCCGCCCATCTGCTGCATGCCGAGCGAGAAACGCACCAGCATCGGCAGCACCACGAAATAGACCAGCAGCGAGCCGAGCACGAAGAAGAACGGGGTTGCGATCAGGTATGGCAGGAACGCGCCGCGCTCGTGCTTGTAGAGGCCCGGTGCCACGAACTTGTAGATCTGCGTCGCCACGATCGGGAACGAGATGAAGGCGGCGCCGAACAGCGCGAGCTTCAACTGCGTGAGGAAGTATTCCAACAGCGCGGTATAGATGAATTTCGAATTCTCGGCACCCGCGACCCAGACGAACGGCCAGACCAGCACGTTGTAGATCTGCTTGGCGAAGAAGAAGCAGAAGATGAACGCAATGCCGAAGCCGAGCAGCGCCTTGATCAGCCGCGAGCGCAGCTCGATCAGATGATCCATCAAGGGGGCCTTGCTGGCCTCGATGTCTTCGATGGTCATGACGCTTTGGCGTCCTTGAGGATGTCGGGCGCCGGCGGTGCAACGTCCTGTGGCGTGGGCTGAACTTCGCGCGTGATTGCCAGCGGCTCGGACACCGCCGCATGCGCTTCCGCCTCGACAAAGGTCTCAGGCGTTGGCGCGGCCGGTGTTGTCGGGGTGACGGGTTCGCTGATCGCACCGGCCACCTGCGCGTCGTTGGTCGTGGCCGGCTTGTCGATGTCGCCGATCTGCAGGGCGTCGTTGACGTCCTTTTGCAGCGAGGTCATGACGCTGGCCGGGGAAAGCGCGGTTGCGGTGTCCTTGACCTCGTCAAAGCTCTTCTTCAGGTCGGCCATTTCGGCCTCGCGCATGGCTTCCTGGAACTGACCCTGGAATTCGGACGCCATCTTGCGCGCCTTGCCCATCCATTGCCCGACCATGCGCAGCACGCCCGGCAGCTCTTTCGGGCCGATGGCAATCAGCGCGACGACCGCGATGACGACCAGTTCACTCCACCCGATGTCGAACATGAATTCTTCCGCTCGCGCGAGACGTCCGCGCCCCAATCCTACTTAGCAAGATTTGGGACCGCCTGCGCCTTTTCTCAACCGGCGTCTATCAGCCAAGCCCGGTTCAAGATGCCCGGTTAGACGGCCTTGCTGCCGACGTCCGTCCGCGCCGCGGTCGGCGCCGGCGTCGCATTATGATCGATGGTCTTCACCGGTTCAGCGGGCTTTTCGGCTTCCTTGGTGTCGTCCTGCATGCCCTTCTTGAAGGCCTTGATGCCCTGCGCGACATCGCCCATCAGGTCCGAAATCTTGCCGCGGCCGAACAGTAGCAGGACCACTGCGATCACGACGATCCAGTGCCAAATGCTAAGAGAACCCATCCTGCAACCCTCCAAAAGAGACGGCCGGCTTCCGGCCAAGCTTTGGCGGAAGGTAGGCCCGAGAGGTGTCAAAAACAAGGACCCCTGCCGCGGCAAATCGCTGTCGCGGCTACGTATTATGGCTACCGTTAACCCGCCTTCCGGGACAAAACGGCGCCTGCCTGGGACCGGAACATGCCCGGAAACAAAATCGCGAAAACAACCCCATGCAAAGTAGAAAGCGCCGCTCCTAGCCTTCGTCCGATGCCTCGGGCTCGGCCGCCGGCGCCAGCAAGAGTTCCAGATTGTCTCCGGCCTCCAGCGGGTCTTCGTCCTCGCGCAGCGCCACATCGTCCGACGGCGTTGGAACGCTGAAGCCGGAGGGCAGCCGCGAATCCAGTAGCCCCGTGCCCTTCAGCTCTTCCAGGCCCGGCAGGTCGCCCAGCGCCTCCAGACTAAACTGCGAGAGGAACGCCTCCGTGGTACCGAAGGTCAGCGGCCGGCCCGGCGTCTTGCGGCGGCCGCGGGGGCGGATCCAGCCGGTTTCAAGCAGCACATCCAGCGTTCCCTTTGACGTGATCACACCGCGGATCTCCTCGATCTCGGCGCGCGTCACGGGCTGGTGATAGGCAATGATCGCGAGCACCTCGATCGCCGCCCGCGACAGGCGCCGCGTCTCCGTGCTCTCGCGCGTCATCAGCCACGACAGATCGCCGGCGGTGCGGAACGTCCACTTATTCGCCACGCGCACCAGATTGACACCGCGCGGGGCATATTCGGCCTGCAACTGCGCCAGCGCCGCCTTGACGTCGACGCCATCGGGCATGCGCTTGGCCAAGGCCGCCTGATCGATCGGTTCGGCAGAGGCAAACAGCAACGCTTCGAGCAGCCGCAATTCCTCGGGCCGCGCGGCCTGATCGGTGTTCTGGTCGATGGGATGATCCTCGGCATCTTCCATGCGTTTTTCCGCCAGGCTTGCCATGGCTAGGTCTCCTTCCACTTACTCGACCGTCATATCCGGAGCGGGCATTGCTGCCTGCGGCGGACGCTTGCGAAAATACAGCGGCGCGAACGCCTCTTTCTGGTTCAGCTCCATCTCTCCTTCGCGCACCAATTCGAGCGCTGCGGCAAAGCTCGAGGCAAACACCGTCGCCCGTTGCGAGGGATCGACCACATAGCTGAGCAGGTAATCGTCGAGGCAGTTCCACTCCTCGGACTCGGCCATGCCGACCAGCCGCTCCAGCGAGGCGCGCGCTTCCGCCAGCGACCACACCGTGCGCTTGGCCAGATGTACGGTCGCCAGCACCCGCTGCTGACGCTGCGTGGCATAGGCCGTGAGCAGATCGAACAGCGTCGCGGTGAATTTTGGATGCTTGATTTCGGCGATGGTTTCCGGATTGCCGCGCGGAAAGATATCGCGCTGGAACTGGGGCCGGTTCATCAGCCGGTTGGCGGCTTCGCGGATGGCCTCCAGCCGGCGCAGCCGGTTGGCCAGCGCGGTCGCCATTTCCTCGGCGCTCGGCCCGTCAGGCGTCGGCGGTTCAGGCAGCAGCAGCCGTGATTTCAGGAACGCCAGCCAGGCGGCCATCACGAGGTAATCGGCCGCGAGCTCAAGGCGGATCTTTCGCGCTGCCTCGATGAACGTCAGATACTGATCGGCCAGCGCCAGGATCGAAATCTTGGCGAGGTCGACTTTCTGTTGGCGCGCCAGCGTCAGGAGCAGGTCGAGCGGGCCTTCATAACCCTCGACGTCGACGACCAGCGCCGCCTCGCCGTCGGTGATTTCGGCGGGCCGTCCGGTTTCAAACGATAGAATCTCAGCCGTCATGCCGTTCCTACCCGATCCATCAACGCTTCAAGTTCTGCCCGTGCCGCCTGCCGGTCGAAGGGCTCCGGCTGCTTTCGCGCGGCCAGCGCCCGCTTGGCGCGTCCCAAGGCCTCGCCTGCCAGCTCCGGCGTCTCGCGCGCCACGTCGCGCATCTCGTCGAGCTTGCCGTTGCAATGCAGGACCATGTCGCAGCCGGCGGTGACGATGGCGCGGGTCCGATCAGCGATCGATCCGGCCAACGCATTCATCGACACGTCATCACTCATCAACAAACCCTGGAACCCAATTCCGCCGCGAATCACCTGCCGGATGATTGTCGCAGAAGTCGTCGCGGGTTGGGCGGGGTCTAACGCGCTAAACACAACATGTGCGGTCATCGCCATGGGCAGGTCCGCCAACGGCTGAAAAGCCGCGAAATCGGTCCGTTCCAGCTCTTCTCGCGCCGTATCAACGGTCGGGAGCCGGAAATGGCTATCGGCAGTAGCCCGACCGTGGCCGGGAATGTGCTTCAACACGGGCAGCACGCCGCCCTGCTCCAGCCCCTCGGTTACCGCGCGAGCGATCGCTGCGACCTTGGCGGGCTGGGTTCCATAGGCCCGGTTGCCGATCACGGCGTCGGCGCCAGCCACCGGAACGTCCGCCAGTGGCAGGCAGTCGACGGTAATGCCGAGGTCGATCAGGTCGGCCGCGATCAGCCGCGAGCTCAGGCGCGCGGCTTTCAGGCCGAGTGCCGGGTCCAGGTCGTAGAGCGCGCCGAACACGGCGCCGGGCGGATAGACCGGCCAATGCGGCGGCCCGAGCCTCGCCACCCGCCCGCCTTCCTGATCGATCAGGATCGGCGCATCCACCTCGCCCACAAGGCTACGGAATTCATCAACGAGCGCAGATACTTGATCCGGCGCTTCGATATTGCGTTTGAACAGGATCAAGCCCCATGGCAGCTCGCCGCGGATGAATTCCCGCTCCGCAGCGGTCAATTCCAGTCCTGATACGCCCGTGATGAATGCGCGGCTTGTCATGGGGGCCGATTAGGCCCCTCATAGCCCCTGGGTCAAGGAAACCGCCGTTAATTCCTTTGGACGAAGCACTGCCCGCCGGCCGATTTCAGGTTGCTGCAGACCTGCGCCGCCTCCTCGGACGAGCCGAACGGGCCGGCGAAGGCGCGGTAGTAGACGCCTTTCTCGCCGAGATCGACCCGCTTCACCAGCGATGAGTGCGGGCCCAATACGCTCGGGAACTTGCCCTGCAGCGCCCGGTAGGAGGCCTGCGCATCGGCCTCGTTCTTCTGCGAGGAGACCTGCACCAGATAGCCACCGCCGGCCGCAGGGGCCGGTTGCGTCGGATTGACGGCGGCAACACGCGCAGGCGCTGCCGGAGCAGGATCGGCCCCGCTCTGGGGCGACAGAGACATCGGCGGATTGGCGCTGGCATTGGCGGATGCCGGATTACGCCCGGCCGGCGCTGCGGGCGGCGCAGTCGGGCCTGGCCCTGGAGCGGCCGCGCTTCGCGTCGTCGGTGCCGGCCGCGGAGGCGGCGCGCTGGCCCCCGCCGGGACCCCACCATTGTCGGCCGGGTCACCCTTGACGGCAAGCGTCCTGATCCGGCGCGGCTCGTTGTTCGGCATCGTGCCATTCGCCCCGCTCTGCGGCGGCAGGCCGGACGAAGAAACGCTCGAGACCGGCGGCGGGCTGTTGTTCTGGTTCAGCGGCGGAAACACCACGCGCGGCGCGCCGGACCGCGTGACATCGACCGGGGTCTCCTCGCGCGATACCAGCTTCTCGCCGCCATCGCCCGACAGCATCCGGTCAGGGTTCTTGGCGGCGCCCGCATCTGACGGCGCCGGTACCACCTTGGTCGGGCTGTTGTCGGCCCGGATGATCGGCGGCTCGCCTGAGCGGGGCGAACCGACATAGGTGCGATAGGCAAAGGCAGCGCCGGTCCCGACCACAGCCAGCGCCACCACCGCCGCGACCGTCATCAGGCCGCTCGAACGCTTCTTGGGCTCAGGCTCTTCCTCGTATTCGCTCTGGTAGGCGTAGGGATCGTCCGGATAGGCCGGATCGCGCTGATAGTCGTGCTCGCCGTTCTCCAACCGCCCGTACAGCGCATCGTCATAGCGCGATGGGTCCTGCTGCGGCTCGTCGGCATATTGCTGGTGTTGCGGAGCCTCGTAATAGTCGTCCCGCACGGGTGCTTCATGGGCAGGCACCTGCGGCGGCTGGGCCGAATAGCGATGCAACGGATGCACCGGCGATGGCTGCTGGTATTCCGGCTCGTCGTCGTAGTTGTTCTCCGGCAGCGGCGACGGAAGTGGCGGCGGCGGGGTCGTCTCCTGCCGTGCACGCTGCATCCATGCCGGCAGCGCCGGCGGCGCACTGGGCTCTTCTTCCGGCGGATCATACGCCGGCGGATCGTACTGCGGTGGACGCACATTGGCCCGCGACTGCAGCGGGCGCGGCGCCGGCTTGGCCGGCGCGTTCCCGAACTGGTCGTTTTGTCCGATCAGCCGCGCGAGCTCGGCAAGTGGATCACCCTCGCCGCGCGCTTCGTCGGCGGAGGGAAAAGGTCGGTTCTGATATCGTTCAGCCATCGTGATGATGCATCCCCTACGGGACAGCGCCAACCCGCCATGTCAAACAAGCCATGGCGAGCGAATGAGCCCCTGCCAGATACCCCCACGAACCCCCATTCGTGAGGCCTTAGCCCCTGCCTACCGCATCTCGGTTGGAGCGTGGACGCCGAGTACGGCTAAGCCCGATGCCAGAACCGAGACAACGCCCTGAACCATCGCCAGACGCGCCATCGTAATCTCTGCATCATTAGTCATAATGAAGCGTAAATAGGGCAAATCCCGCCCCTTGGTCCACAACGCATGAAATTCACTGGCCAAATCATATAGATAAAAAGCGATTCGGTGTGGCTCATGTGCGACCGCCGCCGCCTCGATTATTCGGGGATAGAGCGCCAGCCGTTTCAAAAGGTCCATTTCGGCCGGATCTGTCAG
The DNA here is from genome assembly GCF_056174665.1 of Bradyrhizobium sp. WYCCWR15520. Classification (NCBI taxonomy): domain Bacteria; kingdom Pseudomonadati; phylum Pseudomonadota; class Alphaproteobacteria; order Hyphomicrobiales; family Nitrobacteraceae; genus Bradyrhizobium; species Bradyrhizobium sp. WYCCWR15520. Next base: position 30,760 of record NZ_JBWBWM010000001.1, read on the forward strand.
TCGCTCGACCGGGGCGGAAGCCAGCCAGGCGGACCGTGCGACATCATCCTCGGGCAGCTCGGGAACTACCTCGCGGGCGTTCTTGAAAATCGAATGTCCACGTGCATGTCCGTACTGCACGTAGAAGACAGGATTGTCCTTCGACTGTTCGAGCACCTTTGCAAGATCGAAATCGAGCACGGCGTCGTTCTTGCGGAACAGCATCATGAACCGCACCGCGTCGGAGCCGACTTCGTCGACCACTTCGCGCAGCGTGACGAAATCGCCCGAGCGCTTCGACATTCGCACCTGCTCACCGGCGCGCAACAGCCGCACGAGCTGCACGACCTTGACGTCAAGCGCGGCCTTGCCGTCGCTGACGCCCTTCACCGCCGCCTGCATGCGCTTGATGTAGCCGCCATGATCGGCGCCAAACACGTCGATCATGTCAAGGAAGCCGCGATCGACCTTGTTCTTGTGGTAGGCGATGTCGGAGGCGAAGTAAGTGTAGGCGCCGTCCGATTTGATCAGCGGACGATCGACGTCGTCGCCATAGGCGGTGGCGCGGAACAGCGTCTGGATACGATCTTCGTAGTCCTCGACCGGTTTGCCCTTCGGCGGCGCCAACCTGCCCTCGTAGATGTCGCCCTTGGCGCGCAGGAAATCGATGGTCTCGGTGACCTTGTTGTTGCCGGTCTCGACCAGCGAGCGCTCCGAGAAGAACACGTCGTGCTTGATGTTGAGCGCGGCGAGATCGCCCTTGATCATGTCCATCATCATGGCGATCGCCTTGGCGCGTACGATCGGCAGCCATGACGTGTCAGGCATCGCCTTCAATTTGTCGCCATGCTCGGCGGCAAGCGCCTGCCCGACCGGGACCAGATAATCGCCGGGGTAAAGCCCTTCGGGGATTTCGCCGATGTCTTCGCCGAGCGCCTCGCGATAGCGCAGGAACGCCGAGCGCGCGAGCACGTCGACCTGCGCGCCGGCATCGTTGATGTAATATTCGCGCGTGACGTCGTAGCCTGCGAATTGCAGCAGGCCGCACAGCGCGTCGCCGAACACCGCGCCCCGGCAATGGCCGACATGCATCGGTCCGGTCGGATTAGCCGAGACGTATTCGACATTGACCTTTGCGCCGTGGCCGACCGCGCTTTTGCCATAGGACGCGCCTTCGCGCAGCATGGTGAGCAGTTCGTTCGCCCAGACCTCTGGCTTCAGGGTGAGATTGATGAATCCCGGGCCGGCGACCTCGACGGCGGCGACCAGATCGTCAGCGCGCAATTTTTCCGCGATTTTATCGGCGAGATCGCGCGGTTTTACCTTCGCGTCCTTGGCCAGCACCATCGCGGCGTTGGTCGCCATGTCGCCATGGCTGGCGTCGCGCGGCGGCTCGACCACGACGCGGGAGAAATCGATGCCGGCGGGCCACTGGCCCTCGGCCGCGAGCGCGGCGCAGATCGCCTGCACGCGCGCCAGCGCGTCGGCGAACAGGTGTTGTGAAACTGGCTTGTCGGACATGGGCGCCGCCTAACGCAAATCCGGGGTCGAGTCAAAAAGCCTTTGGTGCTCGATTAAGGCAAAACGGTCGGTCATTCCGGCGATGAAATTACCGATCCGGCGGGCCCTTTCGCCCTCCGTTTCGCGCTCGGTGCCCTCGATCCACTCCGCCGGCAGGTCGCCGGGCGAACTCTGATAGCGTGCGAACAGATCGAACAGGATGCCTTCCGCCTCGCCCATCACCCGCATGACGCGGCGGTGGCGGTACATGTGCTGTTTCAGGAACGCCTTGATAGCAGCCTCCTCCTCCGCGACATCGGGTGGAAAGGCGACCAGCGGCTGACGGTAGTGGCGGACATCATGGGCCGATTGCGGCTTCGCCGCGGCAAGGCGCCTGCCCGCTTCCGACATCACCGCTCCGATCATGTAGGAAATCAGCTCACGCACCAGTTCCGCGCCGCGCCTGGCGTGATCGAGATTGGGATAGTGACGGTCGATCTCGCCAATGATGGCTTCGGTGAGCGGCATCACCTTGAGGTCGTCGACGGCAAACAGGCCGGCACGCAAGCCGTCATCGATGTCGTGGGCGTCGTAGGCGATATCGTCGGCAAAGGCTGCGACCTGCGCTTCCAGCGAGGCGTAGCTCCACAGCTCCAAATCGAATTTCTGGTTGAACTCGGCAATGCCGACGGGAATCCCGCTTTCGGCCGCGGCCTCGCTACGCCCGGTCAGCGGGCCGTTATGCTTGACGATACCCTCCAGCGATTCCCAGGTCAGGTTCAGCCCGTCGAAATCAGGGTAGCGGTGCTCCAGCGAAGTTACGACCCGCAGCGCCTGCGCGTTGTGATCGAAGCCGCCATGGGCCGCGAGGCATTTGTCGAGCGCCCGTTCGCCCGCGTGGCCGAACGGGGGATGACCGAGGTCATGGGCCAGCGCCAGGGTTTCCGTGAGGTCCTCGTCGAGGCCGAGCTGGCGGGCCAGCGCGCGGGCGATCTGAGCCACTTCCAGCGAATGGGTCAGCCGCGTGCGGTAGTGATCGCCCTCGTGGAACACGAAAACTTGCGTCTTGTGCTTCAGCCGCCGGAATGCGGTGGAATGGATCACCCGGTCGCAATCGCGCCGGAATGGGCTGCGGGTCCGGCTCGGCGGCTCCGCGAACAACCGCCCGCGGCTGGAATCGGGGTCGCAGCCATAAGGCGCACGGGGGGCAGCCATTCCGACCGACACGATTTTTTAGTCCTTATCCATTTGATTCCGCGAGATTACGCACTTAACTATGTCTGAGGCGCCATACCAAATGAATTGGGTATGACGCCTCTGGAGACCATGCCATGACCACTGCCATCACCGTCAGCGAGCGGGCTGCCCGCCGCATCGGCGAAATCCTCAAGGGCGAAGGCGACGGCGCGATGCTGCGCATATCCGTCGAGGGGGGCGGCTGTTCCGGCTTCCAGTACAAGTTCGATGTCGACCATGCCAAGGCCGAAGACGATTTGGTGATCGCACGCGAAGGCGCAGTGGTGCTGGTCGATCCTGCCTCGGTGCCGTTCCTCGCCGGCTCCGAAGTCGATTTCGTCGACGACCTGATCGGCGCCTCCTTCCGTGTGGTCAATCCAAACGCCACAGCGTCGTGCGGTTGCGGGACCAGCTTTTCGATCTGAAGCAAAGGCGGCGGCCCCAATCAAGATCCTCATGCCGTGCAGGCGGCTATCCAGCACGCCGCGCCCCATCCTCGTTATTGCGAGCGCAGCGAAGCAATCCATAGCACCGCAAGTGGAGGCGTTGATTGCTTCGCTGCGCTCGCAATGACAGGTGGATGCGGTTGGCGCAGCGGCCATCGGACAGGCACGCGCCCTACGCTTCCCGCGCGTAGCGCGGCAGACCGGCTTTCAGCATCTCCAACACCTCGTCCCTCACGGGATCGCGGGTGCCGCGGGTGAAGGCGGCGGCGAGCGGCAGCTTGTTCATGTCGGAGCCGGCAAGGCGGATGAAGCGAACGCCACGGGTTGCCATGCGCGACGTCCAGCGCGGGACAATCGCAACGCCAAGGCCTGTGGAGACCAGGTTGACGATGGTCTGCTTCTCGTCGGCTATTTGCGCGACGCGCGCCTCGCGCCCGGCTTCGGCGAACAGCTTCATGGTCAGGTCATGGCTGTGCGGGCGCGACCGGCGTTCGGGTACGATCAGCGGCTCATCTTCGAGGTCGGCGATGGTCAGGCGCTTGCGCTGTGACAGCGGATGACGCTCGGCGACCGCGACGACGGCGGTCTCCCGCAGCAGGAAGAGAAACTCCAATCGCTTGTCGGGCCTCTCCGGTGGGCGCACGAAGGCGAGATCGAGCCGGCCGGACAACAGCCGCGGCAGCAGGCGCACGGTCTTGTCCTCGACCAGTTGCACGGTGACATCGGGCCGAAGCTTTCGGAAATCATGCAACAGCCGCGGCAACAATCCCGCGGCGGCGCTATCGATCGCGCCAACGCGGATGATCGCGGCCCGCTTGCGGCCGCGCATGCGGAATTTTCCGGCGAGCGTATCGGCCTGCGCCAATAGCGCCCTCGCCTCCCTCAGCAGCACCGCGCCATCCTCCGTCAGCGCGACGCTGCGCGTCGTGCGCGTCATCAGCCGCGTGCCGAGGTCGTCTTCGAGCAGGCGGATAAAGCGGCCGAGCGCCGACGGCAGCATGTCGAGCCGCTGCGCGGCGCGGCCAAAATGCAGTTCCTCGGCCGCCGCCACGAAACAGCGCAATTGATGCAGGTCCATCGGTCCTCCGGGCGGGATTATATCAATTTTTTGTATAAATGGGAGGCGGTTGCTGATCAACGGCGGCGGCCGCAGGATGCGCCGAGAGCAAGGCTCGGCAAGCCGTCATTGCGAGCGCAGCGAAGCAATCCACGCCGCCGCTTGCGGTGAGATGGATTGCTTCGTCGCTTCGCTCCTCGCAATGACGGCACGATCAACGATGGCCGTTCCCAAGGAGATTTCGATGCGTGAATATTCAATCGCGGCCATCCCCGCCGATGGTATCGGCCCGGAAGTGATCGCCGCCGGCGTGCAGGCGCTGGAGAGCCTGCAGAAACGTCTCGGCGACGTGAAATTCAATGTCGAGACCTTCGATTGGGGCTCCGATTACTACCGCAAGCACGGCGTGATGATGCCGGCCGACGGCCTCGCGAGCTTGAAAAAGTTCGACGCGATCTATTTTGGCGCGGTCGGCGCGCCCGACGTTCCCGATCACATCACGCTGTGGGGGCTGCGCCTGCCGATCTGCCAGGGGTTTGATCAATATGCCAATGTGCGCCCAACCCGGATCCTGCCCGGCATCACATCGCCGCTGCGCCATGCCGGCCCCGGCGACCTCGACTGGGTGATCGTGCGCGAAAATTCCGAAGGCGAATATGCCGGCTGCGGCGGCCGCGTCCATCGCGGGCTGCCGGAGGAGGTCGGCACGGAAGTGGCCGTTTTCACCCGCGTCGGCGTCCAGCGCATCATGCGCTACGCCTTCCGCCTGGCGCAGTCGCGCCCGCGAAAACTGCTCACCGTTGTGACAAAATCGAACGCGCAGCGTCATGGCATGGTGATGTGGGACGAGATCGCCGACGAGGTCTCGAAAGAATTTTCCGATGTCACCTGGGACAAGATGCTGGTCGATGCGATGACAGTGCGGATGACGCTGAAGCCGCAGAGCCTCGACACCATCGTCGCGACCAACCTCCATGCTGATATTCTGTCAGACCTGGCCGGCGCGCTGGCCGGCAGCCTCGGTGTGGCGCCGACCGCGAACATCGATCCCGAGCGGCGCTTTCCTTCGATGTTCGAGCCGATCCACGGCTCGGCGTTCGACATCACCGGCAAGGGCATCGCCAATCCGGTGGCGAGTTTCTGGACCGCGTCGCAGATGCTCGATCATCTCGGCGAGTCCGAGGCGTCGGCACGGTTGATGCGCGCCGTGGAAAAGGTCACGGGCGACGGCATCACCACGCCCGATGTCGGCGGCACCGCGACGACAAAGGATGTCACCCAGGCCGTCGTGGATGCCATCCATAGCTCCAACGTGTGACGCCACGTCACCGGCGTGGCGGACCGTGCGCGAGGCAAAAATGCCCGTGCAATAAATCAGAACAAGAATTTGGGAGGTGCAGATGCAAATGAGAAAGACGGCCGCCATTGCGCTGGCATTCGCCATGGTCAGTTCTGCAAGCCAGGCGCAGAACTACCCGAGCCGGCCGATCACGCTGCTGGTCCCGTTCGCCGCCGGCGGCGCCACCGACACGGTGGCGCGGGTGACCGCGCAGTCGATGTCGAAACTGCTCGGACAGACGATTGTTGTCGAGAACGCCACAGGCGCCGGCGGCACCATCGCGGCGACGCGGGCCTCGCGCGCAGAACCGGACGGCTATACGATCCTGATCCACCACATCGGCATCTCCACGGCGGCGACGCTCTATCGCAAGCTCGCCTACGACACCAAGACGGCGTTCGCGCCGATCGGCCTCGTCACCAACGCGCCGATGACGATCATCGGCCGTCCCGATCTGCCGCCCAATACGCTCGCCGAGCTCGTCACCTACATCAAGGCCAATGGCGACAAGATGACCTTTGGCAATGCCGGCTTAGGGGCCGCGTCGCATCTCTGCGGCATGCTGTTCATGACGGCAGTCGGCAAGGAAATCCTCACCGTGCCCTACAAGGGTAATGCGCCGGTCATGAACGATCTGATCGCCAAGCAGATCGACCTTTCCTGCGACCAGACCACCAACACCACTGGCCCGATCGCGTCCAAGCTGATCAAGGCCTACGCCATCACCACGAAGACGCGGCTCGCGTCGATGCCCGATCTTCCGGCGGCCGACGAATCCGGGCTGAAGGGGTTTGAAGTCGCCGCCTGGCACGGCATCTATGCGCCCAAGGGCACGCCCGACGACATCATTCAAAAGCTCGCCAAGACGCTGCAAGAGGCACTGCGCGACCCCGATCTCGTGAAGCGCTTCAACGACATCAACACCGAGCCTGTGCCGCAGAACGAAGCGACGCCCGAAGCCCTGAAGGCGAAACTGATCAGCGAGGTCGATCGCTGGGCGCCGATCATCAAGGCGGCCAATCAGTTCGCGGGTTGAGGAAAGCACCTGAAAAGTTTCAGCGCTCGCCGCCGAACAGCGCGGCGTTGCGCAGCGTGAACAGAGGCGCATGAGCAAAGCCGCGCCTCACGGCACTAAATTTAGAGTGGCGGAGGCGCGGCTGTGCATAGGCCGCTTACGTACCGGGCGTTTTGACGACCAGTTTTATGTTGAAGAGGCTGACGTCCTTGAACGGGTTCGGCGCGCCTTCGATGGTGCCCGTGCCCTTGGCGTTCGCATACGCACCCGTGCCCGAGAGGATCGTATACTCGCCGTTTGACCGGCCGTCTTTGAGCGTGCCGGTGTAACGCGCCGTTATCGAGCCCTCCTCGAACGTGTAGGTGCTGTAGCCGTAGTAGGGTCCCGAGCCTTTAAGCAAGTCTGCGGAATGGACGAACTCTTTCACCCCGAGACGGCCGTCCTTGAAGACGGTGACGCCAAAAAATTTGCCGGACATGACCGCCTGTCCTTCGACGTTGGCGGCCTCTGTGACCTTGACATCGATAGGCTTGACGATGAGCTTGAACTCTAGCACCTGTTCTCCGGCTACAGCGGTCGACGCCGAAATGGCCAGAGCCACGCCAGAAAGGAAAACGGCGAGAGACTTGCGCATGTGCTCCTCCTGCGTTTGCTGATGTGGAATGCTGCCGTGCCTCGCCAGCGGCTGACGTTCCTGGGATTGTCCAGCATGCAGGCTCGGACACAACTATAGGTCCGAGCGACGGAGGAAAGGTTCAGCGCTTGATCTCGTGATCCTCACCACCAGCGGGGCGGTCCCAAAGAAGCAATTCCACGCCAACTCCGAGCGCACGGCAGCGCAAATTCTGGTGCTTTGTCGGAAACCGGAGCTTGATCGATGTCAAAGGCCCGGGAAATCTCCGGGAACCTCGTCCTCCCATTTTTCGGCGATGAAACGCCTATACAGCGTGGAACCACCAGGCCCATCGGCGCGCGTCAGATCATCTCGGAAATTAGCTTCGACGATATCGCCGGATGCGAGCTTTTGGCTGCGAGTTCATGGATTGAGGCGACCTTCGCGCCTCGCGCTCAGCGCTCGCCGCCGAACAGCGCGCGCGCATTGCCGTGCGCGACCTGCGCCGCGACCTTCGGCGGTAATTGCGTGAGCCAGGCGCGATAGCCGGCCATGATCTCGCCGTAGCTGTCCCAACGCTCGTTGATCCAGGTGTCGGAGCCGAGCAGGAAACGGTCCGGGAAACTCTCGAATAGCGCGCGCCATTCGGCGGTCAGCTTGCCGCCGCCGTCGGTGATGCCGCCGCGATAGGACAGTTCGCCCCACAGCTTCGGATATTTCGTCAGCATCTCCGCAACGCGGTCGGTCGAAAGGCTGAAGCCGGTATGGGCCCAGATGATGCGGGCGCGCGGATTGTGGCGCATCAGGATCTCGACGGCCACGTCGTCGGCATGGGCATGCAGATAGAGGTCGTGCTCTACCGCGAAATCGACGGTTTTCTTCACCCATTCGGTGTCGGCGGCCTTGCCCGAGATATGGAATTCGCCGATGCCACGGTAATAGCCGCGTTTGAACTCGTCCTGCACGAGGTCGAATATGAAGGGATCGCCGAACCAGGTCTGGATGTCGGCGCGCACCCGGTACGGCCGGATGAATGGAACGATCTGCAGGCCCTGCGGCTTCGCGTCCATCAGCGCATGCGTGCCGGTGTTGGGACGGCTGGTGGCGAGGATGCCGGTAACCCGGTGTTTTCTGAACAGCGCCAGCACCTCGTCGATGCTATAATGGGGCTTTGGCTCCCAATTGTAGTGCAGGTGGGCGTCGAAGATTTCGATCGCCTCGTCAGCCCTCGCCTGCCCGACCGTACCCGCCATCCATGCGAGCGCCATGACGGCGGCGCATCGCAATGCGGATAGAACCAGTTGCCCGATGGCGCTCATTCGGCGGCGACCACGTGCGGCCGCTCCTCGCCCGGCTCTTCCAGTTGCGGTTCGAGCTTGCGCCGCAGGCGGCGGTCAACGCGGTCGAGATAGATGTAGATCACCGGCGTGATGTAAAGCGTCAGGAGCTGGGACAGGCAGAGGCCGCCGACCACGGCGATGCCGAGCGGCTGGCGCAGTTCGGCGCCGGCGCCCGCACCCAGGGCAATCGGCAGCGTGCCGAAGATCGCGGCAAACGTCGTCATCATGATCGGGCGGAAGCGCAGCAGCGCCGCCTCGCGGATCGCGTGTTCGGCGCTCAAGCCGACGCGGCGGCGCTCCAGCGCGAAGTCGACCATCATGATGGCGTTCTTCTTGACGATGCCGACCAGCATCACGATGCCGATCATGGCAATCACCGACATCTCCATCCCGAACAGCATCAACGTCAGGATCGCGCCGATGCCGGCCGACGGCAGGCCGGAGATGATCGTGATCGGATGGATGAAGCTTTCATACAGGATGCCGAGGATGACGAAGGCGGCAAACACCGCCGCAAGAATCAGGACGCCCTGCCCGCGCAGCGAATCCTGGAACACCTGCGCGGTGCCTGAGAAGCCGGTCGCAATCGTCGCCGGCAAGTTGGACGCCTGCTCGAGTTCGGTGATCTTGTCGACCGCATAGCCCAGTGAATAGCCGGGCGCGAGGTTGAAGGAGATCGTCACCGCCGGCTGCTGGGCCTGGTGGTTGATCTGCAGCGGACCTACCGTCGGAACCAGCTTCGCCACCGCCGACAGCGGGATGGTCTGGTTGTTCTGCGTCTTCATATAGAGCTTGGAGAGGTCCGACGGATCGACCCGGAACTGCGGCTGGACTTCCAGGATGATCTGGTAGTCGTTCGACGGCATATAGATCGTGCCGACCTGGCGCGAGCCGTAGGCGTTATAGAGTTGGTTGCGAACCTGATCGACAGTGACGCCGTAGACCGCCGCCTTCTCGCGATCGATATCGACCGTCATCTGCGGGTTCTTGATGTAGAGGTCGGTGGTGACGTCGAGCAGGCCCGGCAGCTTCTCGATCTTCTCGCGCATCTCGGGCGCCAGCCGGTACAGCGACTCGGTGTCGCCGCTCTGCATCACGTACTGATACTGACTCTTGGAAATCCGGCCGCCGATATTGAGGTTCTGGATCGGCTGGAAGAACGCCTGCATGCCGGGAATCTGGCGCGCCTGAAGCCTCAGCCGGCCGATGATCGTGCTGAGATTGTCACGCTCCTTTTTCGGCTTCAGCGCGATGAACAGGCGTCCGTAATTCGCCGTGGCGTTGGGACCGCCGGCACCGACGGTGGAGTTGATATATTCGATCGCGGGATCGGATCTCAGCACGTCGACCAGCGCCTGCTGCCGCTCCTTCATCGCATCAAAGGAGGTGTCGGTGGCAGCCTCGGTCACGCCAATCAAAAAGCCGGTGTCCTCCTGCGGGAAGAAGCCCTTCGGCACGATCATGTAGAGGTAGATGGTGCCGCCCAGTGTGCCCAGCGTCACCAATAGCATCAGGAATTTGCGGGCCAGCACCCAGTCGAGCGTCCACTCATAGGCACGCAGCCAGGATTCGAACATCCTTTCGAAGACGCGGAGCACGATGTTCGGCCGCCGGGTCGCGTCATGGGCGCGCAGTACCCGGGCGCACAGCATCGGCGTCAGCGTCAGCGAGACAAATCCGGACACCACGATCGCGACCGAAATCGTCACGGCGAATTCACGGAACACGCGGCCGACGATACCGCCCATCAGCAGCACCGGAATGAACACGGCGATCAGCGAGAACGTGATCGAGATGATGGTAAAGCCGATCTCGCGGGCGCCCTTCAGCGCTGCCTCGAACGGCCGCATGCCGTGCTCGATATGGCGGACAATGTTTTCCAGCATGACGATGGCATCGTCGACCACGAAGCCGACCGATAGCGTCAGCGCCAGCAGCGTCATGTTGTTGATGGAGTAGTCGAGCGCGTACATCACCGCGCAGGTGCCGAACAGCGAGATCGGAACCGCCAGCGCTGGAATGAAGGTCGCGGATGCCGAGCGCAGGAACAGGAAGATGACCAGAATCACCAGCCCGATCGCGATCAAAAGCGTTTCCTCGACGTCGGCCACCGCCTGACGGATAGAAATGGAGCGGTCCATCAGCACGTTGATCGAAACCGACGGCGGGATCTGCGCGCGCAGCACCGGGAATTTCGCCAGAATGGAATCGACAACCGCCACGGTGTTGGCGTCCGGCTGTTTCTGGATGCCGAGCACGATGGCACGCTCGTTGTTGAGCCAGCTCGCGACCCGCTCGTTCTCGACGCTGTCGTAGATCCGCGCCACCTCGTCGAGCTTTACCGGGGAACCGTTGCGCCAGGCCACCACGATCTGGCGATAGTCTATCGCCTTGTCCATCTGGCCCGAGGCCTGCAACGCCACGTCCTGTTTCGGTCCGTTCAGCGTGCCGACCGGGGTCGAGGAATTGGCGCGCGACACCGCCGTGCGGATATCCTCGAGCGACAGCCCGCGGGCCGCGGCAGCCTCGGGATCGGCCTGGACGCGAATGGCGAATTTCTGCGCGCCGTAGACGCTGACCTGGGCGACGCCCGGAATCTGCGAGAGCGTCTGGCCGATGGTGATGTCGGCATATTCGTGGACCGCCGACAGTGGCAGCGTCGACGAGTTGAGCACGACGAACAGAACGGGGAAATCGGCCGGGTTCACTTTGCGGAAGCTCGGCGGGATGATCATCTCGACCGGCAGCCTTCGCTGCGCGATCGTCAGCGCGGTCTGAACGTCCAGCGCCGCGGCATCGATGTTGCGATTGAGATCGAACTGGATGGTGATCGTGCTGGTGCCCTGCGACGAGTTCGACGACATCGAGGAGATGCCGGCGACCGTGGAGAGCTGGCGTTCAATGACGCCAGCGACCGACGCCGCCATGGTATCCGCGCTGGCGCCCGGCAGCGTCGCGGTAACGGCAATGGTCGGAAAATCGACCCGCGGCAGCGCCGAGACCGGCAACAGGCGGAAGCCGAAGATGCCGAACGCGATGATCGACGCCGTGATCAGCGTCGTCATGACCGGCCGGCGGATGCAAAGTTCGGACAGGGTCATTGGCTAAGCCCCGGCCTTCTTGGCTCGCGGCTCGACCCGCGATCCGTCCGACAGCAGTAATTGCCCGTCGACCACCACGCTCTCGTCGCCGGCGAGCCCTTCCGAGATCACCGACAAGCCCTGCGCGGTGCGGTCGACCGTGACCGGCTGGACCTTGGCTGTGCCGTCCTTGACCACGAAGACGAAATTGCCGCTCTGGCTGCGCTGCACGGCGACCGTCGGCACCACGACCGAATCTTCGCTGCGGATGATGAGCTTGGCCGCGACCAACGTGCCCGGCCACAAGGTCTCGTTCTCGTTGTTCATGATGCCGCGCACGGTGACCATTCCGGTGGCCATATCCACGGTGTTTTCAACCATCGCGACCTTGCCGCTCTCGGAGCGCTGATGGCCGGGGATGGTGGCGGTGACGCCGGAGACGCCTTTCGCCATCGATTCACGCAAGTCCGCCAGCACGCGCTGCGGGACCGAGAAGGTCACGTAGACCGGCGCCATCTGGTTGATGACCGCAAGCGGGGTGGTATCGGCCGGACGCACGAAATTGCCGACCTTCACGTTGGCGACGCCGATCCGTCCGGAGAACGGCGCGCGGATCGTGGTGTAGCTCTTCTGGACCTTCAGATTGTCGAGCGCGGCTTGATCGGCCTTGATGGTGCCGGTCAGGATGTCGGACTGGGTCCTGGCATTGTCGACATTGACCTGTGTTGTGGCGCCCTTGCCGACGAGGTCGTTGAAGCGGCGGAGGTCGCGCTGCGCGCCCTCGAGCTGCGCCTGGTCCTTGGCGAGCACGCCCTCGGCCTGCTCGATCTGGGCGTCGATCTGGCGGCTGTCCAGCGTGAACAGCAGATCGCCTTCGTTGACCTTGGCGCCGTCCTCGAAATGAACCGCGACGATGGTGGTCTCCAGCCGCGACTTCAGCGCCACGCTGGAGATCGGCGTCACCATCCCGATGGCGTCGACATCGACCGGCATCGATTTGCGCTCCGCCTTGGCGAGTTCGACGGAAACCATCCGCGGACGCTGCGGGCCCTGGGCGTTGCTGCTGCCGCCCATCCACGAGGAGCGGGTGATAAAACCGGCCGCCGTGGCGATGGCGATAGCGCCGACGAGAAGGATTACGGAACGCTTTTTCATATTTTTTCACGCCCGCCTGTCCCGGATAAGGACGGGCAGGTCTTCTCCTAGCCCCTTGACGGCGATCTTCGCGCCTTATTTCTAAACGGTTATCACAGCCTCGCTGCACATGGTATGCCACTGCCGGAACAATGTGTAGTTACAATCCCGAGCCATTTTATGCGCGTTGCAACCTGGAACGTTAATTCGATCCGCCAGCGGCTCGAGCACCTCCTGACCTGGCTCAGGGAATGCTCGCCCGACATCGTCTGCCTGCAGGAAATCAAATGCGTGGACGATGCGTTCCCGCGGCTGGAGATCGAGGCGCTCGGCTACAACGTCGTCACCCATGGCCAAAAGACCTTCAACGGTGTCGCGCTACTGTCGAAACTGCCGTTCGACGAGACCAAATCCGGCCTGGCCGGCGACGACGAGGACGCCCACGCCAGATTTCTCGAAGGCGTGGTGACGCTCAAGACCGGGGTCATGCGGATCGCCTGCCTCTATCTGCCCAACGGAAACCCGCCGGACACCGAAAAATACCCCTACAAACTCAAATGGATGTCGCGACTTCTTGAGTATTCGAAGGAGCGGCTTAAGGCGGAAGAGCCGCTGGTGCTCGCAGGCGACTTTAACGTCATTCCAGCGGCAGCCGACGTCTATAACCCCGCCGCCTGGGGCAACGACGCGCTGTTCCGTCCGCAAACCCGCGAGGCCTTCCAGTCCCTCCTCGGCCTTGGCCTCACCGATGCGCTGCGCGCGGTGACCGACGAGCCAGGCCTCTACACCTTCTGGGACTATCAGGCGGGCGCCTGGCAGAAGAACTGGGGCCTGCGAATCGATCACCTCCTGCTGTCGCCGCAGGCGAGCGACCTGCTGACCAATGTCGGGATCGACAGCTATGTGCGCGCCTGGGAGAAGCCGTCCGACCACGTCCCGGTATGGGCGGATTTCGATCTGGAGACGGCGTGAGCGCATCAGGCGCGAAGGTTGCGATTAGGGACGCAGTGCCCGAAGATGCCGCTGCCGCCTGCCACGTCCTCAGAGAATCGATCTCGCAATTATGCATTGCCGACCACGGCAACGATCCGGTGATCTTGAACGCATGGCTGGCCAACAAGACGCCGGAAATCGTGGCGGGATGGACAAGGCAGGAGGGAAACTCGCTTCTCGTTGCCGTCGAGGGCGATGCCGTCCTGGCTGTCGGGGCCGTAACCGACGCCGGCGAGATCAGGCTGAACTATGTCGCACCCGATGCGCGGTTTCGCGGCGTCAGCCGTGCGCTGCTGAGGGCGCTCGAAGCCAGAGCCGCCGAGCGAGGCAATCGCCGTTGCACCTTGACCAGCACCGAGACCGCGCATCGCTTCTATCAGTCGGCGGGGTATATCGATGACGGCGCACCGACCAGAAAGTTCGGCACGGCTGGCGGCTATCCGATGTCGAAGGATATCGGCGCGGAGCCGTAGGGCGGGCAAAGCCAACGGATCGCACGAATGCGCGCCCGATGTTAGAATCGCAGGGTGAGCAAAGCGCGGCGTGCCCCCATTCACGCCAGCGATGTCGGAGAGATGGTGGGCACGGCGCAAAGCGCCTTTGCCCACCCAACAATCGCCCGTCAGTCCCGCTTGCCCTGCACCCAGTGCTCGAGCATCTGTAGCGCCGTGGCGCGGTCGTCGTCGGAGGCCTTGGCGAAAGCGCGGTTGTAGCTTTCGCGAATCCAGGTCTCTTCGGGCGCGGCGTTGTCGCGCGCCAGCGTCAGCCACATCAGGCCGCGGGCAGCCTGCCGCGGCAGCCGGTCGCCGTTGAACAGCATCTGGCCGAGCATGGCTTGCGCCTGATGCTGGCCCTTCTGGGCGGCCAGACCAAGCCAGCGCGCGCCATAGCGGAAGTCGTCCCGCGAGGCGTCCGGGGTCTTCAGGTAGAGCCGCGCCAGATCGTATTGCGCGTCGGCGTTGCCGAAATAGGACGCGGCATAGGAGAACATCTCCCTGGCGCGATCAGTGTCGGGCTTGATCTTGGAATTGGGAATGCCGTTGAGGTAGTAGCGGCCCAGCGCGACGAAGGCATTGGCGACGATCGCCGCCTGCGGCGCCGAAGGGCTGTCCTCGGCATGCGCGTTGGCGATGCGGCTGAAATATTCGAAAGCGCGCAGGTCGTCCTGGATGACGCCATTGCCATCGGCATACATCCGGCCGAGCTTCCACTGCGCGACGGGATGGCCACCCTCGGCGGCGTATTGCAGCGAAGTCAGCGAGGATGCGGCAACCGCCGTTGCCGTCGCGGGCGCCGGCGGAGCCTTCTTCAGGGCCTGCGCAGTGACGGCCTGCGCGGCGGGCTGATTCATCACGGGCAGCGTTGCGTCCGGCTTCACCGGCGCGCCGTCAAATGCGAATCCGGGAGCCGCCACCGGCGCGGCCCCTAGCATCAACGCAAATATGATACGCCTAGATATCCGCATAACATTGTTTCTCGTGCGCACCGCCAGGATGGGTCACAGCCCCGTCCACCGCCGGCCCAACCTGTTGGGCATATTTCCACAGCGCACCCGACGTATGGTTAGTCTGTCGAGGTGCCCATTTGGTTTTACGTTCGGCGAGTTCGGCGTCGGTCAATTTTACGTTAAGAGTCCCGACCTCGGCGTCGATCTCGATAATGTCACCATTTTGCAACAGGGCGATCGGACCGCCCACCGCCGCTTCCGGTCCGACATGGCCGATGCAGAAGCCGCGGGTGGCGCCGGAGAACCGGCCGTCGGTGATCAGAGCGACCTTGCCGCCCATCCCCTGCCCGGTCAGCGCCGCCGTGGTCGAGAGCATCTCCCGCATGCCGGGACCGCCGCGCGGCCCCTCGTAGCGGATCACGATGACCTCGCCTTCCTTGTAGGTTCGCTTCTGGACGGAATCGAAGGCGTCCTCTTCCCGATCAAAGCAGCGGGCAGGACCGGCAAATTTCAACTTCGACATGCCCGCGACCTTCACGATCGCACCCTCCGGCGCGAGATTACCCTTCAGCCCGACAACGCCTCCCGTGACGGTGATCGGGTTGTCGGCGGACCGCACTACATCCTGGTGCGGATTCCATTTCACGCTCTTGAGGTTTTCGGCGATCGTCCGGCCCGTGACGGTTAGGCAGTCTCCGTGCAGGTGGCCATTGTCGAGCAGCGTCTTCATCAGAAGCGGTATGCCGCCAACCTCGAACATGTCTTTGGCAACATAACGGCCCCCTGGCTTCAAATCCGCGACATAAGGAGTCTTTTTGAAGATTTCGGCGACATCAAATAAGTCAAACTTGATCCCGCACTCATGCGCGATCGCCGGCAGGTGCAGCGCAGCATTGGTCGAGCCGCCGGAGGCAGCCACGACGGCCGCGGCGTTCTCCAGCGAGCGGCGGGTGACGATATCGCGCGGCCGGATGTTGGCTGCAATCAGCTCCAGAATCTTCTCGCCGGCGGCGGCGCAAAACGCGTCCCGAATCTCGTAAGGCGCTGGCGCTCCTGCCGAATACGGCAGCGCCAGGCCGATCGCCTCGGACACCGTCGCCATGGTGTTGGCGGTGAATTGTGCGCCGCACGCACCGGCTGAGGGGCAGGCCACCCGCTCGATTTCGTCGAGATCGGCATCGGACATTTCGCCGACCGAGTGCTTGCCGACGGCCTCGAACATGTCCTGCACCGTGACCTGCTGGCCACGGAAATTGCCCGGCAGAATCGAGCCGCCATAGATGAAGATCGAGGGCACGTTGAGCCGGACCATTGCCATCATCATGCCCGGCAGCGACTTGTCACAACCGGCCAGCCCGACCAAGGCGTCATAGGCGTGGCCGCGGACGGTGAGCTCGACCGAATCGGCGATGCACTCCCTCGACGGCAGCGACGAGCGCATGCCGTCATGGCCCATGGCGATGCCGTCGGTCACGGTGATGGTGCAGAATTCGCGCGGGGTGCCGCCGGCGGCCGCAACGCCCTTCTTGACCGCCTGGGCCTGGCGCATCAGCGAGATGTTGCAGGGTGCGGCCTCATTCCAGCAGGACGCGACGCCAACGAAAGGCTGGTGGATCTGCTGGGTGGTCAGCCCCATCGCGTAGAGATAGGACCGATGGGGAGCGCGCTCCGGCCCCTCCGTCACGTGACGGCTCGGCAACCTCTTCTTGATGTCGGTCTTGGCGTCCATCCGTGGAACCTGTTTCCTAGCTATCTCCTTGTCGGTCTCGGGAGCAATTTCCCGTCGCCTTCGGGCCAATCAGCTTTGAAAGAAATGGTTTCATGGAGGGGTGTGGCTAAATAGCGGCGCAGGCAAGAGCCGGACGGGGTGGTTAACCAAATGTTCCCTCACTGTTGCGGCCACGCAACAATCGTGGCGCGGCGGCAACCATTATTCGGGCTTATCAGGCCCACCGTGTTGCCACTTTCGCCGGATCACCCGATTTCGAGCGCTAGACCAAGCGCCCGAGTGGACGGGTCGCAACCTGGGGGACGATCGTGGCAGAGGTCTCCGCTGCATCTCGCCTCGCCCGCTCATGCGACCAAATTGGATTCGGCGACACGACTGTGCGTCGCCGGGGAATCGCAAAGCGCAACCCGATCGACATCGCTGCAGCCGATTCCTTGATCGCCTGCCGCAGCTGCAGCGCTCCGAAAGTTACAGAGCCTGACATCAATCGCGTTCGAAGCGATCGCGTCAATTTTGTGCGGCCGATACTTTTTCCGTCAGTTTTTCGTCACGCATGATGCTTGCCGCGACAGGCGGCAGCAGCGGATTGATCCGATCATTGCCTAGACGAAACAACGTCGTACGCGATTTGTCGCGGAGGTTTGATCGCCGACACAATCGACGGATGCGCGCAAGCGCGCGGTCGCAGAGATGCCTTTCGCGTCACCATATTGCCCCTGCGAAACGCAAATCCGCCGCGCGCACGTCCAGCCACCGGCCCGTTTTCCTGCTCTTCCTTCGATGCGGGTGAAGGATCCTGCCTCACGTCCTTCCCGCGCGCATCACGCGAGGCTTTCCCAAAGTCCGTGGTCGTTTTTAGTACGTGAGGCCTCTGAGTAAGAGGTTTGAATAATGGCACGCTTCAATCTGAACAGCTTGTTCGGCAACGACCGCTTCGAAGATTTTTTCGCCAGGTTCGGCGGCGGCAGCTCCGACCACGATCATCTGAACGGGACAACGGGCAACAACACGTTGTTCGGGGGTGCCAAGGAAGACACCCTCGCCGGCATGGCCGGTAGCGACACGCTCAACGGCGGCTCCGGCGCCGACAAGGTGTGGGGCGGCTCGGGCAACGACAACCTGTCAGGCGGCTCCGGCGCTGACCTTCTCGTCGGCGGCTTCGGCGCCGACCGGATGGATGGCGGCACCGGCAACGACGTGTTGCTCAGCCGGTCGGATGCCGGCGAGATGGTCGCGGCGCAGGATGGCAAGACGCAGATCTTCGCGACTGAAACCGCTGCGTTCAAGGCCGTCAACGATACGCTGACCGGCGGCGCCGGCGGCGATACCTTCCGCTTCGAAGGCATGGTGAACGCCAAGGACGAGATCGTCGCAAAGCACGTCAATGCCGACGGCACCATCGACTGGGTTGGCGTGACCGGCGAGAACGGCGCCACTCACGATCACTGGGTCGACGGCTTCGGCAACGACGTGATCCGCGACTTCAATCGCGCCCAGGGCGACAAGATCGAAATCTCGGCGCACACCGCCGAGGTCAAGTCGATCCAGCACAAGGACAGCAATGGCGACGGCAAGAACGACTACAGCGTAATCACCGTCATCAGCCAGCAGGGCAATGCCGGCGCGCATGACGAGGATCTGCTCGGCACCATCACCGTCTACGGCAATCTGGTGAAGCAAAGCGATATCGCCGTTACCCAGACGGTGTACGGCGCTTACGAGAAGGTCGGCGAACTCGGCGGCGCGCACTTCGACCTGGAGGACGACGGCGTGCTCGCCGGTGGCGGCACCGACGGCGGCCACCACAACGAGGCCACCGCGATGGCCAACATGGCGATGTACGGCTAAGCCGAAAACAACAAGACACAATCACGGACAAGGGCCGCCTCCCGGCCCTTGTCCTCCAGCGTCCGGTGTCGATTGCAGCGTCGCCGGGCGCTGGACTGCGTCGAGAGCGTGTAGCCCGCATGAGCACAGCGATATGCGGGGCATCGTTTCCCGCATTCGCTGCGCTCATGCGGGCTACGAAGCAACGACTACGTCTCAATCCACCTTCACATTGGCGGCCTTGATCATCGGCCACCATTTTGCGCCCTCGGCCTTCTGCGAGGTGCCGATCGCTTGCGGCATTGAGCCCGTGAAGTGACGAACGGAAAGCAGCTGCGCGGCGCTTCGCTTGGGAACCTTTGAGTTCCATTCGGCCTTATTTTGCGCGCATTTGTTGCATTGACGTGACAATTGCGCTCAAGCGTTGTGGTAATCTTTCGAACAGTTCGGGGCCAAGCGCATCACGCGATCTCTTGGTTTCGACAGTGTTTGTGACGTGGCTTTCGCAGGGGGACCATGGAATGAACCGATGCTTACGCTCGTTGTCTTGTTTTTTCACGCTAGCTGGACTCGCTCTCTTCTCGACGGATGCGACCGCGCGGGCCAGCCATAAACCACACGCCAAGGCGCACGAAGCGAGCAAGAAGTCGCACGTGGCCAAGCAGGCTCGCTCCCATCGCAGCGCTGCGCACGGAAAACGCCGGCACGCCAAGCACGCTTCCTCACAACACAAGGCGAAGCGGCCGGAGGCTCCGCCTGCTCCCAAGGAGGCCGTCGCTCCGCTGACGGGCGATCTTGCGCTGGTAAAGGAAGCCATCGATCTCGCTCGCAAGGCAAAGACCGAAGAGGCAACGGAGATCAGGAACAGGATCGCGGATCCGGCGGCGCAAAAGCTCGTCGAGTGGTTCATTCTGCGCCACCCGGCGACGACAGCGACTTTCAGCCGTTACGCGTCGTTCATCGCCGCCAATCCGGAATGGCCGAGCGCAGCGTTGCTTCGCCGGCGCGCAGAGGCGCGGCTGTGGGAGCAGCGCAGCGATGCGGCGACGGTTCGCGGCTTCACCGGCGATCGGCCGACCTATGCCAAGGGCAAGTTGGCGCTGGCGCGCGTGCTGCTGGCAGAGGGCGATCGGGACGGCGCGGCCAGGCTGGCGCGCGACGCATGGCGATCGGACGAATTGTCGGAGCGCCTGGAGACCGACACGCTCGAGACGTTCCGCGACCTTCTCAATCGCGACGATCACCGAGCGCGCATGAACAAGCGCATCGGCGTCAAGGATCTCGCCGGCGCGAAGCGCGCCGCGCGGCGTCTTGGCGACGACGAGCTTGCGATCGTGAAGGCTTGTGCCCTGGTCAGGGGAAAATCGGACAAGGCGAAGGATGCACTCGACGATGTCGCAGTCGAGGCCCGGCAGGATCTCGGGTACACCCTTTGCCGCATTCAGTGGATGCTCGCCCAAAACCGCATTGACGATGCAGCCGGCCTGATGCTGGCCGCGGCACCCGAGACCATGGCGCTGCAGGACACTGATCAATGGTGGCGCGAGCGCCGTATGCTCGCCCGCAAGCTGCTCGATGACGGCAAGTTCCAGACCGCCTACCAGGTGATCCGCCACGCCGCGCTGCCGGCCAATGAATACTACCGGTCCGACTTCCACTTCATGTGCGGCTGGATTGCCCTGCGCTACCTCGACGACCCCGCCACCGCGGCCCGGCATTTCGCCCGGATCGACGAGGGACAGGTCAATCCGACCGTGCTGGCGCGGGCGAACTACTGGCGCGGGCGCGCCGCCGAAGCCCTCGGCGAGAAAGACGCGATGCGCTCAAACTACGAAGCGGCCGCGCGCTATCCGACCGCCTATTACGGGCAGCTCGCGCGCGCCAGGCTTGGCCGCGACCGGATCGAACTGCGGGCCCCCTCGCCCGTTCTCGCCTCCGCCGATGTGCCGGCCACCGACGAACGCGTACGCGCCGCCGAGATGCTCTACGAGATCGGCGAACGCGATGTCGTACTCTATTTTGCCGCCGATCTCGGCGAACAAAGCTCCGACGTAACCTTGCTCGAAGCGCTCGGCGAGCTCACCGGCCGCCGCAACGACGCCCGCGCGATGCTGCAGATCGGAAAGCCTTCGCTCGGCCGCGGACTGCCGCTCGATCATTACGCCTTTCCCACCATCGGGATTCCGCCGCACCGTCAGCACGCCCCCGAAATTGAGCTCAGCATGATTTATTCGGTGGCGCGCACGGAGAGCGCGTTCGACCAGCGCGACAAGTCTGCGGCAAATGCCGTCGGCCTGATGCAGGTGACGCCGGAAGCGGGACGCGATACCGCGAAGCGATTCAAGGTCAGCTACGACTGGGACCGCATGGTTTCCGATCCCGTCTACAACACGCAGATGGGCGCCGCAGAACTGAGCGCGCTACTGAGCGAATACAAGGGCAATCACATCATGACCTTTGCCGGCTACAATGCCGGCCGGGGCCGGGTGCGGGACTGGGTCAAGGCCTATGGCGATCCGCGGGACCCCAAGGTTGATCCGGTTGACTGGGTCGAGCGCATTCCGTTTTCGGAGACGCGAAACTATGTCCAGCGCGTGATGGAAAATTTGGCGGTCTACCGCGTGCGGTTTGACAACGACACCGTCGTGGCGTCGAAGCCCAACCAGCGCGTCAATACGCAGGAGGTGAATGCGGCACCGCCGACGGGCTCGCAGTGAGCGTACTTGGACGGCAGATTAGCGCAGCGCGCAATCCACCGCGTCACGGTGAATAAACCGCGGGTTGCGCCTTCCGCTTCGAGCCGTGCCACATCCGCCGCCGGTTTACGGAGGTGACATCAATCCACCTTCACATTGGCGGCCTTGATCATCGGCCACCATTTCGCGATCTCGGCCTTCTGCCAGGCACCGAGCGCTTCGGGTGTCAATTTGTCCTTGGGCGGCATTTGCAGTCCGAGATTTTCGAGCTGCTTGCGCACCGCCGGATCGCCCAACGCATCCACCGTCGCTGCATTCAGCTTGGCGACGACGTCCTTCGGCGTGTCCCTGGGCACCCAGAGGCCGGACCACAGCGTCATGTGGAAACCCGGCAGCCCCGCTTCGTCCACGGTCGGGATGTCGGAGGCGGATTCGACGCGCTTGGAGTCGGTGATGGCATAAGCGCGGATGTTGCCGGCGCGCACCTGTCCGATCGAGTTCGAGGTCTGGTCGACGATCATGTCGATCTGGCCGGCGACGAGATCGTTCATCGCGGGGCCGGTGCCGCGGTATGGCACATATTGCAGCTTGATGCCGGAGACGTTCTCGAAATAGAGCCCGGCGATATGGCTGCCGGAGCCGGCGCCTGCCGTGCCCGCGGTCACCGGCGTCGGCTGCGCCTTCAGCCACGCCAGAAATTCCTTCAGCGACGTTGCGGGAACCGCCTTCTTGCTGACGATGATCATCGGATTGCTCGGCAGCAGCGCAACCGGTTCAAGATCGGTGACGAGGTCATAGCCGAGCTTGTAGATCGCGCCATTGGCGACGTGGGTGCCGAGATGCCCGAAGCTGACCGTGTAGCCGTCAGGCGGGGAGCGCACCGCGCGGCCGACGCCGACCGAACCGCCCGCCCCCGTCACATTCTCGACCAGAACCTGCTCGCCGAGCGAGACCTTCATGCGCTCGGCGAGAATTCTCGTCATCGCATCCGACGGGCCGCCGGCGGAGAACGGCACGATGATGGTGATGGGGCGGGAAGGAAAGCTTTGCGCCGCCGCCGCACCGCTGAACGCCAACGCTGCAATCGCGGCCAGAATGATCTTTCGCATCTCGTGCTCCCATCACATTCCGCCGCGTGACAGTCAGAGCCTCGCGTAGTCGATCGGTTTGTGGCGATCGAGCGTGCGCGTAACCGGCGGCAGCGGATATTTAAGCCCCGTCGCGCAATTGAACAGCATGACGCGATCGTTTTTCGTCACGCGGCCCTCGGCGAGGCTTTGCTGATAGGCAGCATATGTCGCCGCCCCTTCCGGACACAACAGCAGCCCCTCCTCGCGCGCAACTTCGTTGAGCGCAGCAGAAATCTTCTCATCCGGCACCGCAATGGCGAAACCCTTGCTCTCGCGGACCGCGCGCAGGATCAGAAAATCTCCGACCGCCTGCGGCACGCGAATGCCCGACGCGATGGTGTGGGCATCCTCCCAGCGCGGCGCGTGCTCGGTGCCTGCTTCAAAAGCACGCACCATCGGCGCGCAGCCGGACGCCTGCACCGCAACCATCCGCGGGCGCTTCGATCCGATGAAGCCGATGGCTTCGAGTTCGGCGAACGCCTTCCACATGCCGATCAGGCCGGTACCGCCGCCGGTCGGATAGAAGATCACGTCGGGCATCTCCCAGCCGAGCTGCTCGGCGAGCTCCAGGCCCATCGTCTTCTTGCCTTCGATCCGGTACGGCTCCTTCAGCGTCGAGGTATCGAACCACCCTGCCTTGGCTTTGCCCTCGCCGACGATCTTGCCGCAATCGTCGATCAGGCCGTTGACGCGATAGACGGTAGCGCCCTGCAGCTCGATCTCGCTGACGTTCACCTCTGGCGTATCGGCGGGGCAGAAGATCGTGGTCTTGATGCCGCAGGAGGTGGCGTAGGCCGCGAGCGCAGCGCCCGCATTGCCGTTGGTCGGCATCGCCATGTGCTTGATGCCGAGCGCCTTGCCCATCGACACCGCCATCACGAGGCCGCGGGCCTTGAACGAGCCGGTCGGCAGACGGCCCTCGTCCTTGACGATGATCTCGCCGCCGCCGAGCTTCTTCGCAAGCTTCGGCAGCCGGATCAGCGGCGTCATGACTTCGCCGAGGCTGACGATGTCGGAGACTTTTCGCACCGGCAGCAGCTCGCGGTAGCGCCACATGTCGGCTGGGCGTTGTGCCAGAGCTTCCTTGGTCAGCGCCTTCTTCACGCCCGCGAGATCGTAGCGCACCAAGAGCGGCTTGCCGGCCTTGGAGAGATTGTGGATCTGGTCGGCTTCGTACCGATCGCCTTCCATCGCGCATTCGAGATGGGTCACGAACGTCGGTCGTTCGATGGTGAGATTGTCGTTGTCTTTCACGCTTGGTTTTCTTTCTAGTTGAGCGATCTATATCCGCGTCATTGCGAGCGAAGCAATCCATAGCGCCGCAAGCGGATAGCTGGATTGCTTCGCTCGCAATGACGGCAGAGTCACATATTCAGCACGCGGCCGTAGGCGTCGAGCACGGCTTCCTTCATCATCTCCGACAGCGTCGGATGCGGGAAAACCGTGTGCATCAGCTCTTCTTCCGTGGTCTCCAGGTTCATGGCGACGACATAGCCCTGGATCAATTCGGTCACTTCCGCGCCGATCATGTGCGCACCGAGCAACTGCCCGGTCTTCTTGTCGAAGATCACCTTGACGAGGCCCTGATCCTCGCCGAGCGCGATCGCCTTGCCGTTGCCGACGAAGGGGAAACGGCCGACGCGGATTTCACGGCCGCCTTCTTTCGCCTTCGCCTCCGTCAGCCCGACCGAGGCTATCTGCGGGTGGCAGTAGGTGCAGCCGGGAATGAGGTTCTTGTCCATGGCATGCGGATGCAGGCCCTTGATCGCCTCGATGCAGACCACGCCCTCGTGCTCGGCCTTGTGTGCCAGCATCGGCGGGCCGGCGACGTCGCCGATGGCGTAGATGCCGGGGACATTGGTCTTGCCGTAGCCGTCGATCACGACAACGCCACGATCCGTCTTGACGCCGACCTTCTCCAGCCCGAGGCCTTCGACATTGCCGACCACGCCGACCGCCGAGATCACCCGCTCGAACTCGACCGTCTGCGGCTTCTTGCCGTCGTCGATGGTGGCGACGACGCTGTCGGCCTTCTTCTCCAGCTTCGTCACCTTGGTGTCGGAGAGAATCTTGATGCCCTGCTTCTCGAACCGCTTACGCGCGAGCCCCGCGATTTCCGCATCCTCGACGGGAAGAATCTGCGGCAGCACCTCGACCACGGTGACGTCGGCGCCCATGGTGTGGAAGAACGAGGCGAACTCGATGCCGATCGCGCCGGAGCCGACCACCAGCAGCGATTTCGGCATCCGATCCGGCACCATCGCCTCGAAATAGGTCCAGACCAGCTTCTTGTCGGGCTCGAGCCCCGGCAGCACGCGCGGTCGGGCGCCAGTGGCAATGATGATGTGCTTGGCCTGGTAGGCGCCCTCGCCCAGCGCCCCCTTCGGCGCCTCGACGGCGGACTTCTTCACCGTGACCTTGCCGGGTGCGTCGATCGAGGCGTCGCCCCAGATCACCGTCACCTTGTTCTTCTTCATCAGGAAGCCGACGCCGTCGTTGAGCCGCTTCGAGACGCCACGCGAGCGCTGCACCACCGCCTTCGGATCGAACGAGACTTTTTCGGCGGAAAGCCCGTAATCCTTGGCGTGCTGCATGTAGTGGTAGATTTCCGCCGAGCGCAGCAGCGCCTTGGTCGGGATGCAGCCCCAGTTCAGGCAGATGCCGCCGAGATAGGACTTTTCGATGATCGCGGTCTTGAAACCAAGCTGCGCCGCGCGGATCGCGGTGACATAGCCGCCGGGACCGGAGCCGATGATGATGACGTCGAAGGATGTATCGGCCATTGGCTACTCGCTCGCTATCGTGCGACCATCACTATTCTTCGTCATTGCGAGGAGCCCTTGCGACGAAGCAATCCATCTTGTCGCCGGTGAGATGGACTGCTTCGCTGCGCTCGCAATGACGGTGCGGGTTACCTCGCCTCACACCATCATCATCACTGGGTTTTCGATCAATTGCTTGAACGCGCCGATTAGTTCGGCGCCGAGCGCGCCGTCGATGGCGCGGTGATCGCAGGACAGCGTCACGCTCATCATCTGCGCGATCTCGATCTTGCCATCGCGCACCACGGGGCGCTCCTCGCTGGTGCCGACGGCGAGGATCGTCGCATGCGGCGGGTTGATCACGGCGGTGAAGTGGTTGATGCCGTACATGCCGAGGTTCGACACCGCCGTGGTGCCGCCCTGATATTCTTCCGGCTTCAGCTTGCGCGCCCGCGCGCGCGCCGCAAAATCCTTCATCTCGGACGAGATGGTCGACAGTGTCTTGGTCTCCGCCTTGCGGATGATCGGCGTGATCAGGCCGCCGGGCATCGCCACGGCAACGCCGATGTCGGAATGCTTGTGCTTGAGCATGCCGCCTTCGGTCCAGCTCACGTTGCAGTTCGGAATCTTCTGCAGCGCGACCGCCATCGCCTTGATGACGAAGTCGTTGACCGAGAGCTTGTAGGCCGGCTTCTTTTCCTTGTCCTTCGGTGCGGCAGCGTTGATCTCCTCACGCGCCACCAGCAGCTTGCCGATGTCGCAGTCCATCGTCAGATAAAACACCGGCACGGTCTGCACCGAGGCGGTGAGCCGCTGCGCGATGGTGCGGCGCATGCCGTCATGCGGCACGATCTCGTAGGAGCCCTCTTCGAACAGCGCGAGAATCTGCTTGTCCGACATTGACGGCGCGAGGCCAGGACCCGCGGCGGGCGCGGCTGCCGGGGCCTTCAGGCCCTTGCCGGATTTCGCGTCCTCGACGTCGCGCGCGACGACGCGGCCATGCGGGCCGGAGCCGGTGATGCGCGAAAGATCGATCCCGGCGTCCTTGGCGAGACGGCGCGCCAAAGGCGATGAGAAGATGCGCGCGTGGCCGTTGCCCTTGGCAGGCGCTACCGCAGCCTGAGCCGCCGGCGCGGCAGCCTGTGTCGGCCCAGTTGCTGCAGGTTTTGGCGCGGGTGCCGGTGCCGATGTAGCGGCAGCGGGCTTGGGCGCCTCAGAGGCTTTCGGTGCCTCAGCGGGCTTCGGTGCGGACGCTGCTCCGGCACTAGCTGCCTTCACATCCTCGCCGTCGCCGGCCATGACCGCGATGACGTCATTGACCGGCACGTCCTGCGTGCCCTCTGGAACCAGGATCTTTGCAATCGTGCCCTCGTCGACCGCCTCGACTTCCATGGTCGCCTTGTCGGTCTCGATCTCCGCGATCACGTCGCCGGATTTGACCTTGTCGCCCTCTTTCTTGAGCCACTTGGCAAGGTTGCCCTTTTCCATCGTGGGCGACAGCGCGGGCATCAAAATGTTGATCGGCATTGTCAGTGACCTTGTTGCGACCGCGGCGTGGTGGAGCCCATGTCGGTCGGCCGGTTGATTTCGGCTTCGAACATATCGACGATGCGCGCGAGCGCTTCGTCCTCGGTGTAGCCGCTCTCGCGCGCATAGGCGCGGGCGGCATGGCGGGCGATATCGACCAGCATCAGGCCCCACATGTCAGGCTCCTCGAAAGCACGCTGGAACGCGATCGAGAGCCCGCCATCGACGACGAAGGCCCGCAGGACCTCGACGGCATCGTCCCGGCCGATGACGTCGGGCGGCAACGGCTGTTCGCTGGGGCCGGCCATCTGGACCTACCGATACGAAACGGCCTTGGCGGCCGCGACCACCTCGGCGACGGACGGCAATGCCAGCTTTTCGAGATTGGCCGCATAGGGCATCGGCACGTCCTTGCCGGACACCCGCGCGACCGGCGCGTCGAGATAATCGAAGGCGTGCTCCATGATGCGGGCGGCGATTTCGGCGCCGACGCCGGACTGCTGCCAGCCCTCCTCCACCGTCACCGCGCGGCCGGTCTTCTGCACGGAGGCGATGATCGTTTCGGTATCCATCGGACGCAGCGTGCGCAGGTCGATCACCTCGGCCTCGATGCCTTCCTTGGCGAGTTCTTCCGCGGCCTTGAGTGCATAGGTCATGCCCATCGACCAGGAGACAATGGTGACGTCCTTGCCCTTGCGCACCACGCGCGCCTTGCCGATCGGCACGACGTAGTCGTCGAGCTTCGGCACCTCGCCGGTGTGGCCGTACAGGACTTCGTTTTCGAGGAAGATGACCGGGTTGGGATCGCGGATCGCGGCCTTGAGCAGGCCCTTGTAGTCGGCGGCCGAGAACGGCGCGATCACCTTCAGACCGGGTATTTGCGAGTACCAGGCCGAATAGTCCTGGCTGTGCTGGGCGGCGACGCGGGCGGCGGCGCCGTTCGGCCCGCGGAACACGATCGAGCAGCCCATCTGGCCGCCCGACATGTACAGCGTCTTGGCCGCGGAGTTGATGATCTGGTCGATCGCCTGCATGGCGAAGTTGAAGGTCATGAACTCCACGATCGGCTTCAGCCCCGTCATCGCCGCACCGACGCCGACGCCAGCAAAGCCGTGCTCGGTGATTGGCGTATCGATCACGCGCCGCGCACCAAACTCCTGAAGGAGGCCCTGGGTGACCTTGTAGGCACCCTGATATTCAGCGACTTCCTCGCCCATGATGAAGACGTCGCCGTCGCGGCGCATCTCTTCGGCCATCGCATCGCGCAGCGCTTCGCGGATGGTCTGGGTGATGAATTCGGTTCCGGCGGGCACTTCCGGCTCCGGCTCGCTGACGGTCGTCGGCGCTGTCGGATGTTGTGCGGCCTTGGGCTGCGGCGCTTCCGCCTTGGCTTCTGCGGGAGGCGCTGATTCCGTGGCCTTGGCAGCGGGCGCCGGCGCCTTCGCGAGCTCGGCCGCGTTCTCGCCGTCAGCGAGGATCATCGCGATCGGCGTATTCACCGCGACGTCGGCGGTGCCTTCCGGGATCAAAATCTTGCCGAGCGTGCCCTCGTCGGTTGCCTCGACCTCCATCGTCGCCTTGTCGGTCTCGATCTCGGCGATGACATCGCCCGACTTGATGGTCTCGCCTTCCTTTTTCAGCCATTTGGCGAGGTTGCCCTTCTCCATCGTGGGCGACAGCGCAGGCATCAGAACTTGAATCGGCATGGTAGCTCCGGATACTTTTGGGGCTTGCGCTTAGCGGTAGATGTCGGTCCAGAGTTCGGACACATCGGGCTCGGGATCGCGCTGGGCGAAATCGGCGGACGCGTTGACGATCTCGCGGACCTCGGCGTCGATCTTCTTCAATTCCTCCTCGGTGACCTTGGCGGCCAGGAGGCGACTGCGTACCTGCTCGATCGGGTCGGAGTCGTGGCGGACCTTTTCCACCTCCTCGCGGGTGCGATACTTCGCAGGATCCGACATCGAGTGGCCGCGGTAACGGTAGGTCTGCATCTCCAGGATAAAGGGACCGTTGCCGGCGCGGCACCAGGCGACGGCCTCATCCGCGGCGGCCTTGACCGCGCGGACGTCCATACCGTCGACCTGCTTGCCGGGGATGTTGAAGGAGGCGCCACGCTTGGAGAAATCGGACTGCGCGGAAGCGCGCGACACCGAGGTACCCATAGCGTAGCGGTTGTTCTCGATCACAAAGATCACCGGGAGCTTCCACAGCTCCGCCATGTTGAAGCTTTCGTACACCTGGCCTTGGTTGGCGGCGCCATCGCCGAAATAGGCGAGCGCGACATTGTCATTGCCGCGGTAGCGGTTGGCAAACGCAAGGCCGGTGCCGAGCGAGACCTGGGCGCCGACGATGCCGTGGCCGCCGTAGAAATTCTTCTCCATGCTGAACATGTGCATGGAGCCGCCCTTGCCCTTGGAGTAGCCGCCGCGGCGGCCGGTGAGTTCGGCCATAACGCCGTTGGCGGACATCCCGCAGGCCAGCATGTGACCGTGGTCACGGTATCCAGTTATGACCTGATCGCCCTGCTTCAGGGCCATCTGCATCCCCACCACCACGGCTTCCTGGCCAATATAGAGATGGCAGAACCCGCCGATCGCACCCATGCCGTAGAGCTGGCCGGCCTTCTCCTCGAAGCGGCGGATCAGCAGCATGTCCCGCAGCGCGGCCAGCTCCTGCGCCTTGGTGAATTCCGGTGGGGACCCGCTTGCCTTCTCCTGCCCTAATTCCTTCGCGACAACGCTTTTCTTGGGTGCAGCCATGGCAATTCCGGGGTGAGAAAGAAAGACGGGATCAGCCCTCTCTATCCCAACTCAAACCGCCGTGAAAGGATTGCGTGCGCTGAAGAAAATATTGCTATGCCGCACTGCAACGTGGCGGGACATTTTCGAAATTGATTTTGCAGTTTTTTGAAATTTGCGGACCGGCAGAAAGCATCGTCCCGACAACGACGTTGTCGATGACATCGGCTTGAAAATCAGTTCGGCTTGATGGTCCGGATCAGGTCGCGCGGATTGGCGTAGTCGAGTTGGAAGCGCGCGCGCTCATCCAGCATGTCGGGGTCGACCCGGTCGGAGCGCAGTAGCGATACCCGCTGTTCGCCCTCTGCCCGCTCCCGCTTCAACCGCGCCAGCTCCGAGGTGAGCGCGATGATCTCCTGATCGAGCTCCTGGCGCGCATTCAGGCCGTATTTGCCGGTATAGGCGTTGACACCGAAATAGCTGACCATCAGCGCCGCCACCGTGTAAAGGGCGAGGCCGGTCAGGATGGACTTCAATCGGGTACGGGAGACCATGCGCCCAAGATGCGACGGCTGGGTTAATGGATTCCTAAGGCCACGGGCTTGACTGACCCCCCGTCATTGCGAGCCAACGGGTCGCGCGAACGCGCGCCCGATGACAGGCTCCGCGAAGCAATCCATCCCGCCGCGGAAAGAAAGACTGGATTGCTTCGTTGCTTCAGCGCAAAATTGCTTTGCAATTTTGTCGCGAGCTCCTCGCAATGACGGCGGGAGAGTTCGCACCTCGCAATGACGGGGATAGAAAGCGGTTACTTGTTCTGCTTCTCGATGAACGCCGCAAAGGCGTCGATATATTGCTGCAGCACCTTCTGCACCGCTTCCTTGGTGAGCTGGCCCTTGTCGTCAAAGGCGTCGCCGACGCCGTTCAAATAGATTTCGGGCTGGCCGAGGATCGGGCCGGAAATACCGGGCAGGATGTTCTGCAGATGCTTGGCCGCGCTGACGCCGCCGAGCGCGCCGGGCGAGTTGCTGACGATGCCGGTCGGCTTGCCGAGGAACGAGCTCTTGCCGTAGGGGCGCGAGCCGACGTCGATGGCGTTCTTCAACACGCCGGGGATCGAGCGGTTATATTCGGGCGTCACGAACAGCACGCCGTTCGACTTCTGCAGCTTTTCGCGGAATGCCAGCCAGTCGGCCGGCGGATTGGCTTCCAGATCCTGGTTGAAGAACGAAATGCCTTCGAGCGTGGTCACGTCGAGCTTGAGCGAAGCCGGCGCCAGCTTGGCGAGCGCATTGGCAACCTTGAGCGAAAAGCTTTCCTTGCGCAGAGAGCCGACGATGGTGACGATGGTATGGGTAGCCATTGGGTATCCCTTTTGAGAGCGAACGCGCCTGCTCTCCCTTACGCCAGATCACCAGAAAGATGCAAGTGCATGAAATGCCCTTTTTGTGGGTTTGGCCGCGCCCTTTCGGCTTGGCTCACGGCGTCATCTTCAGGGCGGCGCCATTGCTTCAAGTTCACAAATTCGAAACATGGAACCAGCAGTTCTACGGTCTAGATCGTCCCAACAACAGTGTTAGCGTGCGCCTCACTACGGAGGGACTGTCATGCGAAATCGAATGTCGGCGCAAACGCCAAGGTCACGATTTGACGTTGCGAAGGCCTATCTGGAACTGCAAAGGATCAGGCGCGCCGTCGAACTCGAGGAAGCAGCGGTGCATCTGACGCGAACGCTCCATCCAAAAAGAAAACCAACGAACGCCGGATCGAAATCACAGCGATAATTTAGGTGATACTTGCCGGGCGCGTGGACGCGCGCGCATGACATATCTCGCCGCCAGAAAATCCTTCCCTAATGCAGAACAGGCCGTCCCATCGGGCGGCCTGTTCTGTCGATGGCCGGATAAACGCGGCGTGCCGTCAGCTCTTGTTCGGGTTGATCAGGAATTTCTCGCCGGTGGAGCGCTTGTTGTAGACGGCGATATTGGAGAGCTGCAACGTCTCCTGCAGCGACACCACTCGCGTGTAGTGGCTGGCAAACGTGGTCTTTAGTTCGGAGGCCACGCGCTGGCGCAGGCGGCCGATTTCGGCGGGGCCGATCTTCTGCAGGAACGGCGTCAACAGCCAGCCACCGACGCCCCAGGTCAGGCCAAAGGCACGGCTCAGTTCGGTCGGGCGGTTGTCGAGGCTGCCGTAGATGTAGACCTGCTTGTACACGTTGGAGCCGTAGCGGCTGTACTCCTTGGCGGTCTTGTTGGCCGCCATCTCCATGCTGGTGAGGATCTGGCTTGCCAGCTTGCCGCCGCCAATGGCGTCGAAGGCGATGGTCGCGCCGGTTTCCACCAGCGCATTGGTGAGATCGTCCATGAAGGTCGGCGCGGTGGAATCGACGATATATTTGGCGCCGATATTATGCAGGATGTCGGCCTGCTCCTTGCTGCGCACGATGTTGACGAGGCCGATGCCGTCCTTGATGCAGATCTTGTTGAGCATCTGGCCGAGGTTCGATGCGGCGGCGGTGTGCACCAGCGCCTTGTGATTTTCGCGCCGCATCGTCTCGGTCATGCCGAGCGCGGTCAGCGGATTGACGAACCATGACGCGCCGTCGGCGGGCGTGGTGCCCTCAGGCAATTCCATCACGTCCCGCACCTTGATGGTGCGATACTGCGTGTACATCGCGCCGCCGATCATCGAGACGGTCTTGCCCATCAGCGCTTTGGCGGCGTCCGAGGAGCCGGTCCGGATCACGACGCCGGCGCCTTCATTGCCCGCGGGAAGCGACTGATCGAGCCGCGCCGCCATCATCCGCATCGCTGCATCCGGCATCTTCGCCGTGATGACAGGCGCATCGGTGCTACCGGACTCCTTGGCGGTCGACATGTCGGCCGGGCCGATCAGGAGCCCGAGATCGGACGGGTTGATCGGTGTCGCCTCGACCCGGACCACGACCTCGTCGTCGGCCGGGTCAGGGGTCGGGACGTTCACCAGCGACAGTTCGAGTTCGCCGCTCTTCTTGAGCAGCGTACGCAGTTGAAGCCCGCTGTTGCCGTCACTCATCGCAATCCCTCCCCTGGTGCTCGTTCTATCTGGATGCGCCGGCGCGTTACGCCAAGGCCTTCAGCGCCGATTTCCCGGCATATTTCGCCTGCTTGCCGAGCTGCTGCTCGATGCGCAGGAGCTGGTTGTACTTGGCGGTGCGGTCGGAGCGCGCCAGCGAGCCGGTTTTGATCTGGCCGCAATTGGTGGCGACCGCGAGGTCGGCGATGGTGGAGTCCTCGGTCTCGCCGGAACGGTGCGACATCACCGAGGTGTAGCCGTATTTGTGGGCCAGTTCGACGGCGGCGAGCGTCTCGGTCAGCGTGCCGATCTGGTTGACCTTGATCAGGATCGAGTTGGCGCGGCCGTTCTTGATACCGTCGGCCAGACGGGTGACGTTGGTGACGAACAAGTCGTCGCCGACGAGCTGGCACTTCTTGCCGATCAGGTCGGTCAACTCCTTCCAGCCTTCCATGTCGTCTTCGGACATGCCGTCCTCGATGGTGACGATCGGATAGCGAGAGACGAGATCGGCGAGGTATTTCGCCTGTTCGGAGCGCGAGCGGGTCTTGTTCTCGCCGCCATAGACGTAAGCGCCGTCCTTGAAGAATTCGGTCGCGGCGCAATCGAGCCCGAGCATCACGTCGCTGCCCGCCTTGTATCCCGCCTTGCCGATGGCGCTGACGACGAATTCAAGGGCTGCATCCGCCGACGGTAGGTTCGGCGCAAAGCCGCCCTCGTCGCCGACATTGGTATTGTGCCCTGCCTTCTTCAGTTCGCTCTTCAGCGTGTGGAAGATTTCCGCGCCACAGCGCAGCGCCTCGCCGAAACTCGCAGCGCCGACCGGCAGGATCATGAATTCCTGGAAGTCGATCGGGTTGTCGGCATGCACGCCGCCATTGATGATGTTCATCATCGGCACTGGCAGCGTCCGCGCCGAGGTGCCGCCGACATAGCGATAGAGCGGCATGTCGAAGGATTCGGCTGCCGCCTTGGCGCAGGCGAGCGAGACGCCGAGGATGGCGTTGGCGCCGAGCCGGCTCTTGTTCGGCGTACCGTCGAGATCGATCATGATCTGGTCGATATGGACCTGATCCTCGACGGCCTGATCACTGAGGGCTTCGAAGATTTCACCATTGACGGCCTCAACCGCCTTCTGCACGCCCTTGCCGAGATAGCGCTTCTTGTCGCCGTCCCGAAGTTCAACCGCCTCATGCGCGCCGGTAGAGGCGCCCGACGGCACCGCAGCGCGGCCGATCGAGCCGTCTTCCAGCACCACATCGACTTCAACGGTAGGGTTGCCACGGCTATCGAGAATTTCACGGCCAATGATGTCGACGATGGCGGTCATATCTGAACTTTCCTGGAATGTTGGTCCGGTTTCGGGGGCGTCTTACACGGCAAGCAAGCAAATGTGAACGCTTGACCGATGGCCTTTTCCGGACGGCCAAAACCCGTCAGGATAGACTGATTCAAGGTTGATATCGGCGTCCAAACCTTCACGTTCACAAGCCGGGGTAACGCAATGAATCGCCGCCAGTTTCTTGGAACCGCCGCCATTGGAATCCTCGCCGCGCCCGCCCTCACGCGAAGGACCGCCGCCCAGGAAGGCCCGTTCCGCGTCAAATATTTTCCGGTCGCCGCAGGCATGGGCTCGCGCGACACCACCCCTGCCCCCGACGGCACGATCTGGTTCTGCGGCCAGCGCAACGGCACGCTGGGGCGCCTCGATCCACGCGACGGCTCCTACAAACTGGTCGACCTCGGCAAGGGTGCCGCGCCACATGGCGTCATCATCGGCCCGGATGGCGCCCCCTGGGTGACCGACGGCGGCCAGAACGCCATCGCCCGCGTCGACCCCGGGGATCACAAGGTGACGCTGTTCCGCCTGCCCGAAAAGGAGGCATACGCCAATCTCAACACGGCGGTGTTCGACAAAAATGGCATCTATTGGTTCACCGGCCAGACCGGCATCTATGGCCGGCTCGACCCGAAATCAGGCGACATGACCGTGTTCAAATCGCCGCGCGGCCGCGGCACTTACGGCATCACGATCACTCCGAAGGGTGACATCTGGTACGCCTCGCTCGCCGGCAATCACATCGCCAAAATCGATCCGGCGACCGGCAACGCGACGGTGGTCGAGCCGCCGACGCCGAACCAGGGCGCGCGCCGGGTGTGGTCGGATTCTAAGGGCCGCATCTGGGTCAGCGAGTGGAACAGCGGCAATGTGTCGATGCACGATCCCGCCGACGACTCCTGGAAGGCGTGGAAGCTGCCGGGCAATAATCCCCGGACCTATGCGGTCTATGTCGACGACAAGGACAAGGTCTGGCTCACCGATTTCGGAGCGAACGCGATCGTGCGCTTCGATCCCGTGACGGAAAAGTTCAACGCATTCCCGAGCGACAAAGCGGGCGCCAACGTACGCCAGCTCGACGGCCGGCCCGGCGAAACCTGGGGCGGCGAGTCCGGCAACGACCGCCTTGTGATGATCCAGACGGTCGCGCCTGCGTGAAGTCACTCGGCGTTCTGCTGCTGTCTCTCCTGCTGCCCGCTTCCACCCATGCGGCAGAAGATGGCGCGCAGGCGTTCACCCCCTGCCGCGCCTGCCATAGCCTCGATCCGGCCGAGCGCAACCTGCCCGGCCCCAATCTCTCAGGCCTGATCGGTCGCTCGGTCGGCAGCGATGCCGGCTTCGACTACTCGCCGGTGCTGCGCAAGGCACGCGACGAAGGCTTGCGCTGGGATGCGAAACGGCTGGAGACCTTTCTAGCCGATCCCGCTGCGATGTTTCCGGGATTATGGATGTCGATGCGTGGCATCGAGAACGCCGCCGAACGGCAGGCGCTGGTGAAGTTTCTCGCCGACCCCGCCTCGCGCTGACAGTTGACGGCCGCGCCACTTGCGTCCATGTCAGCCGTCGCAACAGGACGATCATGATGGCCAAGAAATCATTGCCGACATCATTGCAACTCGGTCGCGCCGTGGAATGGCCGGATAGCCCGGAAAAGGCAAAGCTCGACCGCGTGCCCAACCCGCAAACGGGCACCAATTATCTGGTTCGCTTCACCGCGCCGGAATTCACCTCGATCTGCCCGGTCACGAGCCAGCCGGACTTCGCACATCTCGTGATCGACTACGTGCCCGGGCAATGGCTGCTGGAGTCCAAATCGCTGAAGCTCTATGTGGCGAGCTTTCGCAATCACGGCGCCTTTCACGAGGATTGCACCGTCATGATCGGCAAGCGCATCGCGGCCGAGATCAAGCCGAAGTGGCTTCGCATCGGCGGCTACTGGTATCCGCGCGGCGGCATCCCGATCGACGTGTTCTGGCAAACCGGCAAACTACCCAAGGACGTGTGGGTGCCGGATCAAGGCGTCGCGCCGTATCGCGGGCGGGGTTGATCCATCGCATGTCCTCCCCTCAGATCCTGCAGGCACTTCGCAAGAACGCCACTGGCGGATCAGAGATCAGGATCGAACCAGAAGTCGTGAGGCAAATCGGTTAGATCATCCGTGACGCCGGTTGCACCCGTGAAATCTTCGTCTCGAAAGTACAGGCTGCGAGTAATCAGGACTGGGGCGCCGGCAGAGGCCGCTGCAACCAGACCGTTGCGAGAGTCCTCGATGGCCAGGCAAGACATGGCAGGCAGGCCAAGAGCGTCGATCGCCGCGTGATAGGCGTCCGGTGCCGGCTTTTTGTTGGGCACGTCTTCCCCGGAAACGATCACGTCGAAATTCCGCTTCCAATGCGATCCCAGATTTTGGGTCAGTAGTGCGCCAATGTTGTCCCGCGACGTGGTCGTAACGATCGCCAACCGCAGCCGCCCGTCGCGGGCTCGAACGACCAGGTCGGCTACTCCCGGTCGCAGTCCGCAGGCGCCGCTGCCAACCAGTTCCGCATATCGGCGCGTCTTGAAGCGGTGCAGCTCGTTGATGTGTCTATCTGACAGATCGAAGCGATCCTCGGAGAGCGTCTCCCAAAAATACCTGATACGCTCTCTTCCGCCTGCGATCCGCAGCAGCTTGCCGTACGTTGCCACATCCCAGCTCCACGGCAGGTCGAAATGGCTGAACGCTTCATTGAATGCACGTCGATGAAATTCCTCCGTCTCCGCCATGGTTCCGTCGACGTCGAACATGATGGCCCTGAACCTGTTCAACTTGGCCCTCGCTCCCAGTTGTGGCGTGGCATCCGGCGAAGCGCCGACGCCCCCGTTCGAGATCACGAAGCACAATTGGCCCGCGCGGCTCGGAATTGCGACTTTGAAATTCTGATGGGCAGCCAAATTTTTGCTGATAGCGCCGAAGCCTCACCCCCGGCTGCTTGAACCGGAAGGCCGGTACGGCCGACCACCGCACATGAATACTGCCCGCTCTGCCGTCCTCCGGCTTCTCGTCCCTCTCTGTCTCGCCGCAACGATCTCGCACGCATCAGCCGCGCCGCCGGCAAAATCGGCAGAGGATCGCTACATCGCCGCGCGCGATGCCGCGATCGAGAAGATCACGGCCATGTACGATGCCGGTAACGCGCACGATGCCGCGCGCAAGGCAGAGGAAGCGGCAAGCGCCGATCTCGGGGCGCAGATGCGTGCCATTCTCAATGAGCCCGCCCGCGCTGATTTTGGCCCGGCCAAGCTGAACATCGACGCGTTCGCTAAAGGCGATGAAGGTTTTGGCATGCTCGACGGGTTGCGCTTCGACGCCTTGCTAGGAAGCAATGGCGAGAAAGCAGGTCAAGACGGCGCCGACGGCAAATATGTCGGACCGAAAGCGCATATCGTCGTCACGACACAGACGCTGTTCGAACGATGGCTGCGCGCCCACAAGAACTGGTGGGACAAAGGCGCCAAGAACGTGCCGCAGCAGATTGGCGCCGCGCTAAGGGACGAGAGCTTCTACACGCAGGCGGTATCGAGCGGCGCTGCCGTAGTGAACTTCAACTCGCTACCTGTTGCGAAGCCGGAAGGCGCGAGCTTTGCCTATGCCATGCTGGCCGGGCGAACCCAAGACGAGTTCCCCGACGAGGCCGACAACGTCTTCGTCTCTGCCATCGCGAACGGCAAAGTCTACATCGCCTATGGGGCGATTGATCCCCAGGTGAAAATCCCCGCCTGTATCGCTATCCGGACCGGCTACAAAAGGAAGGCCGACCAGGCCGATGACGATTTCCGCTCCGGAAAGATCGACCGGAAGGCTTACGACAGGCTGGGTAATCTGCGTCAGCAGGGTGAAGATACCTACAAGCGTTGCTTCACGCAGAATGCGCCGAAGCAGGCTTCCTTTGCGGAAGCGACCCGGCAGGCCGAGAGGCTGTTGTCAGCGGCCTTGAACGCACGCTGAGGCAGGCTAGGTCGTCGGCGCATCCGCCGGCCGCGTCTGGCGCAGCAGTTTGGCACAGACGAAGCCCAGCGCGATCATCACGGCGCCTGCGATAAGCAGGGTCGGCACCTTGCCGGCGTGCTGGATGCCAAAGCCATAGGCGATCGGGCCGACGGTCTGGCCCATGAAGAAGAAGAAGGCGTGCAACGACAGCGCAGTTGCGCGCGCTTCCGCCGACAATTCGCTGGCGAATACCTGCAGGCTGCCGTGGATCATGTAGAAACCCCAGCCCATGAAGATCAGATTGAGTAGCTGCAATCTCCATTCCAGCCCCAACGCGACCGCCATGAGCTGCACGCCGACCAGCGCCGCTCCGCCGATGATCATCCCGTTGACGCCGATCTTCGGCAGAAGCCGCGATACCGTCATGGTGTAGAGGAGGCCGCCGACCGCAAAGCCAGCGATGACGACACCTGCGATCGACAGCGAGGTTTGTCCGAGGTCGAACAGGAACGAGGCAATGAACGGAAACAGGCCGAGCACGCAGCAGCCTTCGATAAAGACCGCCGAGTAGCAGATGCGTGCGTTCGGATTGGTGAAAATCGTGCGATAGCCCTGCTTGAGGGCCGACAGGCTGGTGCGCGGCGGATGGGTCAGCGCAGCACCACGAAATCCGATCGCGACCACGATCGAAGCCACCACGACAATCGCCCCGAGCACGGCCAGCACGCCGCGCCAGCCGAGGAAATCGCCGATCAGGCCGGACACGGTGGCGCCCAGCAGATTGCCGGTCATGGCGCCGGCCAGCGTACGCCCGATCGCGACCTGACGCTTTTCGGCGCCGACGAGATCGCTGGTCAGCCCCAGCGCGATCGGAAACACGCCGCCTGAACCGATGCCGGCCAGAATGCGGCTCGCAAACAACAGCGGAAACGAGGTTGCCATCGCGCCGAGAATGTTGGCGAAGCCGAGCAGCGTCAGGGCGACAATCATCAGCCTCGCCTTGCCGAAAACGTCGGCGAAGGCGCCGAGCACCGGCTGGATGATGGCAAAGGTGAAGGCGAACGCGGCGGCGAAACTGGCGGCGGTGGCGATGCTGACAGAAAAATCCTCGGCCACGTGTGGCAAGACCGGATCGAGCGCGCGGGCGGACAGGGCCGCCGAAAAGGTTGCGAGCGCAATGATATTGAGCGCCGGCGGCATGCCGCTGGCGGCGGTCACGACGAAGCGTTCTTGGAAAGCGCGTCGAACGCCATCAGCCGCTTCACCAACGCCTCGAACTCGCGCAGCGGCACCATGTTGGGTCCGTCCGACGGGGCGCGATCGGGATCGGGATGGGTCTCGATGAACAGACCGGCGACGCCGACCGCGACCGCCGCGCGCGCCAGAACGGGGACAAATTCACGTTGGCCGCCGGATGAGGTGCCCTTCCCGCCCGGCTGCTGCACCGAATGGGTGGCGTCGAAAATAACGGGCGCCCCTGTCGTCTGCGCCATGATCGGCAGCGCGCGCATGTCGGATACCAGCGTGTTGTAGCCGAACGAGGCGCCGCGTTCGGTCACCAGCACGTTCGGATTGCCGCCGCCGGTGATCTTGGTGACGACGTTGGTCATTTCCCACGGCGCGAGGAACTGGCCCTTCTTGACGTTGACGACCTTGCCGGTCGCTGCGGCCGCAAGCAGCAGGTCCGTCTGCCGGCACAGGAAGGCCGGGATCTGCAGCACGTCCACCGCCTGTGCGGCTTCCGCGCACTGGCCGGCCTCGTGCACGTCGGTCAGCACGGGCAAACCGAGCGAGGAGCGTATCTCGGCGAAGATCGGCAAGGCCTGCGCCAAGCCAACTCCGCGCGCGGCCGAGCCCGAGGTGCGGTTGGCCTTGTCGAAGGAGGTCTTGTAGACGAGGCCAATGCCGAGGCGGCCCGCGATCTCCTTCAGCGCGCTCGCCACTTCGAGCGCATGCGCCCGGCTTTCGAGCTGGCAGGGACCTGCAATGATCGAAATCGGCAGGTCGTTGCCGAATTTGACCGGACCGACCGAGACGACCGAGGCTGCATCGAGGTTCGCGTTCAAGGGATTTTCCTTCTGTTGGCGCGGACCATGCCGGTCCGCGACTTCAGGATCAACCCCGTTTAACCCCTAAAATATCAGGGTTGCGCGAGCGGCTATTTCACCGCCGAAAAGCCCGTCGGCACCAGCAACTGGCTGACGATGTTGTCGATGATCTGACCGTCCTCTTCGCTCTTGGCACGGCCGGCGATCCAGTCCGGATCGGACTGGAATGCGGTCCATTTCTTTTCGCGGTCGGCGAGCGAGTCCCAGGCGACGAAATAGGTCAGTTCCTGATTGGAGGTGCCGATCAGCGTGGTGTAGAAGCCGGCCTGCTTGATGCCGTGCTTGTCCCACAGTTTCAGCGTCAGCGTATCGAAGCGCTTCATCAGCGCCGGCAGGCGGCCCGGCAGACAGCGATAGACGCGCATTTCCATGATCATCGGCTTTGCTCCCTTTATTGTTTTTGCGGTTCAGGGAGCGGTTTGTCGCAACAATTGGCGCGTTCGTCAAAGGCGGAGGCGCGCAGCGGTAGGGTGGGCAAAGCGCAGCGTGCCCACCATTCAGTCCAAACACGGGGCGAGGCGGTGGGCACGCTTCGCTCTGCCCACCCTACAGAATTCTACACCAGCCGCGACTGCGCCATCGCCGCCTGGATGAAGGACGCGAACAGCGGGTGCGGCTCGAACGGCCGCGACTTCAGCTCGGGATGGAATT
Organism: Bradyrhizobium sp. WYCCWR15520; assembly: GCF_056174665.1. NCBI lineage: Bacteria > Pseudomonadati > Pseudomonadota > Alphaproteobacteria > Hyphomicrobiales > Nitrobacteraceae > Bradyrhizobium > Bradyrhizobium sp. WYCCWR15520. Next base: position 71,473 of record NZ_JBWBWM010000001.1, read on the forward strand.
GCACGCCGATGAACCAGGGATGGTCCTCGTATTCGACGATCTCCGGCAGCACGCCGTCGGGCGACAGGCCGGAGAACCGCAGGCCGTGCTGTTCGAGCCGGTCCTTGTAGGCGGTGTTGACCTCGTAGCGGTGGCGGTGGCGTTCCGAAATCTCAGTGGCGCCGCCATAGACTTCGGACACGCGGCTGCCGCGCTTGAGCGTCGCCGGGTATGCGCCAAGCCGCATGGTGCCGCCGAGGTCGCCCGACTGCGATCGCTTCTCCAACTCGTTGCCGCGCAGCCATTCCGTCATCAGGCCAACGAGCGGTTCCTTGGTCGGGCCGAACTCAGTGGAGTTCGCTTCCTCGATGCCGACGAGGTTGCGCGCGGCTTCGATGACCGCCATCTGCATGCCGAAGCAGATGCCGAAATACGGCACGTCGCGCTCACGCGCGAACCGCGCCGCGCGAATCTTGCCCTCTGCACCGCGCTGGCCGAAGCCGCCAGGCACCAGGATGCCGTTGACGTGTTCGAGGAACGGCGTCGGATCCTCGTTCTCGAACACCTCGCTCTCGATCCAGTCGAGATTGACCTTCACCTTGTTGGCGATGCCGCCATGGGAGAGCGCCTCGATCAATGATTTGTAGGCGTCCTTCATCCCCGTGTACTTGCCGACGATGGCAATGGTCACCGCGCCTTCCGGGTTACGCACGCGCTCGTTGATGACATTCCAGCTCTGCAGCGCCGGCGGAATTTTAGGGCTGATGCCAAACGCCGCCAAAACTTCGTCGTCGAGGCCGGCGGCGTGATACGCCTCCGGCACGGCGTAGATGTTGTCGACGTCCCTCGCCTCGATCACGGCGCTTTCGCGCACGTTGCAGAACAGACCGAGCTTGCGCCGCTCTTCCTTCGGGATTTCGCGGTCGGTGCGGCACAACAGGATATCCGGCTGGATGCCGATCGAACGCAGCTCCTTCACCGAGTGCTGGGTCGGCTTTGTCTTGAGTTCACCGGCGCTTGGAATGTAGGGCAGCAGCGTCAGGTGAATGTAGACGGCGTGATCGCGGGGCAACTCGTTCTTGAGCTGGCGGATCGCCTCGAAGAACGGCAGGCCCTCGATGTCACCGACGGTGCCGCCGATCTCGACCAGCACGAAATCGTATTCGTCATTGCCGGAGAGGACGAATTCCTTGATCGCGTTGGTGACGTGCGGAACGACCTGGATGGTCGCGCCGAGATAGTCGCCGCGGCGTTCCTTGGTGATGATGTCCTGATAGATGCGCCCCGTGGTGATGTTGTCGGCCTTGGTGGCCGGACGCCCGGTGAAACGCTCGTAATGGCCGAGATCGAGATCGGTCTCGGCGCCGTCATCGGTCACGAACACTTCGCCGTGCTGATACGGCGACATCGTTCCGGGATCGAGGTTGAGATAGGGGTCGAGTTTGCGGAGACGGACCTTGTACCCGCGAGCCTGCAGCAGGGCACCGAGTGCCGCCGAAGCCAGACCCTTTCCGAGCGAGGAAACCACGCCGCCGGTGATGAATATGTACCGCGCCATGGGATTCTACCTTTAAGGCCACTGCCCCGATTCTCCAAAACGAATCGCGTGCACGAGCAAACATTTTGCCGGGCTGTGGGTGACGTTAAATTTGAAGCGATTTCAGAGCATTGATGGGAAATTCTGATGCAGGACGGTAGACGCCGTCCTGCATGGCCACCCTGCTTTATTGCGAACGCGGTGCCTGCGGGCCCGACGGTGCCTGCTGTTCATCCACCTTCTTGAGCGTATCGAGCACGCCACCGGAAGTCGGCGGAGCAACCGGCGTTGCGCCACCCGGCTGGGACTGAGTCGCCGGCGAGGTGCCGAGAATCGATGCCGGCTTGCGATCGACGCCTGCGAGCCAGGCCAGCGTCATGCTGGTCAGAAAGAAAAGCCCCGCCAGAATCGCGGTCGTCCGCGTCAACAGATTGGCGGTGCCGCGGCTCGACATGAAGCCGGCGCCGCCGCCCATGCCGAGGCCGCCGCCTTCGGATTTCTGCAGCAGCACGGCGCCGATCAACACGGCGACGATCATGAGGTGAACGACGATAATGACGGTCTGCATCTTAAAAACCTTCCGTCACAAGCGAAGAGCGCCGGGCTTCGGCTGCACCAAGAGCTTGCGGGTTTTCCTGAAGTTGCGCGGTGTTACACGATCGGACGGGGCATTGTCACCCCCAACCGCCGCCGTGGAGATAATTGCCGCAGGCGCTGCGGCAAGGCTGTCCACATATCCCGCCGGGCACTTCTGATCAGGCTTGAGCTCGCCGCAATTTCTCATATAATAGACGAATGGACACTATAGTAGACGATCTGAGCATCCGCCTCGCCCAGCGCCTGCGGCTTGAGCGCGACAGCCGCGGCTGGTCGCTGGCCGATCTAGCCGAACGCTCCGGGGTGTCCAAAGCCACCATCAGCAAGATCGAGCGCGCCGAGGTCAGCCCGACCGCGGTGGTGCTGGTCCGGCTCGCCAGCGCCTTCGATCTCACGCTCGCAGGCCTGATGCTGCGTGCCGAAGGCCAAGGCGGGCGTCTTTCGCGCGCCGCCGAGCAGCCGGTGTGGCGCGATCCCGAGACCGGTTATTTGCGCCAGCAAGTATTCAACCGGCCCGATCACCCCATCGAGATCATCAAGGTCGAGATGCCTGCAAAGCAGCGCGTGACGCTGCCCGCTTCGTCCTACGCCCACATCCGTCAGGTGCTCTGGGTGTTGTCGGGCGCGCTCGTCCTAATCGATGGCGGCGAGCGCCACGAACTCGGCGCCGGCGACTGCCTCGGATTCGGTCCGCCGGCGGAAGTGACGTTTGCCAACGAGAGCGCCGCGCCTTGCACCTACGTCGTCGCTCTTGCGCGGAGCTAGGCTTGCGATGGCGGAGGTCGATATAAGAAGTTTTCCGGACGACCTCGCCGCCCCCGCCGGCCACAATCGCGGCCCGCCGCTTGAGGAGGAGCACACGCCGGAATGGGGCAACGGCGGAATCGGCAATTACTTCTACTGGAAGGCGGCGCATCACGCGGCCTGGAAAAACCCTTCGCCCGGCATTGTCACCTTTCGGATCAGAAAAGCCGAACGGCTGGGGCTGACTTACGAAGAATACACGCTCGAAATTCTCGAACGCGGCCGTCACCTGCAAGTCGAGGATGTCGAGCGGATTGCAGAGATCAAGCGGACGCGTGTCTTGCGCATCGCCAATCATCGAAGCTGAACGTCGCGGAAACTCATCCTCATGTCGAACATCAAGATCAAAGCCTTGAAACCGTCGCCCGAAGTTTGCGCGGCGCTTGGTGAAATACTGATCGAGACGGTGGCGAATGGCGGCTCGGTCAGCTTCATGCATCCGCTGTCACGGGAAACGGCTGAAACGTTCTGGTCCAATTCGCTGAGCGCTGCGGACCGCGGCGAGCGGATCGTCCTCGGCGCCTTTGACGGCGACGAGCTGATCGGTACCGTCACGCTGCTGCTCGATCTGCCGCCGAACCAGCCGCACCGGGCCGACATCGCGAAGATGATGACGCGCGTCAGTCACCGCCACCGCGGGATCGCGACGGCACTGCTGCGCGAGGCGGAGCGGCTGGCGATCGCACGCGGGCGCTGGCTGCTCGTGCTCGACACTGCCGAGGACGAGGGCGCGGCGGGATTGTATGAGCGCGTAGGCTTCAGGCTGACCGGCGTGATTCCGGACTACGCACTCAAGCCCCACGGCGGCCTCACCGGCACGCTGATCTACTGGAAGAAGCTGCAGGAAGGCGTGCCAGCCTGAGGAGTTAGCAAGCCTCCGCGATCGCCAGGAAATCCGTCGCCTTCAGGCTGGCGCCACCGACCAGCGCGCCGTTGACATCGGTGACCGCCATCAACTCCGCTGCGTTGGAGGGCTTGACCGACCCGCCGTAGAGAATCCGGATCTTGCCACCTTCCGCCTTAAATCGGCTGGTGAGAACACCGCGAATAAAGCGATGAACCTGCTCGACATCTTTTGGCGTCGGCGTCAGCCCGGTCCCGATCGCCCAAACCGGCTCATAGGCGACCACCAGATTGGCCGCCGTCGCACCATCCGGCAATGAGCCCGCGAGCTGCCCGCCGCAGATATCCAGTGTCTGGCCGGCATCGCGCTGCTTCTGCGTCTCCCCGATACAGACGATTGCCACAAGGCCCGCCCGCCAGGCCGCGTCCGCCTTCTGCCGGACCACCGCATCGCTCTCGCCATGGTCGGCGCGCCGCTCCGAATGGCCGACAATGATGGCGCTGGCGCCGGCATCCGCCAGCATTTCCGCCGAGAGATCGCCGGTATGGGCGCCCGTGGCCTTGGCGTGGCAATCCTGAGCACCGACAGCGAGCTTTGAGCCGAGCGCTTTGTCGGCGAAACCGGCGATCAGGGTCGCCGGGGGGCAGACCAGCAGGTCGGCCTTGCCGGCCAATGCACCCGCGCCCGCAATCATTGCCTCGAATTCACCCAAGGCGGATTTCAGGCCGTTCATTTTCCAGTTGCCGGCGATCAGCGGCCGGATGGCTTCGGTCATGTCAATTTCCCGCAAAAATGTCAGACTTTGTGGCTTGCAGATGCGCTAGCAGAGGCGCGCCGTCAGTTCCAGATACCGGTCAGACGATCTCCCGACCGTTAACCGCTTCAATTGGCCCATATGGCCGAGGTTGCGAGGGGGCTGCGGCCACTTTATGATGCTTTATCAACTCGGTGACGCCCTGTTGCGGAATTCGGTCCCGGATCGAATTCCCTTGGGCACGACCCGGTTCCCCTCTCCTGCAAAAAACAAGTTGGACCCATGCTTCGAGGAATTCGGAAAGCCTCATCAAACTGGCTCGGCAAGATTGTCATGGCCACCGTGATGGGCGTTTTGATTGTCAGTTTCGCAGTTTGGGGCATTGCCGACATCTTCAAGGGATTTGGCCAGTCGTCGCTCGCCAAGGTTGGCGGGACCGAGATTTCGACCGACCAATTCCGCCAGATCTACACCGAAAAGCTGCAGCAACTCGGCCGCACGTTCGGCCGTCCGCTGACCACCGAACAGGCCCGCGCGTTCGGCATCGACCGGCAGGTTCTGCAACAGACCATCGCCGAAGCCGCGCTGGATGAGGAAGCCCGGCGGATGGGGCTCGCCCAGTCGCAGGATGAGACCATGCGGCTGATCTACAACGACCCGAATTTCAAGGGATTGGGCGGCAAGTTCGATCCGGCACGCTTCCAGGCCACTATCCGCCAGTTCGGATACACCGAGCAGCGCTATCTCAACGAACAGCGGCGCGTCGGACTGCGCCGCCAGATCGCCGGCACCGTCTCGGCTGGCCTCGAGCCGCCGAAGGTCCTGATCGAGGCGCTCGCCCGCTTCCAGAACGAACAGCGCTCGATCGAGTTCGTCAAACTCGACGCCGCGCAGGCGGGCACCATCGACCCGCCCTCACCCGAGGCCCTGGCCGCCTATTTCGAGGACCGCAAGACCCAGTTCCGCGCCCCCGAATATCGCAAACTGTCCTTTGTCGTGATCAGCCCGGAAGAGATCGGCAAATGGATCGAGATTTCCGACGAGGACGCGAAGAAGGTCTTCGAGCAGCGCCGCGACCAGCTCGGCACGCCGGAAAAGCGCGAAGTGTCGCAGATGTTTTTTCCGAACGAAGGCGAAGCGCAGGCCGCGCGCAGCCGCATCACGTCGGGAACGTCGTTCGACGACGTCGCCAAGGAGCGCAATCTCAACCTGGCCGACGTCGATCTCGGCCTGATCGCAAAGACCGCGATCATCGATCCGGCGATTGCGGATGCGGCGTTTTCGCTTGCATCGGGCGAAGTCAGCCAGCCGGTGCAGGGCCGTTTCGGCGTGGCGCTGGTCAAGGTCGGCAAGATCGAGCCGGGCACAACGCCGACTTTTGAAAGCGTGGCGGCGCAAGTGAAGAAGGAGATCGCGACCGAACGCGCGCGCGTCAAGGTCAACGAGATCCAGAACAAGATGGAAGACGAGCGCAGCGGCGGCGCCAACATCGTCGAGGCCGCGCAGAAGCTCGGCCTGAGCCCGGTCACGATCGAAGCCGTCGACCGCTCCGGCCGCACGCCCGACGGCCAGCCGGTGGCTAACATTCCGCGCGGTCTCGACGTGGTCTCACAGGCTTTCAACAGCGATATCGGCGTCGACAGCGAACCGATCCAGTTTGCCGGCGGCTATGTCTGGTACGACGTGCTCGGCATCACGCCCTCGCGCGAGCGGCCGCTCGACGAGGTCCGCAGCCAGGTCGAGGCGAAATGGCGCGAGGACCAGATTTCGAACCGGCTGCGCGCGAAGGCGACCGAGATGGTCCAGAAGGTCGAGCAAGGCGGCGCGCTTGCCGAGGTCGCGGCTTCGGTCGGATCAAAGGTCGAGACTGCTGCCGGCTTCCGCCGCGACGCCTCGCTTTCCGGCGTACCCTCCGCCGTCATCACGGCTGCATTCCGGACGCCCAAGGACGGCGTCGGGCAGACGCCGGGCGCCGGCGGCAGCGAGTGGATCGTCTTCCGCGTCACCGACGTGACCGTGCCGCCGATCGACGTCGCCTCGGACGAACTGAAGAAGCTCAAGGAGACGCTGCAACGCGGGATGAACGACGAACAGGTCGCGCAATACATCACGAAGATCGAATCGATAATCGGCACCTCCATCAACCAGGCCGCCTTCGCGCAGGTGACGGGCGCTAACAACTGAGCACGATCGGCCTCGGGAAGGCCGGTCGCACTCCACGACGACACCCAATCCTGAAAGCCAAGCGATGGACGACCTCAAATCTATCATCGGAAAAGTCGCCACCGGCGCCACGCTGTCGCGTGACGAAGCGGCCTCCGCCTTCGACGCCATGATGTCCGGCGAGGCGACGCCCTCGCAGATGGGCGGCCTATTGATGGCGCTCAGGGTCCGCGGTGAAACCGTCGACGAGATCACCGGCGCAGTGTCGGCGATGCGCGGCAAGATGCTGCGGGTCAAGGCGCCCGCGGATGCGGTCGACGTGGTCGGCACCGGCGGCGACGGCTCCGGTTCGGTCAACGTCTCGACTTGCGCTTCCTTCATCGTCGCAGGCGTCGGCGTGCCTGTCGCCAAGCATGGCAACCGCGCGCTGTCCTCGCGCTCGGGCGCGGCCGACGTGCTGGCTTCGCTTGGCGTCAAGATCGACCTCACGCCCGACCAGGTCGGCCGCTGCGTGGCCGAGGCCGGCATCGGCTTCATGTTCGCGCCCGCGCACCACCCGGCCATGAAGAACGTCGGCCCGACCCGGGTCGAGCTCGCCACCCGCACGATCTTCAACCTGCTCGGCCCGCTCTCCAACCCGGCCGGCGTCAAGCGGCAGATGGTCGGCGTATTCTCCCGGCAATGGGTTCAGCCTCTGGCGCAGGTGCTGAAAAACCTCGGCTCCGAATCCGTCTGGGTCGTGCACGGCTCCGACGGGCTCGACGAGATTACCCTCACCGGCCCGAGCTTTGTGGCGAGCCTCGACAACGGCAAGATCACCACCTTCGAGATCAAGCCGGAAGATGCCGGCCTCGTCTGTTGCAACACCGACGCGCTCAGGGGCGGTGACGCCGACGCCAATGCCGAGGCGCTGCAAGGCGTCCTCAACGGCAAGCCCAGCCCCTATCGCGACGTCGCGCTGCTGAACGCCGCGGCGGCGCTGATCGTGGCCGGGCGCGCCAGGGATTTGAAAGAAGGCGTGGCGCTCGGCGCCAAGTCGATCGACAGTGGTGCGGCAGCGGCGCGGCTGAAGCACCTGGTCGCAGTCTCGCGCGGCTGATCCGGGGGGCGGGAAGAGATGTCCGATATCCTGACCAAGATCGAGACCTACAAGCGCGAAGAGATTGCCGCGGCCAAGCGCGCGCATCCGCTTGCCGAGATCGAGGCCCGCGCCAGGACCGCGCCGCCGCCGCGCGGTTTTGTGCGCGCAATCCGCGACAAGCTCGCCGGCGGCGACTATGCGCTGATTGCCGAAGTGAAGAAGGCTTCGCCGTCCAAGGGACTCATTCGCGCCGATTTCGATCCGCCGGTACTGGCAAAAGCCTACGAGGCCGGTGGCGCGGCGTGCCTCTCCGTGTTGACGGATGCGCCCTCGTTCCAGGGCCATCTCGATTTCATGGTGGCTGCGCGCGCGGCAACCAACTTGCCGGTGCTGCGCAAGGATTTCCTGTTCGACACCTACCAGGTGGTGGAAGCCCGCGCCCATGGCGCGGACTGCGTCCTGATCATCATGGCCGCGCTCGACGACGCCGCGGCCAAGGATATCGAGGACGCGGCGATTGCGCTCGGCATGGACGTGCTGATCGAAATCCATGACCACGCTGAGCTTGATCGCGCGCTAAAACTTCGCTCGCCGATGATCGGCGTCAACAACCGTAACCTGCGCACCTTCGAGACCACGCTGGCGACCAGCGAGGCGCTGGCGCCGCTGATCCCGCCCGACCGCCTGATGGTCGGCGAGAGCGGCATCTTCACGCCTGACGATCTTGCCCGCCTCGAGCGCGTCGGCATGTCGACCTTCCTGGTCGGCGAAAGCCTGATGCGGCAGGCCGATGTGACCTCTGCGACACGTGCGCTGTTGACGCGCGTCACCACACCGCGTGCGACCGGGACCGGCTGAGAGATGGCGCGGAAGGCTTCCAAAGGCGGCGCCCTCACCCATATTGATGCGTCGGGCGAAGCGCGGATGGTCGACGTCTCGGACAAGGCCGCAACCGAGCGCACGGCGGTGGCCGAAGGGCGCGTCGTCATGGCCAAGGCGACGCTTGACCTGATTGTTTCCGGCAATGCCAAGAAGGGTGACGTGCTGGGCACGGCGCGCATCGCCGGCATCATGGCGGCCAAGCGCACGTCGGAACTGATCCCGCTGTGCCACCCGCTGGCGCTGTCCAAGGTGACGCTCGACATCACGCCCGACAAAAAACTGCCCGGCTGCATCGTCCGCGCCACGGTCAAGGTCACCGGTCCGACCGGGGTGGAGATGGAAGCGCTGACGGCGGTGTCGGTCGCGTGTCTGACGATCTACGACATGATCAAGGCGGTCGAGCGCGGCGTTCGCATCGAAGGCATCCATCTCGTCGAGAAGATCGGCGGCAAGTCCGGCCATTATCGCGCGGAGCGCTGAGCCGGGCGACGGTTTTACCCTTGTCACGCGCGTGTGACCGGCGCTGCGGGGAATGCCTTCCAAGCCGGCGGGGTTGTTCGCTTCGGGACCTTCACGAGGAGGAATCCGATGTCGAGATACAGGCTTGTGGGCGCGGCGGCTGCGTTGGCCGTGATGACGGCACCCGCCAAGACACCTGCCATGGCACAACAGGTCATGGGCGAACCCGGCTATTGCGCGTTCTACTATCCGAACGCCAATTGCCAGAACAAGGGTCCCGGCAATCCATATACCGACCCGCGGCGGTTCAGCCAGGGATATGTCGCGCCGGACGGCACTCAAGCCGTCGTTGTGAAGAAGCGGACGCGCACGTCCGCGACACGCATGTAACGTCCCCGCAAATCTCGCCATCGAGCGGAGGATCGGTCATTTCCGGTCCACCGCTTCTGCGCGAACAGCTCGGCCGGTTCCATCGTCACGGGATGGTTCCCTGTGGTTGCCGGATTGCCGCTTCGCCACTCGGCTAACCCTTCATTAACCAGGCTTGCTAACGTCAATTCCATCTCGGCGCGATATCGACGTCATGGGTCGGGATTGGGAGAACGCCGCTTCCGGCTGTTCATTCCCGGCAGCGATCGTGTTCCATGGCTTCAACCGGCACCGCACGATTCAGGATCACGTCCGCCTTTCGCGGCGGCCCGATCCGCTGGCTGATCTTCGGCGGCTTGCTCCTGATCGCCACCATTGCGATCGGCGCGACCGTCATGGCCGGGAATTTCCGCGAGCGCGCACTGCGCAACAGCGAGCGCGAGCTGGAAAACACCGTGCTGCTGCTGGCCCGCCATTTCGACCAGCAGCTCGAAGATTTTCAGGTCGTCCAGAAAGACCTGATCGCCTTCATGCGCTCCAGCGGGATCGCCACGCCCGAGAACTACAAGCCGCGGATGTCCGGCCACGACATTCATCTGATGCTGAAATCCAAGATCGACGCGGTGTCCTATGTCGGTGGCATCAACGTCTTCGACGCCGACGGCAATCTGATCAACGCCTCGGTCGCCTGGCCGCCACCATCGGTCAACTCGGCGGACCGCGCTTTCTTCAGAACCTTCAAGTCCAGCCCGCAATCGCCGGATATGCTCATGGAGCCGGTCTACAGCCGCGTCACGGGCGCCTGGACCACCGTGATCGCCCGCAAGGTGATGGGACCGAACGGCGAATTCCTCGGCGTCATCGGCCGAGGCATCGAACCCATCAATTTCGAAAGATTCTTCGCCACCGTGACGCTCGGACCTGGCGCCTCCATCACCATGCTGCACAGCGACGGCACGCTGCTCGCCCGTTACCCGCATGTGGCTGACATGATCGGCCAGAACTTGAAGACCGGTCCGGCCTCCCAGCGGCAGATCTTCGAGCTGCCCCGCAGCACCTCGCGCCTCACCAGCCCGATCGACGGCGAGGACCGGCTGATCTCGTCCCGCGCGCTGACGAATTTCCCGATCGTGATCGTCGCCTCGACCACGATGTCGGCCGCGCTCGCCGACTGGCGCGAACAGATCGGCATCCTGGTCACGGTCACCGGATTGTCCGTGCTGGCGATCGCCGCCCTGCTGTTCCTTGTCGTGCGCAAGCTTTACCATCAGCACCGCGCGTCGAAGCAGCGGCTGACGCTGGAAAAGCAGCGTCTCGACACCGCCGTCAACAACATGACGCAAGGTCTGCTGCTGTTCGATTCGAAGCAGCATCTCGTCATCTGCAACAAGCGATATCTCGAAATGTACGGCCTGTCGGCCGAAATCGTGAAGCCGGGCTGCAGCTTCCGCGAGGTGATCGCCCACCGCAAGGACACCGGATCGTTCGTCGGCGACATCGATCATTACGTCGAGGTGGTGCTGCGCGACGTCGCAAACCGTAACGCCATGGTGATCTCGACGCCCGACGGGCGTTCGATCCAGGTCGTCAACGAGCCGGTTGCGGACGGCGGATGGCTGGCGACGCATGAAGACATCACCGAGCGGCGGCGCGCCGAGGAACGCATTACCCACCTCGCCCATTACGACGCGCTGACCGAGCTGCCGAACCGCACGCTGTTCCACGAACGGCTCAAGCGCGAATTGTCCTTTGCCGCGCCGAACCGGCCGTTGGCGGTGCTCTATATCGACATCGACGAATTCAAGAGCGTCAACGATTCGCTCGGCCACATGATCGGCGACGAGCTCCTGAAGTCGGTCGGTACCAGCCTCGCTGCTTGCGTGCGGAAATCCGATTTTGTCGCCCGGCTCGGCGGCGACGAGTTCGCCATTGTGCAGACCGGGATCGAAGACACCGACGACGTGATGAAGCTCGTCAGCCGCATCTTTGAGGCGATCCGCGCACCCTATCAATGCCTCGGCCATCAGGTGACTACCGACGCCAGCATCGGTATTGCGCTGGCACCGCAGGACGGCTCCGATATCGACCAGATCCTGAAGAATGCGGATCTGGCGATGTACGCCGCCAAGGCCGCCGGCCGCCGCACCTATCGCTTCTTCGAACCTGATATGGAAGCCGAGGTTCGCGCCCGCCGCAGCCTGGAAATGGACCTGCGAAAGGCGCTGGTCGACGGCGGCTTCGAGGTCTATTACCAGCCCTGCCTCGGTCTGCAGACCAACGCAGTCACCGGCTGCGAGGCGCTGGTGCGCTGGCGCCATCCGCAACGCGGCATGATTTCGCCGGCCGAGTTCGTGCCGCTCGCCGAGGACACCGGCCTGATCAACCAGCTCGGCGAATGGGTGCTGACCACCGCTTGCAAGGAAGCAGTGAGCTGGCCCGACAATGTCAGGCTTGCGGTCAACGTCTCGCCGATCCAATTCAAGAGCGGCACGCTGGCGCTGAAGGTGATGGCGGCGCTGGCTGCATCGGGCCTCGCCGCCGACCGGCTGGAGCTCGAGATCACCGAGGCGGTCCTTATCAGGGATGACGAGGCGGCGCTCGCCGTCCTTCACGACCTCCGCGCCATCGGGGTCCGCATCGCGCTCGACGATTTCGGCACCGGCTATTCCTCGCTGAGCTATCTGCAGCGTTTTCCGTTCGACAAGATCAAGATCGACCGCTGCTTCATCACCGACATTGCCGAGCCGGAAGGTTCGATCTCTATCGTTCAGGCGGTGGTCAACATCGCCGCCGATCGCCACATGACGACAACAGCCGAAGGCGTCGAGACCGAAGCGCAGCGCGAATTGCTGCGCGAACTCGGCTGCTCGGAAATTCAGGGCTACCTGTTCAGCCCGCCGAAGCCGGCGGCGGAGCTGAGGCCGCTGTTGCTGGCGGATCGGGAGCGGCCGGGCGAGGCGTCGACGAGCCGGGCTCGCAAGCGCAAGCCGGTTGCGCGCACAGCGTAACGTTACGACACTGCCTGCCACCGTCATTGCGAGCCATCGGGCCGCGACCCGTTGGCTCGCAATGACGTGGAGACACATGTTCGCATTCTCGCAGCATGATTTGCCCGAGTTGTACTGTATCGTTTCGCCCCAGAAGTGAGAGGGCGCAGGGAATGCCGGGTGCTTTGCTGCACCCGCGGTCCCGTGTGCAAATGCACTTAAGGAAATGCGCACACGAGCATACAGGTACAGCCGGAGCATCCCGGCATTCCCTGCGCAGTGGGTTTACGGCTTATGCCGCGCTCTCCCTGGAGACGAATTCCTCTTGCCTCCATCGCCGGCGGATTGACGGCTCGCAGTGGCCCGGTTGGGCATTGCAAACCTCCGCCGGTTTAACGCCAGCCACGGGCGCCAGGACCACACGGTTTTGCCGTACGCAGCTTCCCCTGCCAAAGACTTCGACCAGACAGTGCGCGCCGGCCGAAATTCTGACGGAGGCGTTTAAGCGCCGTTCATCTGCGCGATGTGTTCGCTCACGGAAACCGCCCTGCAAACACCTTTCGCGCCGACGCTGCCGCGTCCACCGCAACCCGTCCCAACGTCAGTGACGATGGCCAACGCCCCTCTCTCGGAACGGGATGGCCGGATTTGTAGTGGTGATTTGGGGCGGGCGAGAAGTGGATTATTTTTGCGTGCGGGGCTGGACGGGGCAAATCACCTTGAAGTTGCTGCGGAAAATCGCACAATCGCGCACGGCAAAAGCCTCCGACCGTCCACTAGTCCAGGCCCTGTCGCGTTTTAAACGACGCTGGCGCCCGCGTCGAACCGACGAGAATTGAATGCAGTGTCACCGTAACCCTAGACCGAATTAGCTTCGTTCTTCAGTTGCGCAGAGCGCTCTTCCGCCGTCTTAACGGCCGACTCAATGGCATTGAGCGACATCTCAGTGGGATGTTTTCGAAGGATATCCAAACCAAGGGAGATGCCCGCGAGAGCCTGGAGCGATGTGGCGTTGGCCGTCATGTCAAGCAGCAACTCCAAGGCGCGTTCTGGTGAGGCAACGCGCGCAATGAAGTCGCCTATCGCGAATGCCAAATTTTCGTCGGCCAAATGACCGAAGCGGTTTGCCAAGCAACCGAAGAAACGTTCCAGCTGACTTTCCGACAGTTTCTCTCGATCAATTATAAAGTGCCAAGATCAGCTCATCCAAGCCTGGTCGCCTTGTCACGACAGGATCTAAGAGCACGCGACAGATGAAGTCCACGTGCTCTTCCGAAACGAATTCGGCGGTCAAAAGCGAATCCCCAAACTCACGAGCGACTGCCTGCCCAACCTGCAGCGACTGAAGCTGTGTCGCAGCACCCAACCGACGGTATGCGAGTTCGAAATCCAACGGAACCTCCCTCCGGAATCGCCGCATTTCCCGGAATGGTCCACCAAGCGGCGGGAGCAATGAAGGAAGCATCCTCGGTCAACGGCTTTCCAGATCGGCAAACGAACTCACTACCTCGCCAATTTTGTAGTACGCCTTGCGATTCGACCTTTCCCACCCCGCCGGCGCGCGCTTGTCGGCGGGCTTTCTTATCAAAGAGCAAGTAACTTGCTAGAGCCGCGCCTTCTGCGCGAGCGGCACCCGAAACGTCCTGAAGCCTTCGATATCGGGAAACCCCTCGGCTGCTTCGCGCGAAGCCAGTGTCAGGACCGCGGCCGGGACTTCGCCGCTGATCAGGCGGTCGATCGCGCCTCGCGTTCCCTCGCTGAACTGGACTTCGGCGGCGCCCGCCGCCATGAACGCGGCGCTGACACGGCCGCTGGACGCGGATTGCTTCTCCTCGATTGCGATGTTCTTGTTGTTGAGGTCGGACAATGAACCGATCTCTGGACGTGCGAGGACAAGCGCGACCAGATTGTCCGGCTCGTCCGGCGATGCGGATGTCGTCTTTGCGGTGTCTTGGACCGGCTCTATTTCCGGATTGTCCAAATTGCTGGCCGCTTCCCGGCCCGTTCCGATGGCCGTGACGAGGTCGGCCCTTCCCGTCGCTTCCACCAGCTGCTGCTGCAGGGTTCGTGTCGCGGGAGCGCCGGCGACCGCGGCAGGCGTTGCGGGGGGAGCCGCGGCGAGTTCGAGCGTGGCCGGCGGCGGCAGGGTGACCTCGGATTTGGCTTCCGACTTGGCCTCGGTCTTAGCTTCAGACTTCGCCTCAGACTCGGGCTCGGGCTTCACCTCAGACTTCACTTCAGACTTCACCTCAGATTTGGGAGCCTCCGCGGGCTGTGACGCGGCGATGGCGGCTGGCTGGCTGGGCGCCGGCTTCTGAGGGATTTCCACTTTGCGCTCCGGCGTCTGGCCGCCGGCGACGGCCTTTTCGCGGGGCACGGGCGGCGTAGCCGATGGAATATTCTTGCCGGTCGCGGCGAGACTGGGAGCTGCCTTTTTGGCATTCGACGGCTTGGACTTCGATGCCGCCATGTGACTACGCGGCGCGGAGCGGGACGCCGGCGCGGCCTGCCTTGTCACGCGCGCGGAACTGGCGTGGTCCGGTCCGACCGGGTCCGCCTCAACCGGAACGACGACATCAGTCTCGCGTCCCCCGTGCTGCCGGGCGGACAAGGCCCGATCGGACCAGGCCATGTAGGATTGGCACGCGCGATTGCACGGCAGCCCGTCGATATAAACGATGTCGGGCGAATCCAGCGGATTGGCCTGCAGGGCTCCGCTTGGACAAAGGGAAAAAATCAGGGCCAGCAAGGTCCACTTTTTCGACATGACCACTCCATTCAACGCGCCTGGTTTGCCGCGAGGTACGATTGGATGGAGATGAGGTTTCAAAAAAGTGGTCGTGTTCCGGATCGCCACGCGCCAATATCTCGGCGGCACGAAGTAGCCAGCATGAGCGCAGCGATATACGGGACGATCAACCCGGATATCGCTTCGCTGGGCTACGAGCGCGCAAATTGCTTGCGGCAATGACGCGGTGGGTTCTGAACCTAGTTCGGCACCGCGCGCTTCGCAGCGGTCACCGCGTTCGCGTTCACGCTGCCGCCGCGCAAAAGGTTGAAGGCGGCGTTCAGCGCCTTGTCGTCCTTTTCGTTCGGCGGGACGTAGGCCTGCGAGCCGGCCTGCTCGGCGCCGTCGGCGGCGAGATGGCCGCGCATCGAGGCTTCGCCTTTCAAATCGGCGCGGCCCTTGAGTTCATCCGGCACGTCCTGCAGCACCTCGATGTCAGGCGCGATGCCCTGGGCCTGGATCGAGCGGCCGGACGGCGTGAAGTAGCGCGCCGTGGTCAGTGCGAGTGCGCCATTGCCTGATCCGAGCGGGATGATGGTCTGCACCGAGCCCTTGCCGAAGGAGCGCGTGCCGATCAGCGTGGCGCGCTTGTGGTCGCGCAGTGCGCCGGCCACGATCTCGGAGGCGGAAGCCGAGCCGCCATTGATCAGCACGACCAGCGGCTTGCCCTTGGTGATGTCGCCGCCGCGCGCGGTAAAGCGCTGGGTTTCCTCCGAGGTGCGGCCGCGGGTCGAGACCACCTCGCCCCGGTTCATGAAGGCGCTCGACACCGAAACGGCCTGGTCGAGCAACCCGCCGGGATTATTGCGGAGGTCGACGACATAGCCAGCGAGTTTTTCCGGCGGAATTTCCTTGGAGATGCTGGCGATCGCCTTCTTCAGGCCGTCGGTGGTCTGCTCGTTGAATCGGGTGATCCTGATGTAGCCGATATCGCCGCCGTCGGTCTTGTGGCGGACCGGCCGCACCCGGATGATCTCGCGCACGATGGCGACATCGATCGGCGCGGCGGAACCCTTGCGCACGACCTTGAGCCGGATCTTGCTGTTGGCGGGGCCCTTCATCCGGGCGACCGCCTGTTCGAGCGTCATGCCCTGAATCTGCTCGTCGTCGATCTGGGTGATCACGTCGCCCGACAGCATGCCGGCTTTCGCCGCGGGCGTCTCGTCGATCGGCGTCACCACCTTGACGAGGCCCTCTTCCATCGTGACCTCGATGCCGAGCCCGCCGAACTCGCCATGCGTGGTCTCCTGCATGTCGCTCCAGCCTTTCTCATTCATGTATCGCGAATGAGGATCGAGCGCGGAGATCATGCCGTTGATGGCGCCTTCCATCAGCTTGGAATCGTCAGGCTTCTCGACGTAGCTGGTCTTGATCCGCTCGAACACGTTGCCGAACAGATTGAGCTGGTTATAGGTGTCGGAACGGGCCGCGGCCTTTGCCGCCGCGACCAGATTTGTCCCCTGCGGTCCGACCACGAGAACGGTCAGACACGCGCCCGTCACGGTGCCGAGAAGAAAAGCAAGATTCCTGCGCATCGTGGGGCGTCCCTCTATCTCTACGGACGCCCACCATCCCTTGTGAATCGGCGCCCCTGTCCCGGCCCCGCCAACTCACAATGGCTTTTTGGTCGGATCAAGGCACGCCGGCCCAGGGCAATACGGTCGTTTACAGGTGTGTCGTTTGCGTTCAGGCGGGCTTACGGATTTGAGATCGCTACGAATTCGAGGCCGCTTGATCGGCCTCCCGCAGGCCGTTTTGCCAGGTGGAGGGCCGGGTTCCAAAGCCGCGCTTGGCGCGGGTGCCGAGCCAATAGCCGAATTGCGGGGGAACGTTGCGGAACGGGCCCTCGACGCCGAGTTTGAGCGCGGCGTCCATCGGCCAGTTGGGATTGTTGAGGATTTCCCGCCCGACCGCGATCAGATCGGCCTGGCCATCGCGCAGCGTTCATCAGATGCCAGTCAGTCGGAAAGCCCTTCTCGGCCGAATATTGATGCATCGGCGGCACCACGATGCGGTTCTTTAAGCTGACGCCGCGGATCGTCATCGGGGAAAACAGCAGCGTCTCCGTCTTGCCTGCCTGCCTCGCGGACATCATTGTCCCGGCACGGCGCCGGGATGTGTCTTCTACTTTGCGCTGGTGCCGGTTTTGGTATCGGCGGACTTGGCCTTCGGTTTCGCTGCCGCCTTGTCGGCCTTTGGTGCGCTGTTGTCGCCGCGCATGGTTCCCCAGGGATCGCTGCCCTTCTGTTGTTCCGGAATATTGCCAAGCGACCGCTTGTAGGCCCGCTCGGCGTCCTTCTCGGCCGCGATCTCCGCCCCCGTCTTGGGCTTGTCCTCCTCGCCATATCTGGCGGGACCTTTTTGTTGGGCCAAGGCGGGCCCTGCCAGCAACGAGACCACGGCCGCAGCGCCCAAAATTCTACCCAGGATTTTCATGCCACCACTCCCTGTTTGACCCCACGCTTAGCACAGCTCGCGCAGCGGCTTAAGCGCCGGATTGGGCTCGGACGCAAATCGCCGTGGCCGTTGCCGAGGCCGGTCCAGTTTTGTAAACGACTGCCATGAATTTGCCGCCAGCGCCCCATTCCGTCGACGCCTTGCTGTTCGACCTCGGCCGTGTCGTGCTCGATATCAGCTTTGATCAGGTAATGACCTGCTGGGCGGGGCATGCGGGCTGCGCGCCCGCCGACCTCACCAGCCGCTTCGTCGTCAACGACAGTTTCAAGCATCACGAGACCGGCCGGATCGACGACGCCGCGTTCTTTGCGAACCTGCGGCAATCGCTCGGCATCGGCATTACCGACGCCCAGTTCCTCGAAGGCTGGAACGCGATCTTCACCGGCGAGATGCCGGGCATCGCACCGCTGTTGGCCGGCGCGGCCAAGCGCCTGCCGCTTTATGCCTTTTCCAACACCAATCCGGCTCATGTCGCGCATTTTTCGCAGGCCTATGCCGGCGTGCTCGGCCATTTCCGCGAGATCTTCCTGTCCTCCAGCATCGGTTTGCGCAAACCCGACGCGGAGGCCTATGATCACGTGATAAAGGCGATCGGCGTGCCGGCGTCGCGGATTCTGTTCTTCGACGACTCGGCCGCCAATATCGAAGGTGCGCGGGCGCGCGGCCTTTCTGCCATCCACGTGACATCGACGGATGACGTGGCCAGGGCACTGACTGCGCTTGGAATCTAGCGCTGGAATTTGACGGAGGTCTGCCCGTGGCCTTGATGCCTGTCGCCGATGCGCTTGCTGCGATCCTTGCCGGCGCTATAGCGCTGCCCGAAGAAATGGTGGCCCTCGATGCCGCACATCATCGCATCCTCGCCCGCGACGTCGCCGCGCGGCGGACGCAGCCGCCGCTGGCGATGTCGGCAATGGACGGCTATGCGGTGCGTGCGGCTGATGCCGCCGACGCCAGCGCGCGGCTGAAGGTGATCGGCGAGGTCGCCGCCGGCCGGCCGTTCGAGCGCAAGGTCGGCCAGGGCGAGGCGGTACGGATATTCACCGGCGGCGTGATCCCCGACGGCGCCGACGCCGTCATCATCCAGGAAGACACGGCAGCCGACGGCGATCATATCACCATCACGGAAGCCGCCGTTCGGGGACGGCACATCCGTGCCGCCGGCGTCGACTTTCGCGAGGGTGACGTCCTGCTCAAACGCAGACGCCGCCTCTCTGACCGCGACCTGTCGCTCGCCGCCGGCATGAACTATCCGGAGCTAGCGGTGCAACGCCGCCCGAAGGTCGCTGTGCTCGCGACCGGCGACGAGCTGGTGATGCCGGGGGCAAGCCCCGGTCCTGGCCAGATCGTCTATTCCAACGGCTATGGCCTGCGGGCGCTGGCGCGGGCCGAGGGGGCCGACGTCGTCGATCTCGGCATCGCCGCCGACACTGTCGCCGCGACCACGCAAGGCATCCGCCGCGCCCGCGAGGCTGGCGCGGACATCCTGATCACCATGGGCGGCGCCTCGGTCGGGGACCACGACCTCGTCAAGCACTCGCTGGAGGCCGAGGGCGTCGCCATGGCGTTCTGGCGGATCGCGATGCGGCCGGGCAAGCCGATGATGCACGGGCGGCTCGGCGCGATGCGGGTGATCGGCCTGCCCGGCAATCCTGTCTCCTCCTATGTCTGCGGCTTCCTGTTTCTGGTGCCGCTGATTCGCGCATTGTCGGGCCGCGACCACGTTCATCACGTCAGAGAAAGCGCCCTGCTCGGCCGCGACCTCGCCGCCAACGACCAGCGCGAGGACTATCTACGCGCACGCCTCGAAGCGCGCGAAGACGGCACGCTGGTCGCCGTGCCGGTGAACCATCAGGACTCTTCGCTATTGGGGAATCTCGCTGCGGCACAGGCATTAGTGATACGTCCGCCGTTCGCGCCGGCGGCCGCCAAGGGGGCGCCTTGCGAGCTGCTGCGGCTGCCGGAATGACGCCCCAAGACGCGCCTCAAGACACGTCTTGGACAGAAACCCTGACGCGTTCACCTGAAATTAAGTGGTTGCGGAACACATATCGAACATATAGTGTCCGTTCATGATTTGTTTCGACTGCTGGTGTCTCTGCCTGGGATTTGGGGACTCCCGCCATCCGAGCGCTGAAGATTCGAAACGACGACGCCAACCGGGGGATTGCTCGCGATGCTTACGCGCAAACAGTACGAACTTCTGCGTTTCATCAATGAACGGCTGAAAGAGGCTGGCGTACCGCCCTCCTTCGACGAAATGAAGGACGCGCTCGACCTGCGCTCGAAATCCGGAATCCACCGCCTCATTACGGCGCTGGAGGAGCGCGGCTTCATCCGCCGGCTGCCCAACCGCGCCCGCGCCATCGAGGTCATCAAGCTGCCGGAGCTTGCGGCTGCCGGCAACGGCCGCCGCGGCTTCACGCCGAGCGTCATTGAAGGCACGCTCGGCAAGCGCACGGTGAGCGTGCCCGCCGCCGAGGATGACGGCAATCGCCCGGTCGCGGTGCCCGTGATGGGCCGGATCGCCGCCGGTACGCCGATCGAGGCGCTGCAGACTCGCAGCCACACCATCAGCGTGCCGCCCGACATGCTCGGCTCCGGCGAGCACTACGCGCTCGAAGTACGCGGCGATTCCATGGTCGAGGCCGGCATCCTCGACGGCGACATGGCGCTGATCCAGCGCAACGAGACCGCCGACACCGGCGACATCGTGGTGGCACTGATCGACGAGGAGGAAGCTACGCTAAAACGCTTCCGCCGCCGCGGCGCCTCGATCGCGCTGGAGCCCGCCAACGCCGCCTATGAAGTCCGCATCCTGCCGCCGAACCGGGTCCGGATTCAGGGCAAGCTGATCGGCCTTTACCGCAAATACTGACCGGTGTGCCGTCCGTGGACATGACGGAAAAGAGCCCCGGCCCTTCGCCGGGGTTTTTTGTTGAACGATTGGAACCAAGGCACGTTAGCGCGTTTGTGAATGTGGCGCAGCGCGCCAGTCGCAGAATTGCCCAGAAAAAAGAAAAGGCTCTGCGCCATGTCCACTCTGATAGGGGCCTGTGCCTCCTTGAAGACACGGGTCAGCTATCTCAAATGAGGGAGCCATCCGATGTGTGACTATAGCCTGCATGCTGTGGCTACCCGGCCTGCCCAGGTCGGCGAGACGCTGATCACCACGACGTTCCGCGGTACATCGACCCGCGGCTTTGCGTCGGAACGCGAACCAGCAGTGGCGGTCTGCATGCTTCCCGGCACCGAACTGGCGTTCGCCGAGGACGTCAAATACGACAACCGCTGGATCTGGACGCGAACCACCGACTGGCGGGTCGGCAAATTCAATCAGATCGAACCCGAAGTCGCCGACCGTCATCATGACGCGATCGAATTTCCTGATGGAAGCCATGTGCTGGTGACGCAGCTTTGCGAAGGCCAGCGCGCAACCGTGCTGCAATTGCCGGTGGTTCAGACCGGTGGCGAGCGCGCACCGAAGGTGACGGAAGCACGTCCGGCCGCTTCGATCGTGACCGGATAGACGCCACGTGGATGCGATCCGCCGGTCCAGGCCGGCGGATCATGGTGATGCGTTTTTCAAAATTCGGCACCGAGGGGGCAACCGGTGGTCAACAAAGTCACATGGCAAAGGGCTGGACGCGTCACCGAGCCCGGACGTTACATGTTCAGATATGGCTGGCTCACCATCACGGCCGAAGACCTCGCGATCTGGCAGCAATTCCCCGAAGCGTCTTTCACGCTGGTCAACCTGCCGTCATCCCCCGACGCGCCGGAGGAATTCCACCTCGGCGCGTTCGAGATACCGGCCCATCCGTCCAGCCCCCCAATCGACGAGCATTGAAATCCGCCTACTCTTCCGCCTGAAGGTCCGCCTCGGCTGGCGTCGCATCGACGGCGCGAGGCGGCACGACGCGCGGGGCCAGAACGTTGGCGTCGACCTCTCCCGCGTCGGCAACGGCCGGCGACCAGGGGCGGTCGATCCCTCGCGGCTTCACCGCCTCGACGACAAATCCCTCGCGGCCTCGTCGCAGCGTCATGGCGCCCTGCCGCCGCAGCCGCTCGGCATCGATCACGGAAGCCGCGCAGGAAGCGGGCGCCTGCCGCAGGGTCACAATGAGCGCCGCGCGCTCGCAGTCGTCCGCCAGCGCCTCGGGCCTGAACGCCTGCGCGACCAGGCCGCCGCCGACGGACGGCATCACGCAGCCGAATTCATCGCAGGAGACGCCTGACGTGAGCGATGCATCGGTTGCCGTGCGCGCGTCGGCATCCGCCGCCAGCCACTCCTTCAGCAGGAAGACGTCCCGGGACCCCTTGGCCGCGTGCATCAGATGCAGCCTCCCATCCTGGCCGCGGACGCCGACATGGCGGCCGTCGGCGGAGATCAGGATATCCGGCTGCGGCGCCCTCGCCGCCCACAATGCCGCCGCCAGCACCAGCGCCGCGCCCGACCAGCGCAGCGGCGTGCGCAACAGGCCGAGCAGGATGATGCCGAGGCTCGCCGCGATCAGCGGGCCGATGCCGAACGCCGGCACCCGGCCGACCGCGCCGGGCAGCGCTGCGACCCATTGCGTCACCGCGATCATCCAGTCGATGCCGACGCCCATGATCGCCCAGAACGGGCGATCGAACCCGAATGGCATCGCGACGAGGCCGAGCAGGCCTGCCGGCATCACCAGCGCCGACACCACCGGCATCGCCGCGAGATTGGCGAGCACGCCATAGGGCGTGACCCGGTGGAAGTGGAAGGCGGCGTAGGGCGTGGTCGCGAGCCCCGCCACCAGCGAGGCCAGCAACAGCATGGCGATCTCGCGGCCGCCCCACAGCGCCGCGCGGGCGGTTGCGGTATGATCGGCGGTCGCGAACAGGCGCGGCATGCCGATCTGCACCAGCGCCACCAGCCCGAGCGTCGCCGCAAACGACATCTGGAAACTCGGATGCACCAGCGCTTCCGGCGCGACCGTCAGCACGATCAGGGCGGCGACCGCGAGCGTGCGAAACGTGATCGCGCGGCGATCGACAATGACGGCGATGAGCACCACGGCCGTCATGAAGAACGAGCGCTGCGTCGCGACCTCGGCGCCCGACAGCAACAGATAAAACGCGGCGGCGACGAGCGCGGCCGCGGCCGACCATTTCTTGATGGCATAGCCGACCGTGAGCACAGGGAACAGGGCGAGCAGCGCCCGCACGGCAAAGAACACGACGCCGGCTACGACGGCCATGTGGTAGCCGGAGATCGACAGCACGTGGCCGAGGCCGGAGATGAACATCGCATCGTTCACCGGCGGCGAGATCGCATCGCGCCGCCCGGTCAACAACGCGGTGGCAATGGCGCGCTGGTCGCCTTCCAGCGTGGTCCTGATCCGCGCATCGATCGTGTCGCGCAGACCCTGCATGAACGCCGAATAGCGCAGGCGCAGCCCGCCGGCTTCCGGCGGCTCGGTAGTCTTGATCGCGCCCATCACGAAGCCGGAGGCGCCGATGCCGGCGAAAAACATGTCGCGGCTGAAATCGTAGCTGCCCGGCCGCACCGGCGAAAGCGGCGGCAACAGCCGCGCCTTCAGCTCGACAAAGCTGCCGACCGGCGGCGCCGTCCCCTTCTTCACCGACAGCCGCACGCGCTCGAGTCTTGTTTGTCCCCGCGCGCTTTCCATGGTGACCACGCGAAGCACAAAACGGTCGGTGCGCTCGCGGATGTCACGCGTCTCGACAAAACCGGTCAGCGAGACCGAAAACATCGGCCGCGCCAGCACGCCATGCGCGACCCGCGCGGTCTTCCAGGTCGCGATCGCAAAGCCCGCCGCGACGGCTGCGATCATGACCGCGACCGGAAAGAATTTTTGCCGCCGCAACAGCACCGCCGCCGCGCACAGGGCGATCGCCACGACGGCGGCCGCCGACAGCAACGGCTCATGATCGGCGGCGAAGTAGAATGCGATCCCGGTCCCGAACGCCACCGGCACCCAGGGCAGCAACCGCCCGGCACCAGCCTCCGCGCGCGCCCAGGCGCGCAGGGCCTCGATCAGCGGCGGCCAGAATGCCGGACGCGATGGCAGAACGCCGCCGGCCGCTACTGCGGCGCGCGGCGGCCAGGTGCCGGTATAGCCCCGCTTCCGGCCCGACGTGTCGCCCTGCTCCGCCACGCGTGCTTACACCCTACGATCTCGTGGAGACCGCAAGACTACCGGACGCTGTATTCGGACGGCTAGCAGAACGGATGCAGAATCCTGAAAGAGCGGGGACCCGCGAAGCTCCGGGCCCCCCAACCGGCCGACGCCCGAAAAGGCAATTCATCCACGTGGAAAACCACCGTTAAGTCAGGCCAACTGCATTTTCCGACTCGGCAGACCGTGCTCTCTAGATCGAGGCTGGTGGCGGGGTACGAGGTGAGCCAGTTTTACTGCACGCTTCTGCTTGTGACGGCTCTGATGCTCACGGCATGCTTCGGAGTAGCGGCTTGGCGCCTCTCCGATGACACATCGGAGGTAACCGGAAGCTTTTTGCCGCCGTTGATCGAGCCGCGCTAAAAATCCCCATCATTGGGCGGTTTATTGAACCTGTCAGCGGTGCCGGATGCACAAACCGGAAGAATGCATGTCGGCCAGGTTACAGTTGCATCCAGTGAAATCGAACATCAGGACAAGTGACATGAAGCGTGCGGCCTGGATTTTATTTGCGGTGGTCCTGACCTCCGCCCCTGCCGATGCCGCCCCTCCAGAGCAATGCCGCTTCATCGAGGCGCGAGCCGAGCGCGAGGCGTGCTACCAGCGCCAGGAGGCCGCGCGGGCCGCCCGGCAAAAGGCGAACGAGGTCCGGCAGGCCGAGCAGCAAAAGCCCTACGAGCCCATGACGGCGGACGACGCCCAGCTCGCAAAATCCCTGCGCAGCATTTGCCGGGGTTGCTAGGCGGCCGGCGCTACAATCCAATCCCGGCGGCCCACCGCCCTGAAACCGCTCTTGCAAGTGCGCCGCAGCAGGATGCACACTGTGCGCGCATGACCAGGTGTCAACGTCTACGGCTCTCGGCTCGACTGGAATTCACAGTTGCGCTCAAAACGAGAGGAGCATGACCCCATGCGAGAAATCGAAATCCACGACTATGCACGGCAGTTGCTGGAAGCGCATGGCCCCAAGGCCATTGCGGAAGCGGCCCAGAACGCCATCGAACTCGAGGCAAAAGGCGAGGCCGAACTGGCCAGAACCTGGCGGCATATCGAAGACGCGATGAAGCTCATGCGCGGGCCGCACCAAAGCTGAGGCTGCCGGCGCGCAACGCAGAACGTGGTCCCAAAACCCGTCGCAAGCCGCTTCGCCACGGCTGAATGGCGGCACGACCTCCACGATGCGCCTCTCCATGACAGGAGTGAAGCCATGTTTCCGAAGTGTGCGACAGCCGAAGACCTCGTGAAGGCGATCAGCGACGAGAAGGTGCAGATGATCGATCTGCGCTTCACCGACTTGCCTGGGGTGTGGCAGCATTTTTCCGTCCCGCCGGGTGCAGCTAGTATCGATGCTCTCAGCGAAGGCATTGGATTCGACGGCTCATCCATCCGCGGCTTCCAGGAAATTCAGGAAAGCGACATGCTGGTCGTGCCGGACCCGGCCACGGCCTTTCTCGACCCGTACTCGCCTGCCTCGACCCTGGTCCTGATCTGCAACATCAGGGACCCCGTGACCGGTCAACCCTATAGCCGTGACGCCCGTTACATCGCCCAGAAGGCGGAAACCAACCTGAAGGGCACTGGCCTCGCCGATACGAGTTACTTCGGCCCGGAGGCGGAGTTCTTCGTGTTCGACGACGTGCGGTACGGACAAGGGATCAACTACGCCTTCCACGAAATCGATTCCAGCGAAGGCAGTTGGAATACCGGCAAGGAGGAAGACCCGAATCTGGGCCACAAGCCGCGCCCGAAGGAAGGATATTTTCCCGTTCCCCCGACCGACAGCATGCAGGCTCTCCGCACCGACATGGTGCTGACGATGGAACAACTCGGCATCCAGATCGAAGCCCATCACCATGAAGTCGCGACCGGCGGCCAGAACGAGATCGACATGCGCTTCACTACGCTCACCCGCATGGCGGACAATCTGATGATCTACAAATACGTGGTGAAGAACACCGCCCGCGAGCACGGTATGACCGCAACGTTCATGCCGAAGCCGCTGTTCGAGGACAACGCCTCGGGGATGCACGTTCACCAGTCTCTTTGGAAGGGCGAGACCAATCTGTTCTACGACAAGGGCGACTATGCCGAGTTGAGCCAGCTCGGCCGCTACTACATCGGCGGCCTGCTGACCCACGCCTGGGCGTTGTGCGGGCTTTGCGCCCCCACCACGAACTCCTATCGGCGTCTGGTGCCAGGCTATGAGGCTCCGATCAATCTGGTCTATTCGCAGCGCAACCGCTCAGCCTGCTGCCGGATTCCGATGTATTCGCCGAACCCGCGGGCAAAGCGCGTCGAGTTTCGCTCGCCCGATCCCTCCTGCAATCCCTATCTAGCCTTTGCCGCGATGCTGATGGCCGGCCTTGACGGCATCAACAGCCGGATCGATCCGGGCAGCCCGATCGACAAGAACCTTTATGACCTGCCGCCCGCCGAGGCGAAGGACGTGAAGTCGACACCCGGATCGCTGGATCAGGCGCTCGACGCGCTCGAGCGCGATCACGCCTTCCTGCTCCGCGGCGATGTGTTCACCGGCGACGTGATCGAGACCTGGCTCGACTACAAGCGCAAGAAAGAGATCGATCCTATCCGGCTGCGTCCTCATCCTTACGAGTTTCATTTGTATTACGACATCTAGAGTATGATGATTTTTGGTTAGATGAGTTTAGCCGCAACGCGCTTTACCTCTCCCGCTTGCGGGGGAGGTCGGCGCGAAGCGCCGGGTGGGGGCTCTCTCCACTCGGGTAGTATCGCCCGCGGAGACACCCCCACCCCAACCCTCCCCAGCAAGCGGGAGAGGGAGCGCACCTTCTTCGTGGTCGCAATCAAATCTAATTTCATCATGCTTTAGAATGGGATGACGCAGGAAGCGTCTTCGACGCACAACCGCCCTACGGCTCAATCAGCGGGGTCCTGGACGAGACGTGGTGGCTGACGATTTTCCAATCGCCGTCCTCGCGAACGATTACCCAGGTGATTTTCACCACCAGCGGCTCGGCATCTTTCTCGACGACAAAGGACGCCGTGCCGGCGACATTGATCAGGTCGATAGCCGCTTGCTCCGTCCTGACATCGGTGAATTGAACGGATGGCGACTGCCATCGCGGCAGCCCCTCGAAATAGGCCTGCACGCCGTCACGGCCGCTGTACAAGTTCGGGTTCGAGCCGAAGAAGAACGCGTTCCTCGAATAGAGCGCGGCGAGGGCCGTGGCATCCAACGTGCTGAACGCCGTCGCCCATCTTTTCATGATGCCGGAGACGATGTCGTCGGTCGCGTTCTGCATCGATGATCCAATTTTGTAGTAGCCCTTCATGGTGAGGAGGCGTTTTAGCGCCGTCTCCGGACGATGCTCCGCATCGCCGGGAGAACCACGAGGCCCCACTGGTGCCATTCATCCTTCGAGACGCGGCGCTTCGCGCTCCTCAGGATGAGGTCCGACATACCACCGGCAGAAACGCAGCTTCAGCCCTTCCCGCCGACTTCCTTTGCAAAGGTGTCGCGCAGGCCGATGGTGCGGTTGAATACCGGCTTGCCCGGCGCAGAATCCTTGTCGCGCACGAAGTAGCCCTGCCGTTCGAACTGCATCACCTCGCCGGAATTGTCCGACGTGACCGACGGCTCGATCCGGGCGTCAGGCAAAACTTCGAGGGACTCCGGATTGAGGTCGGCGGCGAAATTTGCAGCGCTCGGGCTCGGGTTCGAAAAGAGCTGATTGTAGACGCGGATCTCCGCCGGCACTGAATCCTTGGCTGACAGCCAGTGCATGGTGGCCTTGACCTTGCGGCCATCGGGCGCGTTGCCGCCCTTGGTCACGGGATCGTAGGTGCAGCGCAATTCGACCACCTCGCCCGCGTCGTTCTTGATGACGCCGGTGCATTTGACGAAATAGGCATAGCGCAGCCGCACCTCGTTGCCCGGTGACAGGCGGAAGAATTTTTTGGGTGGATTTTCCATGAAGTCGTCGCGCTCGATGTAAAGCTCGCGGCCGAACGAAATTTTTCGCGTGCCGGCGCCCGCGTCGTCGGGATGGTTGACGGCCTCGAGCTCCTCGACCTGCCCTTCCGGATAATTCTCGATCACCACCTTCAGCGGCCGCAACACCGCCATCCGCCGCTGCGCTGACTTGTTGAGATGCTCACGAATGCAGAATTCCAGCATGCCGACATCGACGACGCTGTTGGCCTTCGCCACGCCGATGCGCTTGACGAATTCGCGCACGGCGGCCGGTGGCACGCCGCGCCGCTTCAACCCCGCAATGGTCGGCATGCGCGGGTCATCCCAGCCGGAGACGTGGCCGTCGCGGACGAGCTGCGTCAGCACGCGCTTGGACAGCAGCGTGTAGGTCAGGTTCAGCCGGGCGAATTCGTACTGGCGCGGCTTTGACGGCACCGGCAGCTTGTCGAGCAGCCATTCATAAAGCGGCCGGTGGTCCTCGAATTCCAGCGTGCAGATCGAATGCGTGATGCCTTCGATGGCGTCCGACTGGCCGTGCGCGTAGTCGTAGCTCGGATAGATCGACCATTTGTTGCCGGTGCGCGGATGCTCGGCATGCAGGATGCGGTAGAGCACGGGGTCGCGCAGGTTGATGTTGCCGGCGGCCATGTCGATCTTCGCCCGCAGCACCCGCGTGCCGTTCGGAAACTCGCCGGCCTTCATGCGGCGGAAGAGGTCGAGATTTTCCTCCACCGGGCGGTCGCGGAACGGCGAGTTCTTGCCGGGCTCCGTCAGCGTGCCGCGGTTGACCCTGATTTCCTCCTGCGACTGGTCGTCGACATAGGCATCACCAGCCTTGATCAGGCCCTCCGCCCAATCGTACAGGCGCTCGAAATAGTCGGAGGCGTAATAGAGATCGGTTCCCCAGTCATAGCCGAGCCAGTGCACGTCGGCCTGGATGGAATCGATATATTCCTGCTCTTCCTTGGTCGGGTTGGTGTCGTCGAAGCGCAGATGGCACTTGCCGGCGAACTCCTGCGCGATGCCGAAATTAAGGGCAATCGACTTGGCGTGGCCGATGTGCAGGTAGCCGTTCGGCTCCGGCGGAAATCGGGTCACGATCCGGCTATGTTTCTTCGAGGAGAGATCGGCCTGTACGATGTCGCGGATGAAATCGCGCCCCGCCTCTGCCGCTACCGGTTCTGTGGTCATCAACGAGTTCCTGTTAGGGATTGGCGAACCTTCTGCCAAATTCGCCCTTGCGAGCCAAGCCTACTTTGCCAATGGCTAAGGCTTTAGTTATGCACCGTTCCTGCTATACACCACCGCCAATTCCAAACCTCACCCGCCCGGTAAATGACAGATCCCGTCGTCACACGCTTCGCCCCCTCGCCCACCGGCTTCCTCCACATCGGGGGCGCCCGCACCGCGCTGTTCAACTGGCTCTACGCCAAGAAGACTGGCGGCAAGATGCTGCTGCGGATCGAGGATACCGATCGCGAGCGGTCGACCGAACCTGCCATTGCGGCCATTCTCGACGGCCTGAAATGGCTCGAGCTCGATTGGGACGGCGACGTCATCTACCAGTTCAGCCGCGCCGCGCGCCATCGCGAGGTGGCAGAGCAGTTGCTCGCCAGCGGCAAAGCCTACCGCTGCTACGCCACCGGGCAGGAACTGGCAGCGATGCGCGAGAAGGCACGCGCCGAGGGCAGGACGCGCCTCTATGATGGGATGTGGCGGGACCGCGACCCCTCGGAGGCGCCCGCGGGCATGAAGCCCACGATCCGCCTCAAGGCGCCGCAGACCGGCGAGACCGTGATCGAGGACCAGGTGCAGGGCCGCGTGGTCTGGCAGAACGAGAACCTCGACGATCTCGTGCTTTTGCGCGGCGACGGCAACCCGACCTACATGCTGGCTGTCGTGGTCGACGACCACGACATGGGCGTCACGCACGTGATCCGGGGCGACGACCATCTGATCAACGCCGCGCGCCAGAAGCAGATCTACGACGCGCTCGGCTGGGACATCCCCAACATGTCCCACATCCCCCTAATCCATGGGCCCGACGGCTCAAAACTCTCGAAGCGCCATGGCGCGCTCGGCGTCGATGCCTATCGCGCCATGGGATATCTGCCGGCGGCGCTCCGCAATTACCTGGTCCGGCTCGGCTGGAGCCATGGTGACCAGGAAATCTTCTCGACACAGGAAATGATCGACGCGTTCGATCTGCCCGCGATCGGTCGCTCGGCGGCGCGGTTCGATTTCGCCAAGCTGGAGAACCTCAACGGCCACTACATCCGCCATGCTGATGACCGCGAGCTGGTCGCGCAGTTCGAAAGCGTATTGGATTACGTCCCCAACGGCGCCGAGCTGAAGGCAAAACTCAACGACACGACGCGCGGCCAACTGCTTCGCGCTATGCCGAGCCTGAAGGAGCGCGCCAAGACCCTGATCGAGCTGATATCGGGCGCCTACTTCATCTTTGCCGACCGTCCGCTTGAGATCGAGCCGAAGGCGGCCGCCCTGCTGACGCCGGAGACGCGCGCGCTGATCGGCCAACTCCGGACCGCGCTCGAGACCGTCACCGACTGGCGCGCCGAGACCGCGGAAGCCGCCATGCGGAATTTCGCAGAGCAGAACAATCTCAAGCTCGGCGCCGTCGCCCAGCCACTCCGGGTGGCACTGACCGGACGTACGACTTCACCGGGCATTTTTGACGTTTTGGCGGTACTAGGGCGGGACGAATGCCTGGCCCGCTTGGGCGATCAGGCGGCCAACTAAGCCCCTACCATATGGGGGGCCGCGGCCATCTTGCAGTGCACAGGGCAATAAGCTACGCCTTTGGCGCCGCTTCTAGACACGCCGGCTTCCCTTGCTGCTGCCTTGCGAATGGCACCAAGGTCGGCGCGGTTTTTTCGTAACGATTTCATCGGGGATCCACGATGGACGCAAAATCCAGCAACAAGACTGCAACGCTCACGGTAGGTAACAAGACCTACGATTTCCCGATCCTCAGCGGCACGGTGGGGCCCGATGTCATCGACATCGCCAAGCTCTACGCCCAGGCCGGGATGTTCACCTACGACCCGGGTTTTACCTCGACCGGTAGCTGCCAGTCGAAGATCACCTATATCGACGGCGATGCCGGCGTGCTGGAATACCGCGGCTACCCGATCGAGCAACTCGCCGAAAAGGGCGACTTCCTCGAGACCTGCTACCTGCTGCTCTACGGGGAGCTTCCGACCCCGGCGCAGAAGAAAGACTTCGACCATCGCGTGATCCATCACACCATGGTTCACGAGCAGATGGCCCGCTTCTTCCAGGGTTTCCGCCGCGACGCCCATCCGATGGCGATCATGGTCGCCGCCGTCGGCGCGCTCGCCGCGTTCTATCACGACAGCACCGACATCAACGATCCGAAGCAGCGCATGATCGCCTCGATGCGCATGATCGCGAAGGTCCCGACGCTGGCCGCAATGGCCTTCAAATACACCGTCGGCCAGCCCTTCATGTATCCGAAGAACTCGCTCTCCTTTGCCGAGAACTTCCTGCACATGTGCTTCGCGGTGCCTTGCGAGGATTACAAGATCAACCCGGTGCTGGCTGACGCGCTCGACAAGATCTTCATCCTGCACGCCGACCACGAGCAGAACGCCTCGACCTCGACGGTGCGTATCGCCGGCTCCTCCGGCGCCAACCCGTTCGCCTGCATCGCCGCCGGCATCGCCTGCCTCTGGGGCCCCGCGCATGGCGGCGCCAACGAAGCCGCGCTCGCAATGCTCGCCGACATCGGCACGGTCGACAAGATTCCGGAATTCATTGCCAAGGTGAAGGACAAGAACTCTGAAGTCCGCCTGATGGGCTTTGGCCACCGCGTCTACAAGAACTACGACCCGCGCGCCAAGATCATGCAGAAGATGTGTCACGCCGTGCTGGCCGAGACCGGCCATGGCGACGACCCGATGCTGAAGGTCGCACTGGAGCTGGAAAAGATCGCGCTCTCCGACCAGTACTTCATCGACCGCAAGCTCTATCCGAACGTGGACTTCTATTCGGGCATCACGCTGAAGGCGATGGGCTTCCCGACCTCGATGTTCACCGTGCTGTTCGCGGTCGCCCGCACCGTCGGCTGGATCAGCCAGTGGAGCGAGATGATCGAGGATCCGCAGCAGAAGATCGGCCGTCCGCGCCAGCTCTACACCGGCGTCGCCCGCCGCGACTACGTCGAGATGGACAAGCGCAAGTAAGCTGCCTCATAGGGACAAGTCGGAAAAGCCGGATGCGATCATCGCGTCCGGCTTTTCTCTTGTGGGGTGGGCAAAGCGGAGCGTGCCCACGATGGCCGATGCCCGAAGAGATGTGGGCACGCTTCGCTTGCCACCCTACGCCGCGCTAACCCCGCCGCGCCCTTCTTGGCCGTGTCGCCGACCGCCTCGCCAGCCGCGTTGTCGCAGGCCCTAGGCAGCTGCAAAAACCAATACCATGTGCAAAGGGAGACTTGCGCGAAGGAGGTGAGCTTCATGCGCATTCGACATTGGCAAGACGTTGCCAGCCTGGTGATGGGCGTCTGGCTGGTTTTGTCGCCGTTCGTCCTCGGCTTCACCGGGGCGGCCACCTGGATCACCGTCGTGCTTGGGTTATGCGTTATCTTGTTTGCCTTGGAGGGGTTCATCATTCCGTCCTATCTGGAGGAATGGGGAGAAATTCTCCTCGGCCTGGCCCTGCTGGCGGCGCCCTGGACGGTTGGCTACGAGACAACCTTGGCTACGGTCAACAGTGTGGTGTCAGGTCTGGTCGTGATCCTGTTTGCAGTCTGGGAATTGGCGACCGATCGCGACTTCGCCACATGGTGGCACGATCACTGGCATCGGACAGCCAACTGACAACACGGAGGTTGTCTGAAGCCTGACTTGGAAGGCCTCGCTACGACCGTCCATCGGTGACGTCGGGAGCGACGGGTTGTTTCGGCGTGCTGTTTCGAACCCGTTCGCATCATCCTCGATGCCGTGGCAACGGCCGCGCAAATGCGCGCCGTTCGTTGAAGCGACGCCGGCGGGTGCGTGCCGGACGGCGCCATTCGCCGCGATCCCCTCTTACCGCCCGACTGAGCCAAAAGTCTTATGAGGCCGTGGCTACTACACCGGCTGGCTTCAGACCTCGCCTACGCTCGGGATCGTGGTGTCACTGGCCGTAATCATCGCAACCCGCACCTACTTCGGCAATGAGGCCTTCGACGCGTGGGCCTGGCGCGTCCCGTTCCTGGTGTCCTTCCTGCTGGTGGGTATTGCGATCTACATCCGGCTTCAGTTGCAGGAGACGCCGATCTTCCAGGAGATAAAGGCCAAGGGCCAGATGACCAGAAATCCCTGGAAGGAGGCCTTCGTCAGTTCGAACATCAAATACGTCGGGATCGCCACCATCGTGCTGATCGGGCAAGGCGTGGTTTGGTACAGCGGCCAGTTCTGGGCGCTGTATTTCCTGCAGCAGGTCTCCAAGGTGGACCCGCTGACCTCGGCCTACATCGTGGGAGCAGCGCTGCTGATTGCAACGCCAAGCTTGATCTTTTTTGGCTGGCTGTCCGACATCATCGGCCGCAAGCCGGTGCCTAAAGCGTGATGACGTTTCTTCGAATCGTCATCCCGCTTTATCTTTTTGTTTGAGCATGATCCTTTCGGAAAACCGCTACACACACTTTTCCGGATCATGCTCTAGTTTGGCCGTCTAGCCTTGTGCATCGTCGCAAGCACGATATCGGCCGCCCGCACGCTGGGCGGCTGGTTGCCGGTCGACATGATGTCGTCGATCTTGGCGAAGCCTTCGAGTTGCTTCCGGCGCAGGTCGCTGTCGCTCATCACCTCGCGTAGCGCCTGCGAAAGCTTTTCCGGCGTGCAGTCTTCCTGCAGGAATTCGGGAATGACGTTCTCGCCGATCACGAGATTGGCAAGGATCACCGAGTTCACCTTGATCGCGCGGCGCAGGATCCACGCTTCCATCGCGCCGGTGCGGTAGGCCGTGACCATCGGCACGCCCGCCAGCGCCAGTTCGAGCGTCACGGTGCCTGACTTGGCCAGCGCCGCGTGCGCGATCCGAAACTTCGCGCGCTTCTCCTGCTCGCCGATGACGACCTGGGGCTGCACTGGCCAGCCCTTCACGGCCTCCACCACCGTCTCCTGCAGATGCGGCATGGTCGGCAGCACCAGTTCGAACGTGGTGCCCTGCTCCTGCAGCCGCGCCACCGCCTGGCCGAACACCGCCATGTGGTGGCGGATTTCGCTGCGGCGGCTTCCCGGCAGCACCAAGAGCACCGGCGGCGATTCCGCCCGCCGCGCAGCCTCCTCGGCATTCGGGCGCAGCGAGGCCAGTTGCTCGGTCAGGGGATGGCCGACATAGCTGCAGGGCGGCCCGTGCAGCCGTTGATAGGCCTCGGGCTCGAACGGCAGCAGCGCCAGCACGTGATCGACATATTTCAGCATCGCCCGCGCCCTGCCCGGCCGCCACGCCCAGACGGAGGGCGATACATAGTCGACGATCGGCAGCCCGGGATCCTTGGCGCGGACGCGCTTGGCGACGCGGTGGGTGAAGTCGGGGCTGTCGATGATGACGAGAATATCGGGTGCGGCTTCCGTCACCGCGATCGCGGTTTCCTTGATCAGGCCGAGTATCTTCGGCAGGTCCTTGACGACGGCGGCGAGCCCGATGATCGAGAGCTCCTCGATCGGAAACAGCGACTCCAAGCCTTCGCGCGCCATCGCGCGACCGCCGACGCCTTCGAACTGCACCCCGTCGCCAAGGCGCTGGCGCAGCACCTTCATCAAATTGGCGCCGAGACGATCGCCGGACTCTTCCGTCGCGATCAGAAAGATCCTCCGCTCCATCCCCGCGGTTGCGCGAGACGGTGTCACGCTGCTAACCCCTGGATGAACAGACCGGCTTTGTCCGCGGCCTCGATCATGGCTTGCGAGTCGGCGGCAATCGTGTGGCCCGCGATCACGGCGATGCCGGCGAGCCCGGCCTTGGCCGCGCCGTCGATGGTTTTGGCGCCCACCGTCGGCAGGTCGAAGCGCAAATCCTGGCCGCTCTTCGGCGCCTTGACCAGCACGCCGCGGCCGGATTTGGCTCTGATACGCCCAGCCTCCCGCAGCCGCGCCACGCGTGCGAGCAGCCCATCGGTGCCCTCAATGTCCTCGACCGCCACCACGTGCCCGTCGATCACGACCACGGCCTGGCCGATGTCGAAGGGACCGAGCGCGCCGAGCACCTCCCGCCCTCTGGCGATATCGGCCAGGGCGGCCGGATCGGGCGTGGCGCGGGCAATGTTTCCTTCCGGCATCAGAATATCGGGCGCGACATCCCTGATGCCGACCATTCGAAAACCGTCCTGTTCGAGGATGCGGCCGATGCCCGACAGCAGATGATCGTCGCCGCCGCGAAATGCCGCCAGGACATGGCCGATGACGCGCAGCGTTCCCCAGTCCAGGCGGATTTCCGACAGCGCCGGGCGCAGCAGCGTGCCGATGAAGATCAGATCGCGGCAGCCCTCGCTGCGGAACAACTTTGTCGCGCGGCCGAGTTGTCCGACCGAAATCCAGTGATGACGGTAGCGTTCGACCCCACCCGGATCGCAGGCGCCGCGCAGCGCGAACAGCACCGGCGCGATCCCCCGCGCGGCAAGCGAATCCGCCACCGCGAACGGCATTGCGCCGCCGCCTGCGATGACGCCGACCGGCGATGAAATGTCGGAGGCCGCTGAGATCATGGCTGCGGCGATCCCGTCATCACTGCCTGTGGCCGTCGTCGGCGGGAAGGCAAAGCGCGCGATGCTTGCCCTGCTCGATGAAGGCGAGGATTTCGGCGATCGCCGGGTCCTCGCCGGCCAACGGCTGCACCGCGCTCAGCCGCTCGGCAAAGATGCCGGGGCCGTGAAACAGCTTCTGGTAGAACGAGCGCACTTTCGCCAGCCGCTCCTTGGTGAACTTGCGGCGCTTCATGCCGATGATGTTGAGGCCTTCGAGAGCGGCATACTGGCCGTTGACGAGGCCGAATGGAATGACGTCGCCGCGCACGCCGCAGACGCCGCCGACCATCACCTGCGGCCCGATCCGCGTGAACTGGTGCACGGCCGATAACCCGCCGATGAAGACGAAATCGCCGATCTCGCAATGGCCGCCGAGCGTCGCCGAGGTCGCGAAAATCACGTCATTGCCGACCTGGCAATCGTGCCCGACATGGCTGCAGTTCATGAAGTAGCCGCGCTCGCCGACCCGCGTCACGCCGCCGCCGGCGACCGTGCCGGCGTTCATGGTCGAGGACTCGCGGATGGTGCAGCCCGCACCGATCTCGAGCCTCGTCAGTTCGCCCTTGTAACTCAGCGATTGCGGCGGCGTGCCGAGCGAGACGAACGGATAGATCGTGCAGCCGTCGCCGATCGTGGTCTGCGCAGTGACGTGCACATGCGCGATCAACTTGCAC
Organism: Bradyrhizobium sp. WYCCWR15520; assembly: GCF_056174665.1. Classification (NCBI taxonomy): domain Bacteria; kingdom Pseudomonadati; phylum Pseudomonadota; class Alphaproteobacteria; order Hyphomicrobiales; family Nitrobacteraceae; genus Bradyrhizobium; species Bradyrhizobium sp. WYCCWR15520. The sequence goes on from NZ_JBWBWM010000001.1 coordinate 107,750, forward strand.
TTGGCGCCGATGATGACATGGGGCCCGATGATGCAATAGGGACCGATCGTCGTCCCCTCGCCGATCACAGCGCCATCCTCAACCCGCGCGGTTGGATCGATCGTACCCATCAACTAAGCCCAGCCCATCCGTTGCACGCGAATATCTCGCGTTTTCCGGTGGTTAGCGCGGCATCCCAAGGCTGTCTAGTGACGTATGGTTACGGCGTGTTGCGAATCGTCCGGTCCGCAATGTCCGCGGTCGGCCGGTCCTCGCCGGACGTCAGAGCGATCCTGCGGCGTCAGGTCATGCTGCCGGGCATGAAGCAGCGAATCGAAATTCCGGCCGTGCCCTTGATCGGCCAGACCATCGTCCTGCCCACGCGATTCGGCACCGTGATGAGGGCGTCGTCGGGGACGTCGATCCACTGGCCCTCGAGGCGCACGCGATAGTGACCGTCCTTCGATTCCCAATCGACGTCGGCAACCGCTGAGCCGTCGGCATCGGAGCAGCACGGCCCCTTGCCGCTTCTCAAGCTATCGAACCAGGATTTGAGCGGAGAATTGGCGTAACGGCCGTCGTCGCGTGCCATTGCGCTACCAGCGAAAACAGCGGCCGAGCCTATCAGCACAACGGCAGTTGTCAGGCGTTTCATGCGGCAATCTCAACAGTGACCTGCCACCGGAAATCACGAGTCAGTCGATTGGACCGAAGTTCCAATGCGCCATGCTCACGCTGACGGCATGGCCACACGGAGTGACAGGCACATGCTCCGTCAACGTCCCGAAATTGTCGAGTATACCCGCGTATAGTCACGCCTGACTGTTGCAGACAGTGCGCGGTGACAGTTCACACCAACGGCGCTCCTCACGCGCAGGCAACTGCCGACCTCGCAATATTCTCTCTAGCTGCCTGCCTGCGCGATCCACTCGCTTGCCTGCACCCGCGTGAAGAGGACGGCCGGGCCCGAGGCGCTGGTCTTGTACACCAGTGCCTCGCCTTCGCGGATATCGGCAAATTCCTTGCCGAAGGCATCGGCGACGTTGGTCTTGTGCGTCACCGCCAGATTGTTGACGCCGGCTTTCGGAGCCACGTTGACGAGGTCGCGCACGGCGCGTCCCGCCTTGGCGTTCTTGCCGTCGGGGTTAGCCATCGCCGACGAACTGCCGGCGCCGCTGTCGGTCAATTCGTCCACCGCAGCCACGTCCTTGCCGCCAATCAGCTTACCAGTCTCCACTGCACGGTTGAGCCGGCTGGTGTAGACTTCGCCGACCGGCACCCCCAGTTTCGCAAGCGCCGCCCCAAGCTCGCGTGCCATGGCGCGGCCCTTCTCGCTCAGTTGCCGCTGCGCGCTCATGTCGTCGAACTTGAAGGGATAGATGTCCTTCTGGCTATCGTCGGTGGCGCCGTGCCGAAACACGATGACGTAGCCACCGCCCTTCAGCGACGATACCAGACCGTTCAGATCAGCCGCGTAACTTGGCGGCGACGTCAGCAGAAAAATGACCAAACACGAAATAATGGACGCAAGCCTGTTCACGGGAAGCCTCCGTTGAAAAAGCGTGGTCCCAAACCGGACTTATGCGGAAAATTTCATCAATCGCCTCGGCGTGGGTTCCACTACCAACGATTGAGCAGAGATATCAGGAAGACGTCGGTTGTGTGACGGATAAATTCAATTCGGCTCAATCCGTCAGCATCGCGCCGACGTCAGCCTCGGCGACCACGCTGCCATTCACCTTGGCGTCGCCGTGAAACCACCACATCGCCTTGCGGCGGCCGATCGAGCGCATGTGATACTCGATGGTATCGCCGGGCATCACGGGTTTTCGGAATTTGCACTTGTCGATGGTCAGGAAGTAGACCGCCCGCGGCTTCTCGGTGCCTTCGACCGACTTGATGCCGATGACGCCGGCGGTCTGCGCCATGGCCTCGATCATCATCACGCCGGGGTAGACCGGACGCTCGGGAAAATGGCCGAGAAACGGCGGCTCGTTGAAGGTGACGTTCTTGATACCGATCCCACTGTAATCGGTCCGGATTTTGATCACCCGGTCGATCAGCAGCATCGGATAGCGGTGCGGGAGCGTCTTGAGGATCTCGTTGATATCCACGAGCTCGAACCTGACCGGTGCCTCCTCCATCACTCCTGTCCTTCGCCTTTCGGATCGGTCGTGCCGCCCTGTGCCAGCCGCTCCACTGCAACGATCTCTCTAAACCACTGCTTGGTTGGTTTGGCAAAATGACCGCCCCAGCGGCCGTTCGGCGGAATGTCGTCCTTGACCGCGCTCATGGCCGTGACCTGGGCGCCGTCGCCGATCTTGAGGTGATTGTTGATACCCACCTTCGCCCCCAGCGCGACGTTGTCACCGATCGTCAGGCTGCCCGCGAGCCCGATCTGGGCCGCGAGCAGGCAGTGCCTGCCGATCGTCACATTGTGGCCGATCTGGACCTGATTGTCGATTTTGGTCCCCTCGCCGATCACCGTATCCCGGAGGCTGCCGCGGTCGATGCAGGTGCCGGCACCGATCTCGACATCGTTCTGGATCAGGACGCGGCCGGTCTGAGGCACCTTCAGGTGGCCCTCGGGGCCGAAGAAGATGAAGCCATAGCCGTCCTGGCCGATGCTGCAAGCGGGATGGATCAGGACGTTGTTGCCGATCAGGGCGAACTGAATCGCGGTCCGCGCGCCGACATTGCAGTCGCGGCCGATCTTGACGTCGGCGCCGATCACCGCGCCGGCGCCGATCACCGTACCGGTGCCGATCTCGACCCGCGGGCCGATCACCGCCAGCGGATCGACGATGACACCGTCCTCGAGATGGGCGGACGGGTCGATGATCGCCGACGGCGCGATGCCGTCATTGTCGAACCAGGATTGCGGACGAAGCGCGTCGGCGTGCCATTCGCGCGCCAGCTTCACGAAGGCGCGGAACGGCTGGGCCGCCCGCAGCACCGCCACATGGGCTGGCACCTGGGCTTCGAAACGCAGGCTGACCAGGCAGGCGCCGGCCTTGGTCGCCTTGAGCTGATCGGCATATTTGAGGTTGTCGAAGAACGCCAGATGCATGGGACCGGCTTCGTCGAGCGAAGCGAGGCCCTTGATCACATGACCGCCCCGCGCGGGATCGGCCAATACCGCTCCCGTCAGCGCGGCCAGCTCGGCCAGCGTCGAGGAAGGAGGTTGCTTGAAGAATATCGGCTGCGCCATTCCATCCGCCGCAGTCCGGCCGGCCTTCACACCGGAGTGCCGGCTCCGAAGCAACGGAGCCGACCCCTCCTCTTATTCCGTGGTGCTCTCGTCTCCCGGACCTTACGTCCGGTCGCTTCAAGCCACCTTAGAACGATGTGCCACCGCCAAACTTGAATTGCTGCACGCGGTCAAACTGACCCTTCGTAAGCGGAACTGCATAGTCGAAGCGCAGCGGACCGAACGGCGAAGCCCAGATGATGCCGACACCCACCGAGGTGCGCACCAAGTTGCCGTCGTCATACTGCAATCCCAAACAGGTTCCGGCGTTGGCATTCGGGGATTGCGTCGGCGGGACGCAGCCAGGCACGTTGACCTCACCCGTTGCCGCCCACGAAGTCGGGCCCTTGTAGTCCCAAAGTCCGCCGGCGTCGGCATAGACCGAGCCCTTGAGCCCGACTTCCTTCGGCAGGAACCAGAACGGCATCTGCAATTCGAACGAAGCGCCCCAATACTTGGTGCCGCCGAGCGCGTCACGCGTACCGAACGGGTTGAGATCGCGCGGACCGATGCCGTTCGGCGCAAAACCGCGAACCAGATTCGGACCCATCTGGAAGTGATCGAGCATGCGCAGCTCGCTGCCGCCGAACTGGTTCAGCATGCCGCCCTGGAGGTGGATCAGGCCGACGATATCGGCGACCAGCGGGGTGTAGTACTTCGCGTCGATCGCGGACTTGATGTACTTCACGTCGCCGCCGAGGCCGGCGAAGTCCTGTTTCCAGTCAATCAGCAAGCCGTCGGTCGGATTCTTGTTATTGTCCAGCGTGTTGTAGTTCAGCGAATAGCCGACCGACGACGTCAGCGCCTTGCCGCTCTGCAACTCCCGGCGAATGGGCAGCGAAGCTTCGCCATCGCTGTAGCACCACAGGCCGGCACCGGAAGTGTCCGTGGCGGTTTGGCCTCCCGACGTGATCGATCCGCCGTTAGGCGCGCCCACCAGATTCGCAAAGGCCGGCGATGGGTTGAACGCGAGCAACGAGTTCGACGAGTTGTTGTTGCAGTTCGCGAGCGTGCTCGGCAGCTGGATTTCCTGCTGGTAGATCGAGTAGCGCAACTGCAGCGCGAGGTCTTCACGCAGGGTGAAGCCGAGCCGCGGGCTGAAGCCAAGCGTCTTGGTGCCGTAGGCGATGTAGCTGTTGGCCAATTGCTCGCGATAGAACAGGTCGAGGCCGAGTGCGACGCGATAGTCAAACAGATAGGGGTCGACGAACGACAGCGAACCGCCGCGCGCGTACTGGCCATAGGTCACGGCTGCCTTCGCATACAGGCCCCGGCCGAGGAAGTTGCGCTCGGAGATGCTGACTTCGGCCAGCGCACCGTCCGTGGTCGAGTAACCGCCCGACACCGAGAAGTCGCCGGTCGACTTCTCTTCGAGGTCGACGACCAGGATCACGCGGTCGGTCGACGAGCCGGGCTCGGTCAGGATCTTCACGGCCTTGAAGAAGTCGAGGTTCTTCAGCCGGCGCTCGGCACGGTCGACCAGCGCGCGGTTGTAGGCGTCGCCTTCGGACAGATCAAACTCGCGACGGATCACGTAATCGCGGGTGCGGGTGTTGCCGCGGATATTGATGCGCTCGATATAGGTTCGAGGGCCTTCATCGACGGCGAACACGATCGAAACGGTGTGCTGCTCGAAATTGCGATCGCCGCGCGGGCGCACCACGGCGAACGCGTAGCCGCGCCGTGAGGCCTCGATCTGCATTTCCTCCACGGATTTCTCGAGTGCCTCGGCATTGTAGACCGAGCCGACGGCGACGCGCGAGAAGCTGCGCATCGAGGCCGCATCGAGGGTTGGAATAGAGGTCTGGAAATCGACGGAGGCAACGCGATATTGCTGCCCTTCCTCGATCTTGAAGGTGACGAGGAAGCCCTTCTTGTCGGGATCATACTCGGTCAGCGCCGCAATCACCTGCACGTCAGCGTAACCGTTCTTGAGATAGAAGCGGCGAATCAGGTCGCGGTCGGCCTCGACCCGATCCGGATCGTAGACGTCGGCGCCGCCGAGGAAGCTCAGCAGGTTCGATTCGCGGGTCTTGATGACGTCCTTCAGGCGATAGGACGAATAGGCGACGTTGCCGACGAACTCGATCGACCTGACGCCGGTTTTGGTGCCCTCGGTGATCGTAAAGATCAGGTCGACGCGGTTGTTCGGCTGCTCGATGATTTCAGGGGTCACGCGCACGTCGTAGCGGCCGGAGCGCCGGTAGATTTCAGCGATTCGCTGGGCATCCGACTGAACCATCGGGCGCGAGAATGTGCCGCGCGGCTTGGACTGGATTTCGGCCGAGAGCTGCTCGTCCTTGACCTTCTTGTTGCCTTCGAAGGCGATGCGCCCGATCACGGCATTTTCGACCACGGTCACGACCAGTCGGCCGCCGACTTGGCTGATTCGCACGTCCTGGAACAGGCCGGTTTCGATCAGCGCCTTCAGACCATCGTCGATCTGGGCCTGCCCGAGGCGGCCGCCAGGTCCTGGCTTGAAATAGGAACGGATGGTCTCGACTTCGACACGCCGGTTCCCCTCAACGGCGATCGACGCCACTGTCTGGGCCGCAGCCGGCACAGACACCAGCGCGCCCCCCATCGGCGCGGCCAACATGATCAGAGTGCCCAGCAGAGCCCCCCGCACTCGCATTCCCAACATCATGCGCAACGCGCCCTCGTCATTGCATGCCGGCCCGTACCCCTACGAACCGGCAGATTCCCAAGTTGCATTGCTTGTAGCTAATTTCGACAGGGGGGCAAACCAGACTTCACGCGGCAATTCCAATTTCATTCCAAGGCGTTGCCAATGGGCAACGTCACAAAAAAGCCGCTACTACGATCTTCCGAACAGCCCCTTCAGCCACGGCACCTGATGGAAATCGTTATAGAAAGCGAACACCATCAGCATCAGCACCAGAACAAGCCCCACGCGGAACCCGTATTCCTGCGATTTTTCCGACAATGGGCGTCCCCGCAGCACCTCGGCCGTGTAGAACATAAGGTGGCCGCCATCCAGCAAGGGAACCGGGAACAGGTTCAGCAGCCCGATCGAAATCGACAGCACCGCCGCCAGATGCAGCAAGGGAATCAGCCCCAGCGTGGCCACCTGCCCTGAAATCTGCGCGATCCGAATCGGCCCGCCGATCTGGTCCGCGCTGGCCCGGCCGGTGAAGATGTTGCCGATATAGGACAGCGTCTGCTCGATAACGAACCAGGTTTCCTTGATTCCGAGCCAGAGCGCGGTCGCCGGGTCGACCTTCTCGGTCGTCACTTCGCCCGGCGAAGTTGCGCGGGTGATGCCGAGAATCCCGAGCCGCTGCGTGTTCCCGAACGGATCCTTCACTTCACGCAGTTCCGGCGTGCCCTTCAATTGCAGCGTGGAATCGCCGCGCTTGACGGTGAAGGTCAGGGTGTCGCCAGCACGCACGCTGACTAGCCGCTGCATGTCGGAAAAGCTGCCGACCTTCTTGCCGTCGATGGCGGTGACGATGTCGCCGACCTGGAAGCCCGCCCGCTCGGCGGCGCTCGCGGCTTCGATCTTGTCGACGCGCGCCGTCGTGCTCGGCTTGCCGAAGAAGGTGAACAGGCAGGTGAAGATGACGATCGCGAGAATGAAATTCGCGATCGGACCGGCGGCCACGATGGCGGCGCGGGCGCCGACTTTCTTGTGATGGAAGCTGCCAGCCCGCTCTTCGTCGCTCATGCGGGCAAGCGTTTCGGCCGAAGCCGGCGTCGAGGCTTCCGATTCGTCGCCGAAGAACTTCACATAGCCGCCGAGCGGGATCGCGGAGATCTTCCAGCGGGTACCATGGCGGTCATTGAAACCGGCGAGTTCCGGCCCGAAACCGAGAGAGAAGGTCAACACCTTCACGCCGGCCCAGCGGGCGACGAGGAAGTGGCCGAGTTCGTGGAAGAACACGACGATGGTCAGCACAAACAAAAAGGGAATGATGTAGCCGATGAGCCCGTGGCCCAACGTATTGAAACTGTTTAGAAAAAACTCAATCATCAGGTTCCCCTCGACAAGAGCCAAAGGCTCCGTCCCCAACCCTCTAGGATGCCTTTAAGGCAATTTGAGGCAATAGGGAGGCGGCTCTGTTTCGCGCGTTTTGGTCAACGGAGATCGCGTCGTCAGCCGAGCTCAGAGGCGCAAGGTTCCCGGTGCGAATCCAGTCATTAATGGTGGCCTCGACGAGGCGCGCGATCGATCCGAACTTGATCTTTCCGGCAATGAACGCCGCCACCGCCACCTCATTGGCGGCATTGAACACCGTGGTCGCGCCACGCCCCGTACGTAACGCCTCGTAGGCCAGCCGCAAGCCCGGAAACCGCTCAAAATCCGGCGCCTCGAAGGTGAGCTGACCGATTTTCGCGAGATCGAGCCTCGCCGACGGGCCAACGATTCGCTCGGGCCATCCAAGGCAATGCGCAATCGGGATGCGCATGTCGGGTGCGCCGAGCTGTGCGACCACAGAGCGATCGGAGAATTCGACCATGCCATGGATGATCGACTGCGGGTGCACGAGAACGTCGATCTCGTCGGCGGAGAGCGCGAAGAGATAGGAAGCTTCGATGACTTCGAGGCCCTTGTTCATCATCGAGGCCGAATCGATCGTGATCTTCTGGCCCATGCTCCAGTTCGGATGCTTCAACGCCTGCTCCAGCGTCGCCTGCTCGATGTCGGCCGGCGCCCAGGTGCGGAATGGGCCGCCGGATGCGGTGATGATCACGCGCACCAACTCTTCGCGATTGCCGGAAGAGAGCGCCTGAAACAGCGCGTTGTGCTCGGAATCCGCCGGCAGAATGCATGCGCCGGCTTTTGCCGCGCGCTGCATGAAGAAGTCGCCGGCACAGACCAGGCATTCCTTGTTCGCCAATGCGACGGCAGCGCCGCGATCGACCGCGGCGAGCGCTGGCTTCAGCCCGGCCGCACCGCTCACCGCCGCCATCACCCAGTCGGCGGGACGCGCCGCGGCCTCGATGATCGCGCTTTCGCCGGCACCGCATTCGATGTTCGTGCCTGCCAGTGCGTCCTTCAGTTCGCCAAGACGCGCGGGATCGGCGATTGCAGCGAATCGTGCGCCGAATTCCTTTGCAAGTTTAGCCAGCGCTTCGACATTGGAATTCGCGGTCAGCGCTTCGACCTGGTAGCGGTCGCGCGCGCCACGCAGCAAATCCATGGTGCTGTCGCCGATCGAACCGGTGGCGCCTAGCACCGTGACCGTACGCACGGCGGCCAACGCGGCCTTGTTGTTACGCAATGGAACTGCGCTCATCCTGTCACCAAACCATAAGACCGCGGCCGACGCCATCGGCGCCGCCCCGCAGAAGGCCGAAAAGTGCCGCCACGACGACGGCTGCGACAAATCCATCCAGGCGATCCATTAGTCCGCCGTGGCCGGGAATAATGTGACTTGAGTCCTTTACGCCAAAACGCCGCTTCACGGCGGATTCGAAGAGATCGCCGAGCTGCGAAACCACCGAGAGGACCCCCGCAAGCATCAATAGCGGCCCCATTCTGCCCAGATCGAACACCGCAAACCCGATTGCCACGGCGAGGCTAGCGGCAAAACCGCCGATGGCGCCCGCCCAGGTCTTTTTTGGGCTGACGCGCGGCCAGAGTTTCGGTCCGCCGATGCCGCGGCCCGCAAAATAGCCGCCGCTGTCGGTGACCCACACGATCAGCAGCACGAACATCAAGGCGGCAAAGCCCTTCACGGAATCGAGACGCACCAGCACCGAGGCAATTTCGGCCGCCGCCGCGTACAAAAAGCCCGCCGCCGCCCAGTTTCGCCGTTCCGGGGCGATCGCCACGACCGCGACGAAACCAACCGCCAACACAATCAGCGCGGCATCGAGCCGGCCAAACGCAAAGCAAAGTCCGGCAATCGCAAGCGCCGCCACGCCGGGCACGATCACACGCATCGCGCCGGCGAGACCAACGATTGCCAGCCATTCCACAAACAGGCCGATCGCCGCCAGCGTCACCAGCGCGGCCCACAGAAAACCGCCCGCATAGGCGATAGCGACCGCAAGCGGGATCAGTACCGCGGCGGCGGCGATGCGCATCACGAGATTGCGCGAATCGGGTGCGCTTGCTGCCGCCGGTGCGGCCTCGGGCTCGGTCACGATCCGGTTTTCGCGGCCAGACCGCCGAAACGGCGTTCCCGTCTGGCATATTCGGCAATGGCGCTTTCGAGCGCGGCCTTGTCGAAATCCGGCCAGTGGATCGGCACGAACACGAGTTCGCTGTAAGCCGCCTGCCACATCAGGAAGTTCGACAGCCGCTGCTCGCCGCTGGTGCGAATGATCAGGTCGGGATCGGGAATGTCGGGCGCATCGAGATATTGCCCGAGTGCATCGGCATCGATCGATGCCGGATCGCGTTTGCCCTCGGCCACTTCGCGCGCCAAGCGTTGCGCGGCGCCGGCGATTTCCTGGCGCGATCCGTAATTGAACGCGACCACGAGATTGAGCTTGGTGTTGGTCTTGGTCAGTTCCTCGGCCTCGTTCAGCAGCGTGCAGATGTCGGGCTCCAGCCCTTCCCGCTCGCCGATCACGCGGACGCGCACGCCGTCGCTATGCAGCGTCGCCAGATCGTTGCGGATGAAGCGGCGCAGCAGGCCGAACAGGTCGCCGATTTCGGTCGCCGGCCGCGACCAGTTTTCGGAACTGAACGAAAAGATCGTCAGATAGAGCACGCCGAGTTCATGGGCGGCGCGAACCACGCGACGCAGCGCGTCGACGCCGCGGCGGTGGCCTTCGGCGCGCGGCAAGCCGCGCGCTGCCGCCCAGCGCCCATTTCCGTCCATGATGATCGCCACATGCAACGGGACGGATCGGTCAGATCCTTCCGTGGCGGGGGCGGCGGCGTTCGGCATCATCAATATTCCAGGACCAGTCTCAACTCTTCAACGTTGCTCTCAAACGGTGAGGATTTCCTTTTCCTTCGCCGCCAGCAACTGATCGATTTCCGCAATCATTCCGTCGGTCGCCTTCTGCACATCGTTGGCGAGCCGCTCCTGATCGTCCTCGGAAATCTCGTGATTCTTCTCGAGCTTCTTGACGATATCGAGCCCGTCGCGGCGGACATGGCGAACCGCAACCTTGGCAGCTTCGGCGTATTTATGCGCGACCTTCACCAGTTCCTTGCGCCGTTCCTCATTGAGCTCGGGAATCCGCAGGCGCAGCACCTGCCCTTCGGTCGCCGGCGACAGGCCAAGATTGGAATCGACGATGGCCTTTTCGACGGCTTTCACCATCGACTTGTCCCATACCTGCACAGAGAGCAGGCGCGGCTCGGGCACACTGACGGTCGCGAGCTGGTTGAGCGGCATGTGCGTGCCATAGGCATCGACCTGCACCGGCTCCAGCATGGACGCCGCCGCGCGGCCGGTCCGCAAGCCGCCCAGCTCGTGCTTGAGCGAGTTGGTGGCGCCTTGCATGCGGCGCTTCAATTCGTTGATGTCAAAACCGGGCGTGGGCATAACACTCTCCCCTCCTTAGAAACCAGCCGCCGGCATCAAAAGCTGGCGGTTCGAAGCAGCACCAGCCTGTCAGCCGGCAACCACCGTGCCGTGGCCGGTCCCGCGCAGGATCGCGCCGATCGAACCCGGCTCGGCGATCGAGAATACGATGATAGGCAGTGACGTCTCGCGGGCAAGCGCGAATGCGGTCGCATCCATCACCTTGTAGTCGCCGGCAATCGCCTGCGAATGCGTCAAACGGTCAAAACGCTTGGCCGACGGGTCTTTTTTGGGATCGGCGCTGTAAACGCCGTCGACGTTGGTAGCTTTGAGCACCGCCTGCGCCCCGATCTCGGCCGCCCGCAGCACCGCCGTGGTGTCGGTGGTGAAGAACGGATTGCCGGTTCCTCCGCCGAGCAGCACGATTCGTCCCTCCGCGAGGTATTTGTGCGCTGCACTACGGGTGAACACCTCGGAAATCTCGGGCATCACGAACGCCGAAAGCGTCCGCGCCGGCGCACCCTTGCGCTCGATCGCGGCTTCCAGCGCCAGGCAGTTCATCATGGTGGCGAGCATACCCATGGTGTCGCCGGTCGGACGCGACACACCGCGCGAGGACACTTCCACGCCGCGAACGATGTTGCCGCCGCCGATCACGACGGCCACCTCGACGCCGAGCTTCTTGGCCGCGATCAGGTCGTCGGCGATGCGATCAACGGTGGGCTGGTCGATGCCGAAGGACTGGCTGCCTGCGAGATACTCGCCCGAGAGCTTGATCACGACGCGACGATAGACCGGCTCAGCCATTGCTTATCGCTTTCCTCTCCCGCGCAGGCGACTTCCGGCGCGGCCGCGCCGGAAGACTAGTACCGCAGCGGTTACTTCTTGCCGCTGGCCGCCGCGACTTCGGCTGCGAAATCGGATTCCTGCTTTTCGATTCCCTCGCCGAGAGCATAGCGCACAAATCCGGCAATCTTCACCGGCGCGCCGACCTTGCCTTCAGATTCCTTGACCGCCTGCGCCACCGACTTGCCGGTGTCGTGGATGAACGCCTGCTCCAGCAGGCAGACTTCCTTGTAGTAGGTCTTCAGGCCGGACTCGACGATCTTCTCGATCACGTTGTCGGGCTTGCCCTGCTGGCGGTACTTGTCGGCCAGCACGTCCTTTTCGCGCTTCACGATCTCGGGGTCGAGGCCGGACGGATCCAGCGCCTGCGGATTGGTCGCGGCGACGTGCATCGCGAGCTGGCGGCCGAGAGCTGCGAGTTCATCGGTCTTGCCGGTGGACTCCAGCGCGACCAGCACGCCCATCTTGCCGGCGCCATCGATCACGGCGCCATGGACGTAGCTTGAGACCACGCCCTTGCCGACCTCGAGCGAGGCCGCACGGCGCAGCGACATGTTCTCGCCGATGGTGGCGATCGCGTCCGAAATCGCGGTCTCGACGGTGACGTCGCCAACCTTCGCGGCCTTGATCTTCTCGACGTCGGCGCCGTTGTGGAGCGCGACCTGGGCGATCATCTTGACGAGGCCCTGGAACTGCTCGTTGCGAGCCACGAAGTCGGTCTCCGAATTGACCTCGACCACGACGCCCTTGGGGCCCGAGGTCACGGCGCCGATCAGGCCTTCGGCCGCGACACGGCCAGCCTTTTTCGCAGCCTTCGACAGGCCCTTCTTGCGCAGCCAATCCTGCGCCGCCTGCATGTCGCCGGAGGTTTCGGTGAGGGCTGCCTTGCAGTCCATCATGCCTGCGCCGGTCGACTCGCGCAGTTCCTTGACCATCGCCGCCGTGATCGTTGCCATCGTCGAATATCCTTCTTGCCTGCTAGCCGCGGGCGCGGCGCGCTTTGCGCCGTGCCGTCGTCAGCTACAGGGAATGCCGTAATCTGGGGAGCAGAACCGGCGGCCGGAAGACCCGGCCACGCGGCGTAACAATTATTCCGCTTCCGCGGTCAGCGTCTTGGCCTGGGCAACCCAGGCATCGGCGCGGCTCGGAAGACCAACCTCTTCACCAATCTTGTGCGCGGTGTCGTGATCGAGCTCGGCGAGCTGCCAGTAATGGAAGATGCCGAGGTCGTTGAGCTTCTTCTCGATGGTACCAGACACGCCGGTGAGCTTCTTGAGGTTGTCTGCGGTGCCGCGCGGACCGGCCAGCCCCTGGAAGCCGGCCGGCTGCGGAGCCGCCGGAACTTCCTCGCGAACCGGCTGAACCGCGGCGCCGATGTCGATGCCGGAATCGCCCTGCGCGCGCGAAATGCCGTCGATGGCGGCGCGGGCCACCAGATCGCAATACAGCGAAATGGCGCGGCCGGCGTCGTCATTGCCCGGCACCACGAAGGTGATGCCCTTGGGGTCGGAGTTGGTGTCGACGATGGCGGCGACGGGAATGTTGAGCCGCTGCGCTTCCTGGATCGCGATGTCTTCCTTGTTGGTGTCGATCACGAAGATCATGTCGGGAAGCCCGCCCATGTCCTTGATGCCGCCGAGCGAGCGGTCGAGCTTGTCGCGCTCGCGCTGCAGCGTCAGCCGCTCCTTCTTGGTGTAGGAGTTGGCTTCGCCCGACGAGAGCACCTCATCGAGGTGACGCAGGCGCTTGATCGAACCCGAGATCGTCTTCCAGTTGGTCAGCGTGCCGCCGAGCCAGCGCGAGTTGACGAAATACTGCGCCGAGCGCTTGGCCGCGTCGGCCACGCCGTCCTGCGCCTGGCGCTTGGTGCCGACGAACAGGATGCGGCCGCCCTTGGCGACGGTGTCGGACACCGCCTGCAGCGCACGATGCAGCATCGGCACGGTCTGGGCGAGGTCGATGATGTGGATGTTGTTGCGGGCACCGAAGATGTAATCCGCCATCTTCGGATTCCAGCGATGCGATTGGTGACCAAAGTGCACGCCAGCTTCGAGGAGCTGACGCATAGAGAAATCGGGTAGCGCCATAGTTATAGTTCTCCGGTTGGTTCCTCCGGAAACGTGTGAGCAAACGAGCCTGATTGGCCCGGTTGCCACCGGACGGCCTTTGAGAGCCATGTTTCCGTGTGAGATGGCGCGCTATATAGCCGGATTCCAGCCAGAAGCAAGGAAATACGGCCGGATTTTCGGTCTTGTAGATCAGCGATTCAGGGCCGCCTCGGGCCAGACCCGGCGGATCTGGCCCTTTAACAATCAGCATCGGGCTCCTGGCGGGCAGCTCCTGGCCGGAGCTGGGCGGGCCGCGGGCGGCGGTGCAGCCATCCGAGGCGGCGGCGGCGGTGGCGCGGCCATACGCGGTGGTGGCGGCGATGGTGCCGCCATCCTCGGTGGAGGAGGCGGCGCAGCCATACGCGGTGGCGGGGCCGGTGGCGCGGCCATCCTGGGTGGCGGCGATGGTGCCGCCATCCTCGGTGGAGGAGGCGGCGGCGCAGCCATGCGCGGCGGCGGGGCCGATGGGGCGGCCATCCTGGGTGGAGGCGACGGGGCTGCCACCCTCGCCGGTGGAGGCGGCGCGGCCATCCTGGGCGGCGGTGCCGACGGAGCAACGCGTGCAGCGGACGGTGGCGGAGGCCGGGCCACCTGCACTGCGGACGGCGGCGGCGTTCGTCGCGATTCAGGCTGCAATTCAGGTTTTGGACTAACCGCAGCCGCAGGTCTTGAGGGCGCGGCGGCGCTTGGGGGCGGTGTGACCACCCTTGACCCTTCTCTTGGCCCTTCTCTTGGTTGCTGGCCAGCCGGCGCCGTTGCGCCGATCGCGGGTCTGGCTCCGGCAGCGGAAGGTGCCGCCGATCCCGGCGGCGGACCGCCCGGCCCAGGCCTCGCGTTCGGACTGACGGCGGCGCTCGGAGGCGCCGGTGGCGTGCCCCTGGCGCCCGGGACCGGCAGGGCGTTGGTCCTCGGCACGGGCTGCTGTGTCGACGGCAGCGCGGCTGGCGCGTTTGCCGGTTGCACTGCGTTCGGCCTTCCGGTCTGCCCCGCGGGAGTACCGGGCAGACCAGTTCTCACGGCGGGATTGATCGTGGCGCTCGGCGGCACCGGCGCCTTGCCCTGCTGGATCAGCGTCGCCCGTTGCGCCACCGCAGGCGGCAGCACCGGCGTGGCGCTCCCCTGCCCCGGCGCGGCCACCCGATCCGGGGTGCCGGGGCGCCCGACCGGCCTGCCAGCAGGTCCGGCCATACCAGGTCCGGCGATAGGCGCAGCCGGCGGCCGGTTGATCACGTTGTTGATGACGGTCCTGTTGTGAATGTTGGCATAGATGATGTTGTTCGGCGGCGGCGCCACGTAGCGCGGCGGCCTGACATAGACCGGTATCGGCACGAAGATCGGCTGCGGCAGAATGAACAGCCCGATCGGCGGCGGCGGCGGCTCCAGCACCACGAAATCATCCGGCGGCGGCGGCAGGTAATAGACCGGCGCCGGCGGCGGGGCGACGAAATCGAACTCGGGATCGCCGAAGGCCAGCACCGGACGATCGATATAGATGAGCTCGTCCGGCGGCGGCGGCGGCACATCGTAATCGATCACGTCGAATGTCGGCGGCGGCTCCAGCGGCGCGGTGAGAATGGTGAGGCGCCGGCGTGCGTCGGCCGCATGCGGCCCGCGCGGGTAGCGTTGCAGGTACGACCAATAGGCGTTCGGAGTGTCGGTGCGGTAGGTGCGGCGCCAGGTGATCGCCTCGCGCCGTGCCGCCGCGATCGCCCTCACCCGCTTGGCCAGGGGATCGCTCGCATAGGCGCCGAGAAACTCCTCATAGCCCTGCAGCGTGTCGCGCTCGACCGCCATGGCGTAGGCATCCTGCACGCCGAGTTCGCGGATCGGCTTGCTGCGGACGGCGGCGGCCTGATCCGCCGACGGCGGCGCCGGCGCGTCGGGCTCACGCTCGAAGAACGTGAAGGCCGCATCGACCTTCTGGCTGTCCCAGGGCATCTGCGCGCCCTTGCTCGCCTCGTTGACGCGGAGCCGCAGGCGATTGAAGACCTCCGGCAACGGCAGTCCGCCGGTCCGGATCATCTCGGCCAGCGACTGGGCGTAAATGCCGTACGGACCCTGCTCGGCCGGCGCCACCGTTCCGGGCGCCGCGTTGAACGCGATCAGCATGTGCGGGTCGGCCTCGACGAGGGCGAGGCCACTTGCGATCTGCCCGTCGACGAAAGGCTGCTGGCGCGCCGCATCCAGCACGACGATGCCGGCCTTCAGCGGCAGCGAGGCGAGCTGGCGGATGTAGTCGCCGGTCCGCAGCGCCTCGGTCGGAACGTCGGTATCGCGGTTGATCGCGGAATCAACCGGCACGAAATAGTTGTCGCCGGCGAGCTGCAGCCCGTAACCGGCCAGATAGACCATTGCGACCGTATCAGGCCCCGAGCTTTCGGCCTTCTGGATGAAATCGCGGAAACTCTTGCGCAGCGTGTCGCCATCGAGATCGCGGGCGCCGACCACGTCGAAGCCTGCCGCCTGCAACGTCTGCGCGATCAGGCCGGCGTCGTTGGCCGCGGTCGCCAGCGGCGATTTCGCGTAAGCGCCGTTGCCGACCACCAGCGCAATGCGCTTTTCCGGTAGCTGCGCCGCGGCGGGGCTCAAATATCCCGCCAGCGCCGTGACGAGACACATCGCGAGGATCGACAGACTTCTTACTAACCGCATGGCTTCCACCCTGTCGCCGCCCGAGCGCCGCATCGAAGGCTCGTTGAGCTGAACATTTCTTGAATAAATGCGCTCGCAGCAAGGCAATTCGCGCAAAATCCGATCGAGACGGGTCCTCCCTCGACGGTTCCAGCACCGAATTCGCATTGTCGCGGCCTGCCGGCGGGCGTATCCTTGCTGCAAATCGTGTTCGCCCGCATCGTGAGGCGACTGCGCGAGTTCCTCCCGGTGTGCGGATTGCCCATGCAATGGAGGAGCCGCCATGACCGTTTCCCCGACCCTGCAGAAGTACCTGGATCAGAGCGTCACCTACGACGTGATCCCGCATGCCCCAACCATGTCATCGAACCGTACGGCCGAGGCTTGCCACGTGCCGGGCGAGGCGCTGGCGAAAGCCGTCGTGCTGCGCCGTGACGGCGGCTACATGATGGCCGTGCTTCCGGCCTCCCATCACCTGCATCTATCGGCCCTGAAAAGTCAGCTCGGCCACAAGGTCGACCTGGCGAGCGAGGACGAGATCGAACGGCTGTTCGAGGACTGCGAGCGCGGCGCGATCCCGCCGCTCGGAGAATGCTATGGGCTGGACGTCATCATCGACGACAGCATCGACGCGCGACGGGAGATTTACCTGGAAGGCGGCGACCACGCGACGCTGATCCGCATGGATGGCGAGCAGTTCGCCCGACTGACGGCGAAGGCCTGGCGCGGCCACTTCAGCACCCACGATTGAGGCCCGCGCACTTCCTTCGGTCGTCCGCGTCGATTTCGACGCGGACGCCATCGCGCGTGAACGGCAAGGACTGCCGCCGTGTTCAGTGATGGGCCGCCACGCTCTTCACGCACCCGGCCAGCAAATCATTGGGTGCAAAGCGGCTGACATCGCCCAGGCTGATCATGCCGACCATTCGCTTGCTCTTGTTGATCACCGGCAACCTTCGGACCTGCAGCGCCTCCATGTGATGGACGGCCTTGGCAAGGTCATCGTCCTCCCGGCAGCAATGAATGCCTTCGGTCATCACGTCGCGCGCCAGGGCGCGGCTGGGGTCGAACTTGCCGTTCGCAATTCCTTTGCAGACGATGTCGCGATCGGTCACCATCCCGACCAGCTGGTCGTTCTCTCCGATCGGAATGCAGCCGATGTCATGTTCTCGCATCAGCTTGGCAATTTCGGTGATGGGCGTATCGGGATTGACCCAGTCGACGCCCTTGTGCATCGCGTCTTTGACTTTCATGGCGGACCTCCGTCACTGCGATATCAGGTGAAATTCACGTGATGCAGCACAGTTCCCCCTCGATGCGATTATACGCCGGTTCGGCCGGGGCGGAATCGCAAAGGCAATGAAAACTTCTTGAAAAGACGATCGCGACGTAGCGCGCTGGACCGAAATGGTCCGCGCGCTACGCCGTTACCGATGTCAGGACAGGTTAGAAGAAGCCGAGCTTCTTCGGGCTGTAGCTGACGAGCAGGTTCTTGGTCTGCTGGTAGTGGTCGAGCATCATCTTGTGGGTCTCGCGACCGACGCCCGATTGCTTGTAGCCGCCGAAGGCGGCATGCGCCGGATAGGCGTGGTAGCAATTGGTCCAGACCCGACCGGCCTGGATGGCGCGGCCGAAGCGGTACAGCCGGCTCGCATCGCGGCTCCAGATGCCGGCGCCGAGACCGTAGAGCGTGTCGTTGGCAATCGCGAGCGCCTCGTCGTCGTCCTTGAAGGTCGTGACCGAAACGACGGGCCCAAAGATCTCCTCCTGGAACACGCGCATCTTGTTGTTGCCCTTGAACACCGTCGGCTTGACGTAGAAGCCACCGGCAAGATCGCCCGGGAGTTCGTTGCGCGCCCCGCCCGTCAGCACCTGCGCACCCTCCCCGCGGCCGATGTCGATATAGGACAGGATCTTCTGCATCTGTTCGGAGGACGCTTGCGCGCCGATCATGGTGGCCGGATCGAGCGGATCGCCCTGCACGATCGCCTCGACGCGCTTTAAGGCTCTTTCCATGAAGCGGTCGAAAATCGATTCATGGATCAGCGCGCGGCTCGGACAGGTGCAGACCTCGCCCTGGTTGAAGGCGAACATCACGAAGCCTTCGATCGCCTTGTCGAAGAACTCGTCGTCTTCGGCGGTGACATCCTTGAAGAAGATGTTAGGCGACTTGCCGCCGAGTTCGAGCGTCACCGGAATGAGGTTCTGGCTGGCATACTGCATGATCAGCCGGCCCGTCGAGGTTTCGCCGGTGAAGGCGATCTTGGCAATGCGCGGCGAGGAGGCCAGCGGCTTGCCGGCCTCGAGGCCGAAGCCGTTGACGATATTGAGCACGCCCGGCGGCAGCAGGTCGCCGATCAGCCCCGCCCACACCATGATCGCGGCCGGGGTCTGTTCGGCCGGCTTCAGCACGACGCAGTTGCCGGCAGCCAGCGCCGGCGCCAGCTTCCAGCACGCCATCAGCAGCGGAAAATTCCACGGGATGATCTGCCCGACGACGCCGAGCGGTTCGTGGAAATGATAGGCGACGGTATCGTGGTCGATTTCGGAAAGGCCGCCCTCCTGCGCGCGGATCGCTCCGGCGAAGTAGCGGAAATGGTCGATCGCGAGCGGCACGTCGGCAGCAGTAGTCTCGCGGATCGGCTTGCCGTTGTCCCAGGTTTCGGCGAGCGCGAGCAGATCGAGGTTCTGCTCCATGCGGTCGGCGATGCGATTGAGGATCAGCGCGCGTTCGGCGACGCTGGTGCGGCCCCACGCTTCCTTGGCGCCGTGCGCCGCATCGAGCGCAGCCTCGACGTCCTTGGCGTCAGAGCGCGCAACCTCGCAGAGCAACTGCCCATTCACCGGCGAATGATTATCGAAATATCTGCCCGAGCGCGGCTCGGCCCATTTTCCGTTGATGTAGTTCCCGTAACGCCTTTCGAACGGGGCCTTCGCAGTCCGTGAGAATTCGACCTTGTTCATGGCTCTTCCTCGCTATGGCGTCGCTGGATGCGGCGCTCTGGGAAAACCATGGCGAAGGCCGGTTACGTTGTCAGTCCGTCCAAACTTGATCGCCGGCGCGCGTGTCGCAGAACTGCGACAGTGCGCGGGGCAATCGTCAGTGCGCGCGATGGAGGTCGAGGCGCCGCAGCTTTCGGTGCAGCGTCGCGCGGCTGATGCCGAGCGCCTCGGCGGCGGCCGAAACGTTGCCGTCGCTGCGCGCCAGCGCCCGTTGTACCGCCGCCCGCTCGGCCTGATCGAGGTCGCGCGCCGGGCTCGATGCACCGCCGAGCAGGTCAGCCGCCGGCAACGGTTTCTTCAGAAAGTCCCGCGTCACGCCGAGCGCCAGCCGCGCCGACCGTGTCGCACCGATGACGAGATCGTCGGCATCGACCGCAATCAGCCCGCCGCCGCCGCGATTGATGTCGGGAGCGAACAGAAAGCGCGCATCGGGAAACGCCAGGCGGAAATTCTCCGTCTCGATCCGCCGCGCGGCGTCGCTGACGGCAACCGATATGAGGTTGACGAAACCTTCGGTCAGGTCGGCGCGACAGGAGGAAACGTCGAGCGCCGCGGCCAGCCTGCCCTCGTGATCGTAGATCGGCGCCGAGGTGCAGCTCAACAGCGTGTTGCGCGCGTAAAAATGCTGGTCGCGATGAACGGTGAGCGCGCGTTGTTCGGCAAGACAGGTGCCGATGCCGTTGGTGCCCTCGCAATCCTCGCTCCAGACCGTTCCGGTCCACAATCCCCACGCCTTGAACGTCTCGTCGTCACACGCAGCGCCGCGCCGGTCGACCGGCACGCCGTTTCGGTCGGCCAGCAGCACGCAACATCCGACGCCGCCGACCGCGAGGAACAGGCGATCTAGGTTGGACTGAGCGGCGCGGACCAGCGGTTCGATCTGCTGCCGCGCCGTTTCGAATTCAGCCTGGCTCAGCCGGCGCGGCAGACTGCATTCGGCGGGATCGAGGCGATGAAAATTGGAGGACCGGCGCCAGGACGCGACCATGGCTGACGTCGCGGCCGAGCCGCGCGCGACGGTCGCCTGTACCTGATCGGCATGGTGTCTGGTGGTCTGCGCCACGCTTGATCCTCCCGTGCTGTAAATTATTCTGCCTGGAGCGGTTGACGAGTTGATGCAGATCAAACGCGCGGTCGTAACTGTCCCGTCCCCAAGCCGGCAATAGCCGATTATGCCTGACGATGCTGACAGGTTTGGCAGCATGTCCTGGTAGACTTTAGTCGGCTTGGTAACGGGGCGATCGATGGCGCGATAGCCGCGCAAAAGCTGAATGAGATCAAGCAGGCGCTGCGCGGCGTCGGGTGAGCGGGCTCGTGCTGGCCGAGGCGCCCCTTGGCGGGCCAATGTTTATCGGCCCGCCTCCCCGGCCCTCGCCTTGCCGCGATCAGCATCGAGCCTGGCTTTCAACTGGCCGACATCACGGAAGAAGGTATCCTCCTCCTTGACCGGCACCACGCGAAGCGCCGGCGGCATCAGCAAGCGGGCGTTGTTCTGCCGGCCGGATTCGGAGAAGGCTTCGGACTGCTGCAGGGTCTGCGCTGCGACCGCGGTCGCCAGCACCGTGGTCACGATCGCGCCCTTCAGCCACAGTCGCGCCGGGCCGATCTCGCGCAGATGCAGGAAGCAGATTGTCGCAAGGACCGTCCAGGCGGCGGCATACTGATAGATGATGCCCGAAGGCCAGTTGAGGGCGAACGCGAAATAGCGCGCGAATTCGTTGTAGACGGTCAGCGCCAGTATGCCGGCAAGCGCAATCAGCAGGTTGCGCAGGAAGCGCGATCGGCCGGAAAAGATGCGCGATAGCAGCGCCCACAGCCCGGTCCAAAGCAATACGGCGGCGATGATCCCCAGCAGCGGCGTCAAATAGGACGAGGCCCGCGGCTCGGAAGTCTGGGCGAGCCAAATGGTAAGCGCAGACAGCCCGAGAACAGCGCTTGCGAGCCCCACAGCCAGCGCGACCGGCAGCGCTGGCCGATCGCGTGGCGCAAGCCGCTCGGGCTCGACCGCGTGGCTCGCCTGGCGGACACGCAACAACGTCTGCCCGATCCGGATCAGTTGCCTGCCGTCTGTCGCAAAGCGCGCTTGTTTCGCACGGACGCCATCGAGGAACGTGCCGTTGGCGCTTCCCAGGTCCTCGGAGATCCATTGCCCCGCATCGTCGCGAAAGATCCGCAGATGGCTCGCGGCAACATAGGGATCATCGACGATGACGTCGTTGTCGTAACCGCGGCCGATCCGCGCTTCCGCAGAGACGATCCGGAAACGTGCGGTGACCTCGCGATGGCGCGACAGAATCTCGATCCAGATTATCGCTTCACTTGTCATCGAGTCACTTGCACCGATTCAAGGAACCGTTTGCCGAGCGCGATCGCGTCCTCATAACCGATCGCCGGCAGGTTGAGCCGCGACACCAGCGCCTCGCGACCGTCGTCCTGGCTGACGGCGACCATGACAACGTTATAGAGGCCGTCGAATTCACGGTACGCCTGCGCGCACCAGATGGCGCGGAACGGCGGGTGGCTCGACGTGACGGCGGCGGCGACAAAGTCCTCGTGGCAGCGCTCCGGCGTGTACCATTTGCGGAACGGCCCACCGCCGACCACGCGCGGCTGGCTGAGGTTTGTCAGGAGCGAGGCGAGCTGGAATTGGTTGAGATCGATCGTCTTGACATAGGAATGGTTGATCTGGATCGAGCCGGTTGTGAGATCGGAGGCGACATACAGGCCGGTGTCGCTGGTGCAGGTCGTCGAATTGATGCTCGCGCGCGGCTTGGGCGTCGCATCCGCATTGGTCTGCGCCCAGCAATTGAACCACGATGCCGAGGTCTCAGGCGCACGGTACGGCCCGAGTGTGGCGGAACGGAAACCCCGCTCGGCAAACGATCTGTAGAGCGAGGCCTGCCAGGCGGCGAGCTGGCGCCCGACCTCGCCACGCAGTTCGGAAGGCGCAGCGCTGCGGCCGCGTACGCGCTCGAGCAGCGCCTCAGCGAAACGGGCGGGGACGAGGAAGCTGACGAGCTGGCCGCCGCGCCTGGTGGCGACATTGACGCCGACGACGCGGCCGTCAGCGGTGACGGCGGGGCCGCCGCTCATGCCCGGATTGAGCGCCCCGGTGAAGTGGACGCGTTCGTTGTAACTATGTTCGACCAGGCCGTTATAGGTGCCTTCGACGATGGTGAAACCGAGGTCGAGCGGATTGCCCATCGAGTAGAGCCGCTCGCCCTTGGGCATGGCTCCGTCCATCGCCGCCTTGTTGAAGGTGAAGAACGGCGCATCGCGCTTGTCGAGTTGAACGATCGCGAGATCGTTCGGCACGTCCACCCCGATCAGGCTGAGATTGCCGTGGCTGCCGTCAGCGCCCCGGTATTCGAGCCGGTAAGTCTTCGGCTCCAGTGCGGCCTGCGAGATCACATGATAGTTCGTGACCGCAAGCCCGTCGGCGGAGACGAGGAAGCCGGAGCCGATCGATGTCTGCCGTCCGGCATCTGCAAGCAGCGTACGGATTTGCAATAACCGCGGCGGCGCGGCAGCGTAAATGCCTTCCGCGGAAGACGATGGCGGACCGGCAGCAGACGCTGCGCTTGGTGCAAATGTTGCAGCAGACAGAAGCAGGAACGACAGAAGCAGGAGGGAGGCGCGCAACGCGCAGGCAATCAAGACAATCAAATCGTTCCCCAGTCCCGCGCTTCGAATTGACGCTAATCGGCCAGTTGCAGGTCCGCGAGCATCGTTCTCGCGGTTGGCTCGTCCAGCGGAATAAATTCGCCCGGCCCGAGATTATCGCTGCCGGACGTTGCGACAGCCGCGACCGCGACGCCAGCCAATCCTCCGACCAGTGACATTCCGCTCACCGCATCATGCCTCGGGCTCGATTTGACGAGAAAGAAGTAGGTGCGGCCGGGCGCGGTGGTGAAATCGCGCCTGGTCTCGCCCGGAAACAGCGTTTCGCTTGCGACAAGCTGATGCGGACCCGCCGGGAGATCGGCATAGGCGTAGGTGCCTACCAGCACCTTACCCATTGGACTGCTATCCACCCTCACCTCACAGGCACAAAAGGCCATGGACAGCCCGTCGCGCTTTTTTTGAAGCACCACCACCCGGGACTGCCCCGGCTTCGGCGGGCCGATCTTTTGCGAGATCGCCGCATAGTCGGTACCGACCTTGGCCGTCATGCAGCCCGACAACAGTAGCGCGCACGACAGCAACGCAATTCCACGCCCCAACATAACGCCCCCCAAACCTATTCCCCTCAACGGGCATATCCGGAAACACCGTGAGGTTGCAATAGCACTTATGGCGTTATCCGCGGGCGCCGGGTAACCCTACAGCGTCTGCACGTCGACCACGCCGGGGACCGCCTTGATCGCGCCGGCGATCTGCGGCGAGACCTTGAAACGGCCCGGCAGCTTCATTTCCACCTCGGTCTGCAGGTCGAGCATCATGACCATCGACACGTCGCCATCGGCGCCGCCCGATGGCGCGGGCGCGGGCCTTGCCGGCAGGCCCTTGGCCGGACCGTTTGGCGCCGATGCATCCGGCATGTTGAGCCGCCGCGCGACCGCGCCGCGGGAGATGACGGCGCCGCGCCCTATCCGGCTGCGGTCAGCTCAACAGCTCGACCTTGCCGGTTGCAAGCCGGTAGATGCCGCCGACCACTTTGATCTTGTTCTGCTCGACGGCGGCGTTGAGGATCGGTGCGGCCGACTTCAGCTTGGCGACGTTATCAATCACGTTCTGCCGAATGGCGTTGTCGAGCGCATTTCCGCTCTGCTGGGCCGACGCCTTCACCGAGGGTGCAATCGCAGCCACCAGAGACGGAATATGTCCCGGAGGCGGCTTGTCGTCCTTCAGGGATTTGATCGTCGCGTCGACGGCACCGCAACTGTCGTGACCCAGCACGAGGATCATCGGCGTGCCAAGCACGGCGACGGCATATTCCATGCTTGCAACCGTATCGTCGTTGGCGAAATTGCCGGCCACGCGACAGACGAACAAGTCACCACGCGCGCTATCGAAGGCATATTCGGGCGCGATGCGCGAATCCGCGCAGCTCAGAACGGCTGCGTAGGGGTTCTGACCTCCGACCAATGCTTCCCTTTCATGCTTGAAGTCGTGGCGCCGCGATGTGCCGGCAACATAGCGCGCATTTCCTTCCATCAATTTCTTGAGGGCGGCGTCCGGCGGCAACACGTTCTGCGGCTTGGGAGGAGTCTTCGTATCCTTGGCGTTAGCTATGTCGGCGAGCATTAGCCCGAGTGTCGAGGCCGCGAAGAGAACTACGGAACGCCGCGAGGGCGCCGTCGAATGAAGCTGATTTGAGACGCATTTTTCGCACATTGCACCTCTCCTTGCCTTCGGCGTCCATGTCGCTGACGCCTGATCCGTGATAACGGTTATGATGGAGCGGCAAAGCTTCGGCGGAATCGGTTCTTGAGCCGCCGTAACAGATCGAGGATTCCCGCACACAATTAACGGTTGGCAGAGGCGAATTCGCTGCATGGCTCGCGAAGATGTTGCATGCGCCATGTCCAAGCGTTGGTTATAGCGTCTGCACGTCCACCACGCCAGCGACCGCCTTGATCGCGCCCGCAATCTGCGGCGAGACCTTGAAGCGCCCCGGCAGCTTCATTTCCACCTCGGTCTGCAGGTCGAGCATCATGACCACCGACACGTCGCCATCGGCGCCACCCGATGGCGCGGGCGCGGGCTTTGCCGGCAGGCCTTTGGCCGGACCGTTTGGCGCCGATGCCTCCGGCATGTTGAGCCGCCGCGCGATCGAATCCAAAGGCTTGGTGTCGCGAACGAAAATCCGCAGGCCCTTTTGAGTTTTGGCCGCGGCATCATCCAGCGGCTCGGCATGCAGCACCCGGGCGCGGACGTCCTCGCCCTGCAGTTCGGCGCCGAGTTGCAGCAATACGGCAGCGCCCGGCTCGAGCACATCGCGATATTGCGCAAGGCCTTCGGAAAACAGCACGGCCTCGAAATGCCCGGTCGGGTCCGACAGGCCCATGATGCCCATCTTGTTGCCGGTCTTGGTACGGCGCTCCATCCGCGACACCACGGTGGCCGCGACCTTGCCCGCGGTCGCGCCGGTTTTGACGGCGCGGGAAAATTCCGCCCAGGACTGCACCCGCAGCCGCTTCAACACGGTCGCGTAATCGTCGAGCGGATGGCCGGACAGGAAGAAGCCGACGGCGTCGTATTCGCGGCGGAGTTTTTCGGCCGGCAGCCACGGCTCGATCTGCGGCAGCATGATGGTCGGCGCGTCGGCGGCATTGCCGAACATGTCGTTCTGGCCGATCGTCGCCGCCTCGTGGCTGCGCTGGCAGGCGGCGAGAATGGCGTCGGCACCGGCGAAGACGCGGGCGCGGTTGGATTCGAGCGTGTCGAATGCGCCGGCCGCGGCGAGACTCTCGATGATACGCTTGTTGATCGCGCGCGGATTGACCCGCGCGGCGAAGTCCGCAAGCGAGGTGAAGGCGCCCTTCTTGCGCTCTTCCACGATCTGATCGATCGCCTGTTGCCCGACGCCCTTCAGCGCGGCCAACGCGTAGTAGATGGTGTTGTCACCGACCTCGAAGGTGGCGCCCGAACGGTTGATGTTCGGCGCCTCGACCTTGATGCCGAGCCGCTGCGCCTCGGCGCGGAATTCCGAGAGCTTGTCGGTGTTGTTGAGTTCGAGCGTCATCGACGCCGCCAAAAACTCCACCGGGTAATGCGCCTTCATGTAGGCGGTGTGGTACGACACCAGCGCGTAGGCGGCGGCGTGGCTCTTGTTGAAGCCGTAGTCGGCGAATTTTGCCAGCAGTTCGAAGATCGTATCCGCCTGCCCTTTCGGCACGCCATTCTTCACCGCGCCGGCGACAAAGATGTCGCGCTGCTTGTCCATCTCGGCGCGGATCTTCTTGCCCATTGCGCGGCGCAACAGGTCGGCGTCGCCGAGCGAATAGCCCGACATCACCTGCGCGATCTGCATCACCTGTTCCTGATAGATGATGACCCCGAAGGTCTCTTTGAGGATCGGCTCCAGGACGGGGTGCAGATATTCCGGCTCCTCGTCGCCGTGTTTGCGGGCGCAATAGGTCGGGATGTTAGCCATCGGGCCCGGGCGATAGAGCGCCACCAGCGCGATGATGTCCTCGAAACGGTCGGGCCGCATGTCGATCAGCGCGCGCCGCATGCCCTGGCTTTCCACCTGGAACACGCCGACCACATCGCCCCGCGCCAGCATCTGGTAACTCGGCGCATCGTCAATCGGCAACGTCGCCAGATCGACCTGGATGTCGCGCTGTCTGAGCAGTTTTACCGCGACGTCGAGCACGGTCAGCGTCTTCAGGCCGAGGAAGTCGAACTTCACGAGTCCCGCGGGCTCGACCCATTTCATGTTGAACTGGGTCACAGGCATGTCGGATTTGGGATCGCGATAGAGCGGCACCAGTTCGCTCAACGGGCGATCGCCGATCACGATGCCGGCCGCGTGGGTCGAGGCGTGGCGCGTCAGCCCTTCGAGGCGCTGGGCGATGTCGAAGGCGCGGGCGACCACCGGATCCTCGTCGCGGAACGCCTGCAGCTTCGGCTCGCCTTCGATCGCCTGCGCCAGCGTCACGGGTGCAGCGGGATTTTGCGGCACGAGCTTAGTGAGCTTGTCGACCTGGCCGTAGGGCATCTGCAGCACGCGGCCGACGTCGCGCAGCACGCCGCGCGCCTGCAGCGTACCGAAGGTGATGATCTGCGCCACCTGATCGCGGCCGTAGCGCTCTTGCACGTAGTCGATCACCTCGCCGCGGCGGTCCTGACAGAAGTCGATGTCAAAGTCCGGCATCGAGACGCGCTCGGGATTGAGGAAGCGCTCGAACAGCAGGCCGAAGCGGAT
Source organism: Bradyrhizobium sp. WYCCWR15520 (assembly GCF_056174665.1). NCBI lineage: Bacteria > Pseudomonadati > Pseudomonadota > Alphaproteobacteria > Hyphomicrobiales > Nitrobacteraceae > Bradyrhizobium > Bradyrhizobium sp. WYCCWR15520. The sequence continues at coordinate 134,891 of NZ_JBWBWM010000001.1, forward strand.
CGGATCGAGATCGGTGATCGTCAGCGCGTAGGCGACCAGCGAACCGGCGCCGGAGCCGCGGCCGGGACCGACCGGGATGTCGTGGGCCTTGGCCCATTTGATGAAGTCGGAAACGATCAGGAAGTAGCCCGCATAGTTCATGCGGTTGATGACGTCGATCTCGAAGGCGAGACGCTTCTGATAGTCCTCTTCCGTAGTGCCGGGCGACAGGCCATGAACCTTAAGACGCCGTGCGAGCCCCTCCTCCGCCTGGCGCTTCAGCTCGGCCGCTTCCTCGGTTGCCGCATCCGAGCCCGATCCGGCACCGACGGTGAAACGCGGCAGGATCGGCTTTCGCGTCTTCGGGCGGAACGAACAGCGCTCGGCGATCTCGACGGTCGAGGCCAGCGCTTCCGGAATGTCGGCAAACAGCACCGCCATTTCGGCGCGGGTCTTGAAGCGGTGGTCCGGCGTGAGCTGTTCGCGATCGGTCTCGGCGATCAGCTTGCCGCCGGCGATGCAGAGCAGCGCGTCATGGGCCTCATAATCGTCATTGGATGCAAAATACGGCTCGTTGGTCGCGACCAGCGGCAGGCCCTTGGCGTAGGCGAGATCGATCAGGCCGCCCTCGACGCGGCGCTCCTTGTCGATGCCGTGGCGCTGCAATTCGATATAGAGGCGATCGCCGAACAAATTCGCCAACCGCTCGCAACGGCTTGCTGCGAGCGCCGTATGATCGGCCTGCAGCGCCAGCGAGATCGGCCCGTCGGGACCGCCGGTCAGCGCAATCAAATCCTCCGAATCGCCCTCCAGCCATTCGAGCTTGATATGCGGGGATTGATGGACCGGCGTTTCCAGAAACGCCCGCGAGTTCAGCCGCATCAGGCTGCGGTAGCCGCGCTCCCGCGCCGCCAGCAGCACGATTCGCGACGGGCTAGCAGCCAGCGCATTGCGCGCGTTCGGATCCTGGTCGCCGAAATCGACGGCGAGCTCGCAGCCGACGATCGGCTGGATGCCATAGCCCGCCATCTTGTCGGAGAATTCCAGCGCCCCGAACATGTTGTCGGTATCGGTCAGCGCCAGCGCCGGCTGGCGGTCGCCTTTCGCCAGTTCGCCGAGCTTGGCAATCTTGATCGAGCCTTTCAGCAGCGAATAGGCCGAATGAACGTGGAGATGAACGAATCCGGCACTGGACATGTGCTAAATGGGCTCTTGCAGCGTGGTGGGGAGCGATCGCCGGCCGCTTACGTGCGCACCGACTCGCCGCCGCAATGGTGATGCCTTGGCCTGACGGAGTCCACGCGGAACGCGCGCTCCGCGCCCGCCATCCGGCTTTTCCCCAACCCGTCCGCTACCAAGTCCGGGTCGGCTTCCGCCACCATCAAAGCTGCGGAATCACCTGCGCCCAGACCGCAATCATGCCGACGAACAGCGTAATCGACGCCAGCGCCGCCGCTTCTTCCACGAACATCCGCAACATGGTCCGACTCCTTACGATCTGAGAACATATGAGGAACATTGTTCCTTTTTTGTTCTAGGAGTCAAGGCCCGTCTCACGGCATGTTCTGCGACACCTCCGCTTGGTTAACCGGCCCCGGGCCGCCGCAATAAAAAAGCCCCGGGACAGCGCCCGGGGCTTCCATGATTCGCGAGAATTGCGAACGATCAGTACCGCGAGACGGCCGGGCCACCGAACTTGTAGTTCAGGCGGGCGGTGACGAGATCGACGTCCTGACGGATGCGGTCGGTGCCGAAGGCAAGGCCGCCCGGCGTGGTGAAGTTGTAGGTACGGTCCTGCATGAACAGGTGATTGTACTCGACGCCAACCGACCAGTTCGGGGCAAAAGCGTATTCGAGGCCGACACCGATCGTGCCGCCCCAACGGGTGTCGTCGCCGGTCACGCCAGCGAGCGCGCCGCCTACAACGTTGGTGACGCGGTAGCTGTTCGAGGTCACCGCAGCACCGCCTTTGACGTAGAGCAGGACGTTGTTGACGGCATAACCGACCTGGCCGGTGAACAGGCCGAACGCATCGACGTTCGTGTGGTTGCGGAAGGCCGGGAACTGCTGGCTCACATTGCTGCCCGAGAAATCGGCCCAGTTGCCCTGGGCTTCAAGGCCGAACACGAACGTGCCAGCCTGCCAGCGGTAGCCGACCTGGCCACCGATCGTGCCGCCGGTCGCGTCATGGGAGCCCTCTGGGCCAAACCCAACCAGATCCCAGGAGTTGCGGCTCGAACCCCAGCCGCCGTTGGCACCGATGTAGAATCCGGTCCAGTCATATACAGCAGCAACCATCGGGGGCGCCTTGGTGTAAGGACGCGCAGCGAGATCCGCAGCGAGTGCCGGCGCAGTTGCGCCGAGCGCAATCAGACTGGCCGTAACAAGCAAAACCTTCTTCATTCTTATTCCCGTTCCTTCGTTGACAGCCCCCAAGGCCGCGGCATGCTCTTAGCATCGTTCGCTCGAATTGCTGTAACCTCACGGCCACAGCACACACCAAACGGCCGCAGTGTGAACGTAAATTAATGTTGTCTTGCAGGCGTTTTTCGAAACATTGCTTCGCAATGCTCGCCGCAAATAATTCACATTCGATTTACAGCGAAGTAACGATCAATTTTTGCAGCGACGTAACGATGTGAATCGGTTGACGGGATTGCGCAGCTGCGGCTTGTCGACGAAAATGGAACAGCGCAAAACGCCGATGCGCCATGAAGGAGATTCGAAATGCGTAGAGCGATTCTGGCCGTGCTGGCCGCGAGCGGATTGGCAGTTATCGGTGCCGCTCCCGCCGAAGCCGTCGGCACAAGATATCCGTTCTGCCTTCAGGGCAACGAGTATCCGGGACTGAGCTACTGCACCTTCACGAGCTACGAGCAGTGTCAGGCGACCGCGTCGGGGCGCTTTCTCTACTGCATCGCCAATCCCTATTATATCGGCGAGAGCGAACCACCGCCCTCCGCCTACCGCCCGCTGCCCGGCCGCGCGCTGCCGCCCGCCCCCGCTTACGGCAGATAACGAGCGGCGCGGCTGTCCGCCCGCGAGACATTCCGCACACGCGCCTGCGCACGCCTACAACGCGTGAACGTGATTTGACGCCCGGTCGCGTCGAATATCTGCTGGCCGTCAGCCCTCGCGGATCGGCCGCGCTCTCAAGGAGGTTCTGATGCGCAATCTGGCTTTGGCAATTTTAGCGATCGGCGCGGCCTCGGCGGCTGTACCGGCGCAAGCGCAGACGTACGATCCCAGCTATCCGGTTTGCCTGCATGTCTATGGCAGGATCAGCTATTACGAATGTGCTTATACGTCGCTACCCCAATGCAACGCGACCGCGTCGGGCCGCTCGGCGCAGTGCGTTATCAATCCCTATTTCGCCTATGCTTCTCAGGGGCCGTCGGCACCTCGCAATAAGCGGTACCGCAGCGGCTACTGACTCCGTTAGAGCATGACCCGGAAAAGTGTGTAGCGGTTTTCCCTCGCGACAAACGCGGAACGCGTTTGCGCGGAGATCATGCTCAAACAAAAGAAAAAGCGGAATGACGATCCGAAGAAAAGTCATCACGCTTTAGTCCATTTCGACGACTTGGCCGTCGACCAGCGACACCCGCCGGTCCATCCGACCGGCCAATTCCATGTTGTGGGTGGCGATCAGCATCGCGACCTGAGTCGCCTTCACAAGCTGCATCAACGCATTGAAGACATGGTCAGCCGTGGTCGGATCGAGATTGCCGGTCGGCTCGTCCGCGAGTAGCACCCGCGGCGCATTGGCGACCGCGCGCGCGATGGCGACGCGCTGCTGTTCGCCGCCGGAGAGTTCGGCCGGGCGGTGCGTTATGCGGTCACCGAGGCCGAGATAGGCCAAAATCTCCTGCGAGCGCTTGATGGTCTCGGAACGTTTCAGGCCGCGGATCATCTGCGGCAGCATGACGTTTTCGAGCGCGGTGAATTCCGGCAGCAGCCGATGCGACTGATAGACGAAGCCGATGTCGGAGCGGCGGATCTGGGTGCGGTCGATGTCTGATAATTGCGAGGTCGGCGTGCCCGCGACATAGACCTCGCCATCATCGGGGGTTTCGAGCAGGCCAGCGATATGCAGCAACGTCGACTTGCCCGACCCCGACGGCGCCACCAGCGCCACCGACTGTCCCGCCCACAGCGCGAGCTTGGCGCCGTTCAGAATCGTCAGCGTCGCCTCGCCCTGCCTGTACTCGCGTTTTATCTCGTGGAGATAGATAACCGGTACGTCTTCCGCCTCTTCGGCCATCTCGCCCTCACTCATACCGGAGAGCGTCGACGGGATCGAGCCGCGCGGCGCGCCACGACGGATAGAGCGTCGCCAGGAACGACAGCGTCAGCGCCATGATGACGACCGCAGTGGTTTCGCCGAAATCGATCTCGGCCGGCAGGCGCGAGAGGAAATAGAGTTCCGGCGAGAACAATTCGGTGTTGGTCATCCAGGACAGGAACTGCCTGATGGATTCGATGTTCAGGCAGATCAGCATGCCGACGAAGAACCCGGTCAGCGTGCCGACCACGCCAATCGCGGCGCCCGTGATCAGGAAGATCCGCATGATCGAGCCCTGCGAGGCACCCATGGTGCGCAGGATCGCGATGTCCTGCCCCTTGTCCTTGACCAGCATGATCAGGCCGGAAACGATGTTGAGCGCGGCAACCAGCACGATCATGGTCAGGATCAAGAACATCACGTTGCGCTCGACCTGAAGCGCGTTGAAGAAGGTCGAGTTGCGCTGCCGCCAGTCGACCAGGAACACCGGGCGCCCGGCGGCCTCCGTCACGCTCTTGCGGAAGGCGTCGATGCGGTCGGGATTGGTGGTGAATACCTCGATCGCGGTCACGTCGTCCTTGCGGTTGAAATAGGCCTGCGACTCCGGCAGCGGCATGAACACGAAGCTGGCGTCATATTCCGACATGCCGATCTCGAACACGGCCGCCACCTTGTAAGGCTTGATGCGCGGCGTGGTTCCCATCGGCGTCACCGCGCCCTTGGGCGCGACCAGCGTAATGGTGTCGCCGGCATGCAGCGACAATTGATCGGCGAGCCGTCGTCCGATGGTCACGCCCTGCCCCTCGTCAAACCCCTCCAGCGTGCCCTGCTTGATGTTCTTGGCGATCGAGGTGAGCTTGTTGAGGTCCGCAGATCGCATACCGCGCACCAGCACGCCGGCGGCGTTGAAGGCGGAAGACGCCAGCGCCTGGCCGTCCACGACCGGCGCGGCAAGACGAATGCCCTCAAGCTGGCTGATACGCTCGGCGACATCCTTCCAGTCGGTCAGGGGCGATTCCAGCGGCTGCACCAGAAGATGGCCGTTCAGCCCGAGGATCTTGTCCAGGAGTTCCTTGCGAAAGCCGTTCATGACGGCCATCACGATGATCAGCGTGGCGACGCCGAGCATGATGCCGAGGAACGAAAAGCCGGCGATGACGGAAATGAAACCTTCCCTGCGGCGCGCGCGCAGGTAACGCCCGGACAACAGCCATTCGAAGGGCGCAAAAGGCTTGGTTCGGGCTGTATCGCTCATGGTCTCATCCATTACTCGATAATCCCATGATTCGGGCCAAATGTGGCCTTATTGACCAACATTACCGTCGCGGTGGATATCTTATCCCGCGATCTTCGCCACCACATCGGCCGGGCTGAGATTCTCGCGCGAGCCGTCGCTGCGCCGCTTGATCTCGAGCTTGCCCTCGGCGAGGCCCTTGGGACCTACCAGAATTTGCCAGGGGATGCCGATCAAGTCAGCGGCGGCGAATTTCGCGCCGGCGCGCTGGTCGGTATCGTCATAAAGCACATCGACGCCCTTGGCCTGAAGCTCGCGATAGAGTTTCTCGCAGGCGCCATCGACGGCAGCATCGCCCTGCTTCAGGTTCAGGATCACGGCCGTGAACGGCGCCACGGCGTCCGGCCATTTGATGCCGGCATCGTCATGGCAGGCCTCGATGATGGCGCCAACCAGGCGCGAGACGCCGACCCCGTAGGAACCGCCATGGATCGGCACGTCGACGCCGTCGGGGCCGGCGACCAGCGCCTTCATCGCGTCGGAATATTTGGTGCCGAAATAGAAGATCTGGCCGACCTCGATGCCACGCGTGTTGACGCGCTTGTCGGCCGGCACTTCGCTTTCGTAGCGCGCGGCATCGTGAACGTCCTCGGTTGCCGCATAGACCGACGTCCACTGCTTGATGATCGGCGTCAAATCGCCGTCATAATCGACATCGTCCGGTGGAATCGGCAGGTTGAGCACATCGCTGTTGCAGAACACGCCGGATTCGCCGGTCTCCGCCAGCACGATGAACTCGTGGCTGAGGTCGCCGCCGATCGGCCCAGTCTCGGCGCGCATCGGGATCGCCTTCAATCCCATCCGCGCGAAGGTGCGCAAATAGGCGACGAACATCTTGTTATAGGCGCGGCGCGCCGCCGCCTCGTCGATGTCGAAGGAATAGGCGTCCTTCATCAGGAATTCGCGGCCGCGCATCACGCCGAAGCGCGGGCGCTGCTCGTCACGGAACTTCCACTGGATGTGATAGAGATTGAGCGGCAGGTTCCTGTAGGATTTGACGTAGGCGCGGAAGATCTCGGTGATCATTTCCTCATTGGTCGGCCCGTACAGCAATTCGCGCTTGTGGCGGTCGGCGATGCGCAGCATCTCCGGGCCGTAGGCATCGTAGCGGCCGCTTTCGCGCCAGAGGTCGGCAAGCTGCAGCGTCGGCATCAACAGTTCCAGCGCGCCGGCGCGGTCCTGTTCCTCGCGCACGATCTGCTCGATCTTCTTCAGCACCCGAAATCCGAGCGGCAACCAGGCATAAATGCCGGCCGCTTCCTGCCGCATCATCCCAGCGCGCAGCATCAGCCGATGCGAGACGATCTCCGCCTCTTTCGGATTCTCCTTCAGGATGGGCAGAAAAAACCGAGACAATCGCATGGGTCAACTCGAGGAATCAGCGGGCTACCGAAAGAAGGTGCAGTGAAAGCGGATCGGCTGCGAAAAGACAAGGCCGGAAACGGCTAAAAAGCCTCTGAAAACGAGGATTTGTAGGCCGTTTTGGCGGTGAATTATTAGTTTCGCAGCCCGTAGCTCGTAGGATGGGTGGAGCGCAAGCGATACCCATCAATCCGGCAACACAGGCTCATGCGATGATGGTTTCGCTTCGCTCTACCCATCCTGCAGAATTATCGGAAGGCGGCGTCAGCGCACCTGCAATCTGTTCAGCGCCGCAAAACCACCGCCCTATTTCTTCATGCCGGAATGATCGTGCTTCATTTCACCGCCGGACGGCCCCTTTGCACCGACGCTCTGCACGTCGAGCGAAAGCGTCACCTTGCCCGCCTTCTCGAATTCAAGCGTGACCGGGATCTTGTCGCCCTGCTTGAATGGCTGCTTGAGGTCCATCAGCATCAGATGATGGCCGCCCGGCGCGAGCTTGACGGTCTTGCCGGGTTCGATCGGCAACCCCTTGTCGAGCGATCGCATGGTCATGACGCCGTTGTTCATGGCCATCTCGTGAACCTCGACCTTGCCGGCGATATCGCCGGAGCCGCCAACCAGCCGATCCGGTGACGCGCCCTTGTTCTCGATGGTGAGATAGCCGCCAGCGACCTTCGCGCCGCTCGGCGTCGCGCGGCTCCAAGCCTGCGTGATGACGAGGTCGCCGGCCTTGACCTCCTGGGCGTGCGCGGGCGTGCCCAGGAAAGCAAACAGGGTGGCGAAGGCGAAGAATGGCAGGACAGGTTTCATCGGATGTCTTTCGATCTATGAAGTATGGCCGGCACAACGGACGACCGAGGCCGCCGTTGCATTAACTTGAGAATGCAACGTTCATGTTCACAATAGCGGGATTGCGTCCTTATTTGTTCGCGGCCTTTTGCTGAACCGACCATTTTTCGAGGTCCGGTATTTCTGCTGAACCTTCGATCGTGGTGACGGTTCCATCCCGCGCGATCAGGAGCGTGCGCGGGATATCGCCCTGCCAGGCCGGGTCGATCTCGAACCGCAGGCGTTCGACAAAGCCGTCGCTGAAAATCCAATTTTCCGCCGACGCGAGCCCCGACTTCTGCAGCATCGCCCGGGTTGCGCCGGCCAGATTCGGGACGAGATCGGCGCTGATCATCACGACGTCGACCTCGGAATGGTCCTTCATGAATTGCCCGAGCAGCGGCAGTTCGACCTTGCACGGGCCGCAGGTGACACCCCAGAAATGCACCAGTGTCGGACGCCCGGCGTGCGAGCGCAGCATTTCCTGCCAGCTTCCGCGCACGAACGGCTTGAGCTCGGACGGCGTCTCCGCTCCCGGCGCGGCGCCCAGACAGGCAATAAGGAAAATAACGGCGAGCAGGAGGCGCTTCATGATCCGTCTCCGATCGGCAGAAGGCGATAGCCGTCGGCCTTGGTCATCCAGGATAGGTAGATCTTCTGTCCGTTGCTGACCAGCAGCGGGTGATCGGAGGTGTCAGTCGTCGTGGCGATCGCGACCGGCTTCGACCAGCTCTTGCCCTCGTCATGCGAGGTCATCGCGCTGACCGCGGTCTTCTCGCCGTCGAACTCCTTCCAGACCACGGTGGTGGCGTGCGGGCCGGCAAGAACATATGGCCGCGTCGGATTGCGGTCGGCGCGGCCGAGCGGAAGCGGATCGGAGAATGTGCGGCCCTCGTCTTGCGAGCGGGCATAGAACAGCCCCTTGCGGGCCTTGCCGTTGGTGTACCAGGTCGCGTGGTAAGTGCCCGCGGACGAGATGGAAAGACTGGGACCATGATGCGGGCACGCGGCGATCTGCCACTCGTCATGACTGACGCGGCGAACCTCGCCCGGCGTCGCCGGATCGGTGAACGTCATGATCGCATGATCCCGCACGCCGCCCTCGAAAATGTTCCTGAACACCACCACGGGACGGCCGGGGCCTGCGAATGCAAGACCGAGCCGGCAGCATTCGCAGGTGTTGTCGCTTGCCAGCCGCGTCTCGGAATAGGTCGCGCCACCGTCCTTCGACGAGGCGAAGAACAGCCCTGCCCCCTCGTACTTCTTGCCCTCCTGTTGCGCTGGCACCCGGTTGCGCTTGTCGATCCAGGCCGCAAACACCGAACCATCAGCATCAAGACCGAGCGCTACAAAGCGCTGGCTCTCGTTACTCGCTGTGATCGGCTGCGGCTCGGCAAAGTTTTGGCCGCCATCGGCCGACCTGGTGGTCAGCACCTGGCCATTAAAAGCCTTGTCCCTGAAGCGCGAAAACGCCAGCGCAATGCCGCCGTTCTTCTCGACAACGATCTGCGGGCGCGCGTCCGGCCCCCAATCGAGCGTGAGCTTTTCGCGTGTCACCTGAACCGGGGTTGAAAAGCTGCGCCCTTCATCCTTCGAACTAGCCACCGAGATGTGGCCGCCCGCCATGAAGGCGAGCCACAGCGTTCCGTCTTGCGCAAAGGCCGGTGCGACTTTCGACGCGCAGCGCAGCGCTGTCTCCTCGCATGCCGCTTCCGAGGCATGCTGGTGATGGCTCATCTGCGCATTCGCAGCCGTGTGGCAAAGCGAGAAAGCGAACGTCGCGAGCAGGCTCATTCGCAGCATGGCTTTATTCCTCCTGCAGGGCTGTCCAGTCATTTGAACGCCAGTTTCATTCCGGCCATGAACGCGCGCGGCGATCCCGCGTAGATCGAGCCGGTCGTACCCGCCAATGCGATCGCACCGTCCGGAATGCCCGTTGCTTGCACCGTATTCGCGATATTGTTGGCCGAAGCTACATACGTGCGGTCGAACACGTTTCTAACTTCAAAGTAGACATTCAGTGACTTGAAGTAGTCGGACTGGAGGTCCGTCTTGTAGTGCACGTTGAGATTGACCAATTCGTAGCCGGGCGCCTTCAGCAGATTGGCGTTGTCCATATAGAACGCGTCTTTCCACTGCACTTCGACAAACGCGCCAAAGCCTGCCAAGGGGCCCCACATTTGGTCATAGCCAAGCCGCGCCGTCAGCTCGTGCGGTGATACGCCGGGAATCTTGTTGCCCGCGCGATTGAAGTTGAAGGCCGCTCCACCTGCGCCGGGGCTCCTGAGAGTTTCCGTATATTCAGTGTAGTATTGATCGAGATAGGTATACGCCGCCGTGAAACGCCAGCCGGGATAGAACTTCCAGTCAGCGGCCAACTCCACCCCGCGATGCTCCGACTTGGGCGCGTTGAAGGTGAAGCTTGCGTTGGGGGCACCAGCAGGCGTTGCCTGAGTCACGAGTTCGTCCCTGAAGAACTCGTAGAAGCCGGTCACGCTGAACTTCAGCGCGCTGTTCGGCGTCCAGTCGAAGCCGAGATCATAGCCCAGGTTCTTTTGCGCTTTCAGTTGCGTGTTGTTGCCGCTGGCGCCCGTGGAATCGACGAAGAGGTTGCCGACCTGTGGCGTGCCGTATCCGGTGGCAACGCGCGCGCGAAGCAGCCACTCCGGATTCAGCTTGTAGAGCAGCGCCAGTTCCGGCGCGGTGTTCTGGAATTGCCTGTCGGCAGACACTAGTCTCGGCGTCGCCGTCGGGACGTTGGGCGTGTTGTAGGCGTAGGATGTATTGATCCCCTTCAAAAGCGTGGTTTCCCATCCGATGCCGGCAATGGCCGTCAGATTGGGAGCGAGCTTGAGCTCTTCGCGCGCGCGGACACCGTAGTTCGTGGTGGAACTCCAGGTATTGCTTTGCAACAGACCAAGCTTCGCATTGCCGCCCGGCATCACGTTGCGCGTATCGCTCGATGCCGTCAGCGTGTTGTAGAACGCGCCGAAATACGTCGTCGATTCCATGCCGAGGATTTCGCCGCGCTTGGTCACGTCACTCATGTAATTGTAGGACGGGAAGTCACCGATCGCGCTGGTTGTTCCCGTCGGCTGATTGATGTTGCGATCGTCGAACACGAACTGGTTGCGCCAGGTGGTCGTGTTGTCGAAATCGTGCTCCCACCGTCCGCCGACGATGGTGCGGCGATCCTCGCGGCCGAGGCCGGCCTGTATGGCGGTGAGCGGCGTTCTGGTCCCGTTGAAGCCGTTGTTGAAGAGGGAGACGGTTCCGCAGCCGGCGACGCCGGCCATCTCGCAGCCCTGCTGGAATGGGTTTTGGTAATATTGATTGAGCGACAGCCTAACCGGCAGCCTTGTATCGAGATTGTTGTTGATGAACTTGACCGTGAAACGGTCGTTGGGCGTCGCGTGCAGGGTGCCGAGAAAATTCACGGTCTGGGTATTGAACCAGCTGTTCTGGATAAACCCATCGCCGCGCGCGTCGCTCGTAAACAGCGAGTACTCGAAATTGCCGACCTGCTTGCCTGCGGCGAGGTAATTGTTGAGATAGCCGAAGCTGCCGCCTTCGACGCCGTATTCGACCCCGTCGATGGTACGGCCCGGCCGGGTGCGGAAATTGAGCGCGCCACCGGTGGCATAGTTGCCAAAGAGCGCCGACGACGGCCCGCGGATGACGTCAATCGCGCCATAGGCCTTGGGATCGATCAGGTCGCTGCGGGAAAGCCCGTCCGGTTGCGTGACCGGAAAACCGTCATCGAAAATCACGAGATTGCGGATGCCAAAGCCGTTGCGGGCATTTGAACCGCGGATCGAGATGCCGATATCGCGGGGCCCGTTGCCCTGCTTCACCGAAATGCCCGGGCTCTCGCGCAGCACGTCGGCCACGGAGAATGCCGGCCGGTTGTCGAACTGGCTGCGATCGATCGTGGTCTGGGTCTGGCCGGCCGGCGCCTGGTACAGCAGCGCGCGCGCCACGCTTGGCGTGATACCGGCGGTCAGGGAGGGAGCCGTTGGCGCGATGGCCAGCGGCTGCCGCGCCTGCGTCCTGGCGGCGGAACGAGCCGCCGGCCTGCGGGCCGCAGGCCTGGCCGCGGCGGTTCGCGGCGCGTCGACCGTCACGGCCGGCAGGCTTTGACTGGCCGTCTGCGCCTGTGTTGCCGAGGGAAACGCCAGCGAGACGCTGCACAATGCAAGCGTGCTCACCCCGGCAAGGGCACGATAACGAAACATGGGAACGATCCTGACGCCGGCCTTCTGCCGGGCTGCTCATGTGAATCAACCGTGACGGCCGAAGGCCGCACCAATCTCGACAGGGATGGAGGTCAGGAAACGGAGGGTGGCGCGCGCGCCTGCGCGTGCGAGCCGGCGCGGGAGGCGAACCGGTCAGGCGTGAATTCGATCCAGACCACGCGCTCGGGCTGGCGATCGACAGTAACGATGTCGGCAATCTTTGGCGTGTCGATCGGGGCGCCGGTCTGCAGCACACTGCAGACCGAACAGCATCCGTCGTGGGCGCGGTGATTGGCCTGATCGGACTGCCCGGCACCGGGCGCACCATTGCCATGGCAGATCACGGCGCCGGTGAGCGGATCGGAGGCCGCGATGCTGGCCGCCCAGCATGCGCCGACCGGTGCAAAAATCTGCACCAGTAGCGCAATCAGGACTATTGGCAGGAAATTCTTCAGCCGCCGACGCATCGCAAACCTATCCGCTTCAGACCTTAATCATCTCAGGGGTCCGAAGTCGAGACGAGGTTCCCGGAACTATGTTGCAGCTTCAAGGAGTAAAGCTGGCGAAAAAAGATGCCTTTTGCAGCATTTGAAGGGCGCCCTACCCCGATACCAAGCCTCGGGCGTATTGTAGCTAAACCAACAACCAACGGTAGCAATTTCCCAATCATTTCGCAGAGTGCTGGAATTTTGAACAAACGTTGCCGAAAATGGTGACAAGACGAAAAAGATGGTCTACCAATTCAACCTCAGGCTGGCCGAGAGGCAAAGCTTGGTGGTCCAAGTCTCGGGAGGAGCCCTGACGCGCACAAGCAGCGTCGCCTCGACAATCAAGATCAAATCTAAATTTTCGAGGAAATTAAGGGTCGACACAATTTTTGAGCAGGGCTCCGAGCCCTGCTCTTTTTTTTCGAGACGATCGCAAACAATAATGACGGCATCGTCAAATCCGATCGAGCGAAGCTTTGAACTCGCCGCCGAGCGCTGCGCGGATCTCACGCCGCTGGTCTATCGCCACCTGTTCGAGGCGCATCCAGAAGCGCAGACGATGTTCCGCACCGAGGGCAGCGAACTCGTCAAGGGTTCGATGCTGGCAATTACGATCGACGCCATCCTGGACTTTGCCGGCGAACGCACCGGCCATTTCCGCCTGATCACATCGGAAGTCTCCTCGCACGACGCCCGCGCGCGATCAGCAAAAGTGGAAGCCGGTTTTGCGTCCGATCGCGCGCTATTCATTTGAATCGGCGCATGATCTTGTCACCAAACCGTGCACACTTTGGCGGATCATGCGCTGGCACGCCGCGCGACTTGTTCGTCGCGTTCTTCGGCATCGTCGCGCAGACGCTGCGTGAGGTCATCGGCCCGGAATGGTCTGATGACATCGACGCGGCGTGGCGGACATTGCTCGGCGACATCGAAAGTCTCGTTGCAGCGCAGTGAAGCGACGAGCACCGAAGTTTCCCTGATCTCATTGATACGGACGATCAAGTCATCCGGTGGCGGAACCGCGCCGAGTGTGAAAGACTGCCTCGATCCGCGGTGCGTGCAATCGACGCCGAGGGCGATAACAAAGACAAAACGAGGGAGCAAACGATGTCCGGAACTGACAAATCCGCAACGACCAGACGCGACCTTCTTCAGGCGGCGGGCGCGGCTGGCGCAGCGACCGCCCTGCTCGGAGGATTGGGCATAAACCCGGCGCTGGCGGCAGCCACACGCTCGGAGAAACCGCTGAAGGCGGCGTTCTCCAACGCCGGCCTGCAGGCGACCTGGTGCGCCCAGGGCAAGCAGGCGGCGGAGTGGTGGGGCAAGCTGTTCAACGTCGAGGTCACCTGGTTCGACGGCCAGCTCGACGCGGTCAAGCAGCGCGCCGCGATCGACAATATGGCCTCGCAGAAATGGGATTTTGTCGCCATCCAGGCATTCGGCATCGGCACGCTGACCCAGCCGGTGCAGAAGATGATCGACGCCGGCATTCCCGTGATCGACATGGACACGCTGATCGCGCCGCTCGACCAGATCAAGGTGCATTCGTTCCTGGCGCCCGACAATGAATTCATGGGCGCGTCGGTAACCCAGGCGCTCTGCAACGCCATGGGCGGCAAGGGCAAGATCATCATGACGCAAGGCGCGCTCGGCCATACCGGCGCACAGGGCCGCGCCAAGGGTTTTGAGTCCGTCGTCAAGCAGTTCCCGAACATCGAGGTGCTCGACACCCAGCCCGCCGATTGGGACGTCTCGAAGACAGCTCGGCTATGGGAGACCTACCTGACGAAGCACCCGCAGATCGACGCGGCCTTCTTCCACAATGACGACATGGCGCTGGCCGCCTACAACATCATGAAGGCGCGCAACCGCACCAACATCCTGATCGGCGGCGTCGACGCCATGCCGCCGGCGATCCAGGCGGTGAGCGAAGGCCGTATGTTCGCGACCGTGCGCAATCCCTCCTGCCGTATCCATGGCGGCGCCATCGTCGCCGGTGTCGCCGCAGTGACCGGAGGCGAGAAGAGCGGACAGGGCATTCCGAAGCACGTCATCACGGACGGACCGGTCGTGACCAAGGCCAACGCCGCCGGCATGCAATGGATGGAGGACCACTTCCTGATCTGAACCAGCATGCCCGCGGGACAACAGCCCATCCTCGAACTGCAAGAGATCACGAAGGCCTTCGGCGGCGTCGAAGCCCTTCGTGGTGTCGATTTCGCGCTGACCGCCGGCGAGATCCACGGTCTCGTCGGCGAGAACGGTGCAGGCAAAAGCACGCTGATGAAGATCATCGCCGGCGTGCATGCGGATTTTTCCGGCCGCTTCATCCTGGACGGAAAGGAAACCCGATTCCGGTCGGTGCGCGACGCCCATGCTGCGGGTATCGCCATGGTGCATCAGGAACTCAGCGTGGCGCCCGACCTGTCGGTGGCCGAGAACGTCTTTCTCGGCAACCAGCCGACCAACCGCCTCGGCTTCGTGCAATGGCGGCGCATGGCGCGCGAAGCCGGCGAGCAACTCAAGCGGTTCGGCATCGACGTCGACCCGATGTCACGGCTCGGCGACCTGCCGATCGGGTTGCAGCAACTGATCGAGATCGCCCGCGTGCTGTTCTCGGGCGCGCGCATCATCATCCTGGACGAACCGACCTCGGCGCTATCGCCGCCGGAAGTGGAGCGGCTGTTCGCGACGCTGAAGCGGTTGCGGGACGAAGGCACCAGCATCGTCTTCATTTCGCATTTCATCGAGGACATCTTGCGCGTCTCCGATGTCGTGACCGTGTTCCGCAACGGCAGGAAGGTCGCGGAAACCAGGGCCGCCCAGACCAGCAAGTCCGCCCTGATCGAGGCGATGATCGGCAAGGGCCGCGAGGCGCTGGAGGAGACCTATACGCACGACATTATGCTGCCGCCGGCCGCCGAAAGGCCGGTCGTGCTGAACGCGAACGGGCTCTCGCTCTCCCGCAGCCTGCGCGATGTTTCGTTCGACGTCCGCGCCGGCGAAGTGCTCGGCATCTACGGTTTTATGGGATGCGGCCAGCTCGAACTGGCGCGAATCCTGTTCGGCAAACTGAGACCCGATCAGGGCTCGCTGACGGTGGCAGGCGACCAAAAGAGCTTCCGCAGCACGGCCGATGCGCGGCGCGCCGGGATTGCCTTCGTGCCCGAGAGCCGGCGCGACATGCTGTTCCACCAGGAGCCGGTCTACAAGAACATCTCGATCAGCGTCCTCGACCGGATTTCATCCCTGCTGCTCAAGCCGTCGCGTGAGCGCGAGATCGCCACGCGGCAGGTCGACCAGTTGCGGATCCGCCCGGCGGCGGTGGAGCTCGATCTCGGCATGCTGTCCGGCGGCAATCAGCAGAAGGTGGCGCTGGCGAAATGGCTGAGCTACCCGCCGCGGCTGCTCGTGCTGTGCGAGCCGACCCGCGGCATGGACGTTGGCGCCAAGGACGACGTCATCCACATCGTCAGGGATCTGCGCGCCAAGGGGCTCGCCGTCATCGTGCTGTCCACCGAGCCGGAGACGGTGCTGTCGCTCGCCGACCGCGTCATCGTGCTCAAGCGCGGCGCGGTGGTGCGGGAGTTTTCCAACGAACGGATCAGCAAGGACCGCCTGCTCGAGGCGGCATGAGGAGAGCGACATGACGACCGGTGACAGCGTGACAGTCGCGGCAGATCGCAAACGCCCGCACCGGCTCGCCGCGATACTGCGCTCCCAGATGCGCAACATCGCGCCGTTCCTGACGCTGATCTGCCTGTTTTCGTTCTTCGCGGTCGCAAGCCCCTCTTTTGCGACGCTCGACAATTTCGGCAACATCCTCACCCAGATTTCGGTTACCGGCATCATCGCCGTCGGCCTCACCTTCGTAATCCTCTGCGCCGAGATCGACCTCTCGATCGCCGCGATTGCCAACGTCACTGGCATCGCAGTTGCCTATTTCACGCTGCAGGAATCCTACGTCAACATCGCCAATGTCCCGATGCCCGGATGGGCCGCGATCTTGTTGGCGCTGGCGCTCTGCGCCCTGCTCGGCCTCGTCAACGCGTTCGGGTTGACGGTCATCGGCATCCCCTCCTTCATCATGACGCTGGCAATGATGCAGATCGCGGCCGGCATCTCGGCGCTACTCGTGCGCGGCCAGATCGCCTACAAGGTGCCGCCGCTGGTCTCGACGCTCGGATCGACATCCATCGGCGGCATTCCCTGGATCGTGATCGTGGCAGCGCTGATGCTGCTCGGCGGCCATCTGGTGCTGACCTACACCCGCTTCGGCCGCTACGTCTACATGGTTGGCGGAAACCGCGAGGCCGCCGAATATTCCGGCCTCAACGTCAAGCTCATCCTCGGCAGCGTGATGGTGATTTCAGCCGTCTGCGCCGGCATCGGCGGCATGCTCGGCGTCGCTCATTTCGGCAGCGCGCAGCAGAACGAGTTCGACACTTATTTGCTGGACTCGATCGCCGCCGTCGTTGTCGGCGGCACCAGTCTCTTTGGCGGCCGCGGCGGCATCGGCAACACCATCGTCGGCCTGTTCGTGCTCGGCGTCCTTAACAACGGCCTCGACCACGTCAACATCGACAGTTTTCTGAAGATTTTGATCCGCGGCCTGATCCTGCTGGCGGCGCTCATCATCAACGTCTATGCGCAGCGGCTGCGGGAGAGGACCGCCGAATAGGACTGCGGTGTGGCTCGCTTTACTCCCCGGCTTTGGCTTCGGCCATGGCCGGAGCTGCGATCTTTTCCTTCATTTCCTCGCAGATCTTGCGGACTTCCGCCGTCAACAAAGAACAGCTCTCAATTTGAACGAAGACGCGTTTGGCCTCCGCGCGGTAGCGCGCCGCGGTTTCCTTCAGTTCTTCGGTCACCACGAGCGCCTCGCGAGTCATGGCCTCGCACTGCCTGGCCTGTTCCATGAGTTCAACGCCCAGGGCCTCGATGTCCTTTGCCGCAGCTTCGTATTCGCGAACGACGGCTTCCGCCGACAGCCTGCCGATCTCCGTGGCCCCGTCGTTGTGCTCCACATAATCCGGCATCCCTAAATCGGGAGCGCGCACCGAGGGCGGCGCGAATTCGGTCGGCCCGGATTCGTGGGGCGGAAATTTGCGAAACTCTTTTTCAATCTCGCGCTCAAGATCGATCGCATCGAGAATCGGCGGTTTTGCTACCCGTACCATGGGAATGCTCCCTGAATGAAAAATGTGAGCAGAGACAACAACTGTCTCGAAAAATGCAGCTTCGACGGTTAGCTTGCCTGTGGAAGCGAGCAAACCGAATCCCTTGAGTAAGCTTGTTAGTTAACCTTGATGTCCGCGCTGGCGGTTAATTCTGGAACCATCGAACGCTTGCCGTCGTAGCTATTGCGCGCGTTTCAGGCTTGAAGATTTGATCGGCGGTATGATCCTGCTGGCGGCTATCATCAACGTCCATGCGCAGCGCTTGCGCGAGCGGCCCCCCACTTAGAGCAACCATCCCCGCGGGGAGCATCAACGGAAATCCGGCTGCCAGTCGCGAATCTCGCGCGCCGCTTTTGTCACGGCGCCGATCGTTGGAAATGAAGCCGCATCCACCATCATTGCCCGCGCCAGCCGCAGGCTGCGCGCCTCGGAGATCGCTCGCCGCTTCGGGTCTTCGATCAGTTCGAAATCGATGTTGTGGGCCAGCCCCAGAATGCGGCGGATGATTTTCGCGGCCGAGAAGCCGACGGTGTCGCGGAACAGCCGCGCCATGTAGGCCTGACGCTCGGCCTCCAGACGCGCAGCTCCTGCCTCGCCGGGAAACAACGTTCGCGGATAGGCGTCGCCGTGGCCTTCCGTGCGCCAGAGCTCGAGGAACTCACGGGCGAACTCGTTCCAGACGTCTTCGATCGTTTCCAGCACCCAGGCCTCGAACAGCCGCCGTTCGCCCAGTGAGCGCTCGTGACCGGCGGACGCCAGATAAGCCATCAGGAGATTGGCGATGACCGCGCCGACGTCGAAGCCCATCGGTCCATAGAACGCAAATTCAGGATCGATCACCATGGTTGCGCTTTCCGTCACCATGATCGAGCCGGTGTGGAGGTCGCCATGGATCAGGGCTTCCGGAGAGGCCATGAATTTGAGCTTGAGCCGCGATATCGCAATATGCAGGTCGAGGTCTTCGCGAAAGGCCGCCGCGGTCGCATCGAGCCAGGGCTGCGTCCAACGGTTCTGCTCGGCCTCGCGGTAGGGATCGGTGAAGATCAGATCCTCGGTGATCTTGCAGAGCGCATGGTTGCCGGCGAAGGCGGCGATCCCCTCCTTCTTGTGCGCGGCCGTCACCGCCAGATCGGACGAGAAAAACAGCGTCCGCGCCAGAAAGGTCGTGATGTCTCCGACAAAGCGGGGATAGAGCGTGCCGGCCACCAGCCCCTTGCGCATGATGATATGCGGCTTGAGCAATTCCATGACGACAAGCGCCAGCCCCTCGTTGTGGTGCAGCACAACAGGCACCAGACCGGGCGCCAGCCGCGCCTGATGCGTCAGCGCCAGATATTCGTAATGCGAGCGCGACAGCGGCAGCGGCCAGCTTTCGCCGACGAGGCGCACGTAAGGCAGCGCCTGCTTGACGGCAACGCCGCCCGCCGCACCCTTGACGATGAATACGAGATTGAGGTTGCCATCACCGACTTCGCTGATCGACCATGACGCGGGTGCGCCGCCGAGCCATCCGGCGACCTCCGGAAGTCCTGCGAGGTAATCCCGCAGATCGGCCTCGTGAAGAATTCGATACTCGCTCTCCCGCGGATCAGCCAATGATCGGCGCTGTGAACTCATCGTGGTCTCCCCCCATGCCGGCGCCGGGAGTTGCGGTTCACTCCCGTTTCAGGAACTTGATCCGGCCTTTCTTGGCTGGATCATAGCCGCAAGGCGTTGCCGGCGGCCAGCGCGTTCACCGTCCACAGTTGTCCCAACGTCTCAAATGAGCTGCGCGAGCCAGATGGTGTGGCCGCCGCAGTCGGGATCTTCGGCGATATACACCACCACGCGAAACCCGTTCTGATCGAGCAATGAACGATATTCGGCCGGAGCGAGGCTCGCATGGTACAGCGGCTCGCCTGCAAAACTCCCGATTGCCTCGCCATGCACGGGACCGCTGGTGAACATCAGCGCCGCGTTCGGCGCTGCGTGTTCGCGAAACAGCGGAAACATCCGGCGCTGATCGTCGCAAGACAGATGAAAGAAACTGTCCCACGCCAGGATGCCGGAGAATTGCCGCTGCAAGGCAAGCCGACGCATATCGGCCACGATCCATTCCTGCTTGGGAAAATGCTTTCGGCAAACCTCGATCATGGTCGAGGAGGAATCCACGCCAGTGACGGGATGACCAAGCCCGATCAGATAAGCGGCCATCGGCTCGGCGGAGCCGCAGCCGAGATCGAGGATCGGGCCCGCAGGCGGCAGCAGCGCCCGGAAACGGTCGAGCCATGGCTTTTCAATAAGTTTGGTGCGCGCTCGACTCTCGATCCAGTCCAGTGCCTTGCGCTGGTACAGATCGATGATCCCTTCGGCTTCTTCCGACGCCATTTGCGAACTCACGCACCACGTATCGCCAGCGCCTAGAATGTTTCCCGTTCCAGGAAGTTCGAGCCGATATCGGCCTTTTTCTTGATCGGGTCATAGTCGCAAAACACGCTATCGGCGACTAGCGTGTAGCTTGGGATGATCGTGTCCTTGTTCAGCTTCACGGAGGTCAGGCCAATGACCGCGGTCCGCTTGCCATCGGTCCATTTGAATGGGGTCGTGCTCTGCGCCCTCTCGCAGGCCGCGACCGCATCGGCGAAGACGGAGCTCTCAACGAAGGCTTTCACTGTCCGAAGCTGCCCCAGGATTTTCCAGTTCATGTAGAACGATCCGGCAAGGCCGGCGGCGAGCAGGACAACAAACAATAATAAAATGCGCTGAAAATTCATTGATTTCCCCCAGGTGGAACTGACCCGGCGGCACAACTAGCCGATCCCGCCGGATTTGTCAGAGCCGGAATTTACCAATGATTTCGGCCAGCGGGCTATTGTCCCGATCGCCCGGATGTGACTAACGGTATCATCCGGCCTACATGATCGGATCAGGGACATCCGATGACGACTGACGATCTGGAAACGATTGCATTGCGGCCCACCGTCGTTGGCGGCGCCCGCCAGGACGACGACTTTGAGGTGGTCTGGCGCGGCTTCCCGATCGGACGGATCATGAAGCAGGCGGACGGCCCGCACTGGTGGTGGGCCTGCACGGTCTATGGGCTTCCCCCGACCCCCAATGACCGGGGGCCCGCCATCAATTTCAAGGACTGCCAGGTCCGCTTCCGGCTCGCCTGGGCCAGAATCCGGCCTACACTAACGGACGAAACCATCCAGACCGCAACGCGGCACGCCCAAGGGCTGCTGCAGCAACAAACGGCGAAGGAAGAAAAGCCCAAGGCGCCTGAACCGCTTCAGATCATGAACAACCATCGCGCGGCGCCCCGGCACCGGGTATTGAAGGCAGGATCGATCGAGTTCAATGGCGGCGTCATCGACTGCACCATCCGGAACGTATCTGACACGGGTGCCGCGATTGAAGTTGCCAGCCAACTCGGCATTCCCGATAGCTTCTGGTTGGTGATCTCGGGCACTCACACGCGTCGCTACTGCCGGGTTGCCTGGCGAAACGAAAAACGAATTGGCGTCGCGTTCGACTAGCGCCTTTTCAGATCGCGCCGGATCAGAACGGCAGACCCATCAGCTTCGACAGCCGCTCGATATTCAAAAGCCCCTGGTGATAGGCCCACATTCCGATGCCGAACACCACGCCCGAGATCAGCGTGGTCCAGAGCAGCTTCCAGCCCATCCGCGCCATCACCGGCGCGCCGGGGTCGGTGCCGGGCGCGCCCTCCCCATCCTCATGCTGGCTGCGGACGCCGAACGGCAGCGTCACGAACAGCACGACCCACCAGAGCACGAAGTAGATCGCAAGCGCGGTTGAGATGCTGTAGGCCATAAGGGTTCAGGCCTGTTCGATTTCGACGAGCGCGCCGGAGAAATCCTTCGGGTGGAAAAACAGCACCGGCTTGCCATGCGCACCGATCTTCGGCATGCCGTCGCCGAGCACGCGCGCGCCCTCCGCGATCAGCTTGTCGCGCGCGGCGATGATATCAGGCACATCGTAGCAGATGTGATGGATGCCGCCGTCGGCGTTGCGCTCGACGAACTTGGCGATCGGCGAGGCGTCACCGAGCGGCTGGATGAATTCGATCTTGGTGTTGGGCAGCGTCACGAACACGGTGATGACGCCATGCTCCGGCAGCGGCACCGCGCCGGAGATTTCGGCGCCGAACGCGCCGCCATAGATTTTGGCAGCCTTTTCCGCATCCTTGACCGCGATTGCCACATGATTGAGCCGGCCCAGCATGACGCCCTACTCCCTACTTCGTTTCCGGCGGCCAGCCGTCCGGACGCTTTCTACCTCAAACCACCAGAACATGAACGACGCAAATCGGCTTCTTGCCCCATTGCTCGTTGATGACCGCCCGCACCGCGCGGCGGACCGATTCCGCTGTGGCGTCCGGATCGCGCCTCCGCGCCCGCGGCAGGCCTTCGACGGTCGTGACCACCGTATCGAACACGATCTCGTCGATGATCTCGCCAGCCGCATTCTTCTCGGGGACGCCGACGAGATCAACCTCGGGATCGTCGGCCAGCTCGCCCTTGTCGGTCACGCCGATTGCCACGAAGGCGCATCCGGCGAACCCCATCCGCCGCCGTTCCACCACGGCGCGGGATTTGGAATCCTCCAGGATCGCGCCGTCCTTGTAGATCCGGCCCGACGGCAATTCGTCGATAATAGCGGGGTCGCCGGGGCCGAGCCTGACCAGATCGCCATTGCGGCAGGTCAGGACCTTCGGCACGGCGGCGGCGCGGGCGAGCTTGGCATGCTCTGACAAATGCAGCGCCTCGCCATGGACCGGGATCAGGATCTGCGGGCGCACCCAGGTGATCATGTCGCGCAGCTCGTCGCGGCGCGGATGGCCGGAGACGTGGACGAGATCGGTACGGTCGGTGATGACCTCGATCCCCTGCGCCACCAGCCCGTTGATGATGGCGCCCACCGCCTTCTCGTTGCCGGGGATGGTGCGCGAGGAAAAGATCACGCTGTCGCCTTTGTTCAGCGTCACCTGCGGATGGTCGTTATTGGCGATCCGGGCGAGCGCTGCCCGCGGCTCGCCCTGGCTGCCGGTGCACAGCGCCAGCACCTTGTCCGGCGGGAAATGGCCGTAATAGTCGGCGCCGCGGAAATTCTGCACGCCTTCGAGATAACCGGTCTCGCGGGCGACCTGCACCACGCGCTCCATGGCACGGCCGACCACCACCACCTCGCGATCGGCGGCCTTGGCGGCGTCCGCAACCGCCTTGAGGCGGGCGACGTTGGAGGCGAAGGTGGTGACGGCAACGCGGCCCTTGGCGGCCATCACCAGCTTGGCGATGGTCGCGGCGACCTCGGTTTCCGAGGGCGAGCGTCCGTCCCGCACCGCGTTGGTGGAATCGCCGACCAGCGCCAGCACACCGGCATCGCCGAGTTCGCGCAGGCGCCGCTCGTCGGTCGGAAGGCCGATGATCGGCGTCGGATCGATCTTCCAGTCGCCGGTGTGCAGCACGGTACCGGCGGAGGTGTGGATCGCCAGCGCATGCGACTCTGGGATTGAATGCGCGACCGGGATGAATTCGACGGTGAACGGCCCAAGATTGATCCGGCCACCCGAGGGAACCACCGTTACCGGGATTTTGGGCGGATTGCGCTCGGCGGCGCATTTGGCCTCGAACAGCGCGGCGCTGAATTTGGTCGCATAGACCTTGCATTGAAGTTTCGGCCAGAGGTCGATGATGGCGCCGAAATGATCCTCATGGGCGTGCGTCAGCACCAGGCCCATTAGGTTGTTGCGCTCTTTCTCCAGGAAGCTGATGTCAGGCATGATCAAATCGATGCCCGGCAGGTGCTCCTCGTCGCCGAAGGAGACGCCGAGATCGACCGCGAGCCAGGAGCGCTGGTGGCGGTTGCCGAGCCCATAGATCGACAGGTTCATGCCGATCTCGCCGACACCGCCGAGCGGCGCAAAGGTCAGTTCATCCGGCCGCGCCATCAGGCCGCTCCCACAGACGCCGCGGCGCCGAAATAGACTTCGCCCGCGGCGATCGGAATACGCTTGCCCTCGGCCGTGCGGACGATCAGGCAGCCGGTTTCATCGATGGTATCGAACGCGCCTTCGACCGTCGCGGCTCCGGTCTGGATCGCGACCCGCTCGCCAAGTCCGAACGCGCGCTCCAGCCACAGTTTTCGAATTTCGGCAAAGCCACGGCCATTGTCCCAGATGCCGCGGAACTCGGCCCAAGCCTCCGACAGTGCCGTAAACACTTCCTCCGCGCTGACGCTGACGCCGAGCGCGGCCAGCGAGGTCGCCGGCGTCGGCGTGCCCTCAGGCGCGGCAATGACGTTGGTACCGATACCGACCACCACGGCTAGGCGATTGCCGGCCACAGCCTCGGCCTCCAGCAGGATGCCGGCGAGCTTCTGCCCGTCCGCCATGACGTCATTGGGCCATTTCAGGGCGTATCTCAGAGGCTCGGCGCCGGCGCGGCGCAAATTGGCTTCGATGCTGAGCTTCTGCAGCGCGCTTTCCAGCGACAGCCCTGCGGCAAAACCCAGCGTTGCCGCGACACCGGGAGAGACGTCCATGATTTCGAGGATGCTGCTGGCGAGGTTGCCGCGCGGCGCGATCCAGGCGCGCTGCCGGCGGCCTCGGCCCGCCGTCTGCTCCGTTGTCACGAACCACATCGGGCCGCGCTCGCCATCGCGAGCGCGGGCCATGGCTTCGGCGTTGGTCGAACCGATCCGGTCGAAGGCGGCGAGAGCGTAGCCCGTCGATGAGGCCCTGGGACCGAGTGCGAAGGTCATCCTAGAACAGCGACTTCGCTGCCGCCGTGGCGACGCTGACCAGCGGCCCCGGATAGACGAAGAAGAAGATGTTGAAGATGCCGGCAACCGCCAGCACCGTGCGCAATTCGATGCGCATCGGCTCGACCTGGCCGGCCGGCTCGTCGAAATACATCACCTTGACGATGGTGAGATAGTAGAACGCGCCTACCACGCTGGTCAGCACGCCGATGACGGCGAGCGTGAACAGGCCCGCCTTGATCGCGGCCACAAACACGTACCATTTGGCGAAGAAGCCGGCGAGCGGCGGAATGCCGGCCAGCGAGAACAAGAGCATGGCGAAGAAGAACGCCAGCATCGGATTGGTGCGCGAGAGCCCGGCGAAGTCGCTGATCTGTTCCACCGCCTGCCCGTTCCGCTTCATGGTCAGGATGACGGCAAAGGAGCCCAGCGTCATCGCCACATAGATCGCGATGTAGATCAGAACGCCCTGCGCGCCCTCCACCGTGCCCGATGCAAGGCCGACCAGCGCAAAGCCCATATGGCCGATCGAGGAATAGGCCATCAGGCGCTTGATGTTCTTCTGCCCGATCGCGGCGAACGAACCCAGCGCCATCGAGGCGATGGCGACGAAGACGAGGATCTGCTGCCATTGCGGGACGATGCCGGGGAACGCGGTGAGCGTCACGCGGGTGAACACCGCAAGCGCGGCCACCTTCGGCGCGGAGGCGAAGAACGCCGTGACCGGCGTGGGTGCGCCTTCATAGACGTCGGGCGTCCACATATGGAACGGCACCGCGGATACCTTGAAGCAGAGCCCAGCCAGCAGGAAGACGAGGCCGAACACGATGCCGACACTGCCGGTCTTCACTGCGGCTGCGATGCCAGCAAAATCGACCGTGCCGGTGAAGCCGTAGATCAGCGAGGCGCCGTAGAGCAGCATGCCCGAGGACAGTGCGCCGAGCACGAAATACTTCAGGCCGGCCTCGGTGGACTTGGCGTTGTCGCGGTTCGAGGCGGCGACCACGTAAAGCGCGAGGCTCATCAGCTCGAGCCCGAGATAGAGCATGATCAGGTCGGCGGCCGAGATCAGCACCATCATGCCCAGCGTGGAGAGCAGCACCAGGATCGAATATTCGAAGATGCGCCGCGACGGGTCGGACAGGAACTCCGTCGACAGGATCAGCGCCGCCGCCGAGCCGATGATGGCGAGGATCTTCAGGAAGCGGGCGAAGTCGTCGACGATGAAGCTGCCGCCGAAGGTCGTGAGCTTGCCGGCCGGTAGCATCAGTACCAGCGCGCCGGTGATAACCAGCAGCACCACCGCGAGCGTGGTGACGAGCCGGGTCGTATCCTGCCCGCGATAGGCACCGAGCATCAACAGCGCCATGGCGCCGACGGCCAGCACCAGCTCCGGCAGCACCGGCAGCAACTGATAACCTGCACTTGAGAAGCTCATGGCCTTCTTATCCTTGACGCGTTTTCTTCATGCGAACCGGCTTCCACTTCGCTTGAAAACGCTACGTTATTGCGCGACCAGCGCGGCTGCCTTCACGGCAGTCACGGCGGCATTGTAATTATTGACGAGTTGCTGAACCGAGGCGGCCGACATGTCGAGCACCGGCTTCGGATAGACGCCGAACAGGATGGTGAGGAACACCAGCGGCATCAGCGTCAGGCTTTCGCGGGGCGTCAGATCCTTGATGCTGGCAAGCGACGGCTTGGTCAACGCGCCGAACACCACCTTGCGATAGAGCCAGAGCGCGTAAGCAGCCGACAGGATGACGCCGAGCGTGGCAATGGTCGCGGTCGGGATCGAGACCTTGAAGGTGCCGAGCAGCGTCATGAATTCGCCGACGAATCCGCTCGTGCCGGGCAGACCGACATTGGCCATGGTGAAGACCATGAACACCATCGCATAGAGCGGCATCCGGTTGACGAGACCGCCATAGGCCGCGATCTCGCGGGTATGCATGCGGTCGTAGACGATACCGACGCAGAGGAACAGCGCGCCGGAGACGATGCCGTGCGACACCATCTGGAACACGCCGCCGGCGACACCCTGGGTCGTACCCGCGAAGATGCCCATGGTGACGAAGCCCATATGCGCCACCGACGAATAGGCGATCAGCTTCTTGATGTCTTCCTGCATCAAGGCCACCAGCGAGGTGTAGACGATGGCGATTACCGACAGCGAGAAGATCAGCGGCGCAAAATCATGCGACGCCAGGGGGAACATCGGCAGCGAGAACCGGAGGAAGCCGTAGCCGCCCATCTTCAGGAGGATCGCGGCCAGGATCACCGAGCCCGCGGTCGGCGCCTCGACATGCGCATCCGGCAGCCAGGTGTGCACCGGCCACATCGGCATCTTCACCGCAAAGGAGGCAAAGAACGCCAGCCACGCCCAGGTCTGCAAGGACCGCGGCACCGCGGTGTTCATCAGCGTCGGGATGTCGGTCGTCCCGGCATTCCAGTACAGCGCCATGATGGCCAGCAGCATCAAGACCGAGCCGAGCAGCGTGTAGAGGAAGAACTTGAATGACGCATAGACCCGGCGCGGGCCGCCCCAGACGCCGATGATCAGGAACATCGGGATCAGGCCGCCTTCGAAGAACAGATAGAACAGCACGAGGTCGAGCGCCGAGAAGGTGCCCACCATCAGCGTTTCCAGGAACAGGAACGCTATCATGTATTCGCGCACGCGCACTGTGACGGACTTCCAGCTCGCGATGATGCAGAACGGCATCAGCGCGGTGGTCAGGATCACGAACGGCAGCGAAATGCCGTCGACACCCATGTGATAGGTGATGCCGCTGGCGAGCCAGTTCGCCTTTTCGACGAACTGGAAATCCGCACTGGCGGCGTCGAAGCGCCAGACCAGGATCAGCGACACCGCGAAGGTGACCAGCGTGGTCCACAGCGCGATCCAGCGCGCATTGCGCCGCGCCGCTTCATCATCGCCGCGGGTGAGGTAGATCGCCACCGCGCCGATGACCGGCAGGAAGGTGACGACCGAAAGGATGGGCCAGGTTGTCATTACTGGCCTCCCAAGCCGAACATGAACCAGGTGATCAGCCCGGCGACGCCGATCAGCATCGCGAAGGCATAGTGATAGAGGTAGCCGGTCTGGATCTTCACCACGTTGCGGGTGACATCGAGCACGCGCGCCGAGACGCCATCGGGGCCGAAGCCGTCGATGACGAAGCCGTCGCCCTTCTTCCACAGGAAGCGGCCGAGCCACTTCGTCGGGCGGACGAAGATGAGCTCATAGAACTCGTCGAAATACCATTTGTTGAGCAGGAACTGGTAGAGCATCTGGTGCTCGCTGGCGAGCTGGACCGGAATGTACGGCCGGCGGATGTAGAACAGCCACGACACCAGGAAGCCCACCACCATCATCACCGTCGGCAGCAAGGCGATGGTCTGCGGAACGTGATGCATTTCATCGATGATGTTCGGGTGCATCTTCAGCGACTCGCGGAAGAACTCTTCCACGCCATGGCCCGCGAACACTTCCTTGAACGGGAAGCCGGCCAGGATCGAGCCGGCGGCAAGGATACCGATCGGGACCAGCATCCACATCGGCGCCTCGTGGGCGGCCTCGTAATGGTGCCGGTCATGCGGCTCGCCGTGGAACGTCTTGAAGATCAGGCGCCACGAATAGAACGAGGTCAGACCGGCCGCGATCACGGTCATCGCGAATCCATAGTAGGCGAACGGATTGTGCGCGACGTAGGCGGACTCGATGATCGCATCCTTGGAGAAATAGCCGGCCGTGAGCGGGAAGCCGGTCAGCGCCAGCGTGCCGATCACCATCACGCTGTAGGTATAGGGAATCTTGTCCTTCAGGCCGCCCATGTTGCGGATGTCCTGCTCGTGGTGCATCGCGTAGATCACCGAGCCGGAGCCCAGGAACAGCAGCGCCTTGAAGAAGGCGTGGGTGAACAGGTGGAACATGCCGACCGAATAGGCGCCTGCCCCCATCGCCACGAACATGTAGCCGAGCTGCGAACAGGTCGAATAGGCGACGATGCGCTTGATGTCGTTCTGCACGAGGCCCACGGTCGCGGCAAAGAACGCGGTGGTGGCGCCGAAGAACATCACGACGGCCTGCGCGTTGGGCGCCAGCTCGAACAGCGGCGACAGCCGCGCCACCATGAACACGCCGGCGGTCACCATGGTCGCGGCGTGGATCAGCGCCGAGACCGGGGTCGGGCCTTCCATCGCGTCCGGCAACCAGGTGTGCAGCAGGAACTGGGCCGATTTGCCCATCGCGCCCATGAACAGCAACAGGCAGATCAGGGTCAGCGCATCGGCGTTCCAGCCGAAGAAGTTGATGGTCTTGCCCGACAGCCCCGGCGCGCCTGCGAAGATCGTCTCGAAATCAGTGGTCTTGAGCAGCATGTACACGGCGAAAATGCCGAGCGCGAAGCCGAAATCGCCGACGCGGTTGACGATAAATGCCTTGATCGCCGCCGCATTCGCCGAGGGCTTCTGATACCAGAAGCCGATCAGGAGGTAGCTGGCGAGACCGACGCCCTCCCAGCCGAAGAACAGCTGGACCAGGTTGTCCGCGGTCACCAGCATCAGCATCGCAAAGGTAAACAGGCTGAGGTAGCCGAAGAAGCGCGGCCGGTACGGATCCTCGTCCATGTAACCGATGGAATAGAGGTGCACGAGCGACGAGACAGTGGTGACCACCACCAGCATCACGGCGGTCAGCGTATCGACGCGGAGCGCCCACGACACCTGCAGATCGCCGGAATTGATCCACGGGAACAGCGCGATCCGGGCGTCATGGTGCATGAAGCCGACATCGACCAGCGCCACCCACGACAGCGCCGCCGAAACGAATAGAAGTCCTGTCGTGATCAGTTCGGCCGCGCGCGAGCCCTGAGCCGGCGGCTCGGAAACGTGATGGTCGTCATGGCCGTGATCGTCATGACCATGGTCGTCATGTGCTTCCGCCGCGTGGGCGTGATCGCCATGCCCGTGGGCATGTTCCACCGTGTCGCCGCTCGGGTTGCGCGCATGCGCCCCGAAGATCGCGATCAGCCCCGCCAGAATGGCGCCGAGCAGCGGCAGGAATACTATGGCCTGATACATGCCCCGCCCTAACCCTTCATCAGATTGACGTCTTCAACCGCGATCGAACCGCGGTTGCGGAAATAGACCACCAGCACGGCCAAACCGATCGCGGCTTCCGCAGCCGCCACCGTCAGCACCAGCAGCGCGAACACCTGTCCGACGATGTCGCCGAGGAAGGTCGAGAACGCCACCAGGTTGATATTGACGGCGAGCAGGATCAGCTCGATCGACATCAGGATGACGATGATGTTCTTGCGGTTCAGGAAGATGCCGAGGATCCCGACCGTGAACAGGATGGCGCCGACCGCGAGATAGTGTCCCAGACCGATCGTCATTTCACCCACTCCGCCGCGTCCGAATCCTGCAGCCCCTGCCCCGACGCCACCTTGCGCACGGCCATCGCCAGTTCCGGCGTCCGCGCGTTCTGCACGTTGATGTCCTGCCGCTTGACCTTCGCCTTGTGGCGCAGCGTCAGCACGATCGCGCCGATCATGGCGACCAGCAGCACCATGCCTGCGATCTGGAAGTAATGGATGTACTTCGTATAGAGCACCAGCCCGAGCGCTTCGGTGTTGCTGACATTCGTCGGGATCGCCGCCGTGATCTGTTTGGCGGTATCGGGCTTCATGACCCATCCGCCCGCGACCAGCAGCAGTTCGGCAAGAAAGATGCCGCCGATCACCAGACCGATCGGCAGGTACTCGATAAAGCCCTCGCGCAGCTCGGTGAAATCGACGTCGAGCATCATGATCACGAACAGGAACAGCACCGCGACCGCGCCGACATAGACTACGATCAGCATCATGCCGAGGAATTCGGCGCCCATCAGCACGAACAGGCCGGAGGCGTTGACGAAGGCCAGGATCAGATACAGCACGGAGTGCACGGGATTGCGCGAGACAATCACCATGACAGCCGAGGCCACGCAGACGCCGGCGAACAGATAGAAGAACAGCGCGGGAAGGATCATGCGAATGTTCCTCTCGTCATTCCGGGGCACGCGAAGCGTGAACCCGGAATCTCGAGATTCCGGGTCTGGTCCTTCGGACCATCCCGGAATGACGTTGAAATCTGGATCATGCCCTCACCTCACCGGTACGGCGCGTCGAGCTCGATTGCTTTCGCAATCTCGCGTTCCCAGCGATCGCCATTGGCGAGCAGCTTGGCCTTGTCATAGTAGAGTTCCTCGCGGGTCTCGGTCGCGAATTCGAAATTCGGTCCCTCGACGATGGCGTCCACCGGGCAGGCTTCCTGGCACAGGCCGCAATAGATACATTTCACCATGTCGATGTCGTAGCGCACGGTGCGGCGGGTGCCGTCGTTACGGCGCGGGCCGGCCTCGATCGTGATCGCCTGCGCCGGGCAAATCGCCTCGCATAGCTTGCAGGCGATGCAGCGCTCCTCGCCGTTCGGATAGCGGCGCAGCGCGTGCTCGCCACGGAAGCGCGGCGAGATCGGGCCCTTCTCGAAGGGGTAGTTCAGCGTCGGCTTCGGCTTGAAGAAATAGCGCATGGCGAGAAAGAACGCCGATACGAATTCGCTCAAGAGAAGCGCACGGGCCGTTGCGTTGACGTTGATACTCATGATGGCCTCACTTCGGCGCAATGCCGGCGAATTGCAGCACGGCGGCCACAATCACCACCATCGCCAGCGACAGCGGCAGGAACACCTTCCAGCCCAGCCGCATCAGTTGATCGTAGCGGTAGCGCGGCACGATCGCCTTCGCCATCGCGAACAGGAAGAACATGAAGAACAGTTTCAGCGCGAACCACACCACGCCTGGGATCCAGGTAAACGGCGGCAGCGCCACCGGCGGCAGCCAGCCGCCGAGGAACATGATCGTCGCCAACGCGCACATCGTGGTGATCGCGACATATTCGCCGAGCATGAACAACAGATACGGCGTCGAGCCGTATTCGACCATGAAGCCCGCGACCAGTTCGGATTCCGCTTCCACCAGATCGAACGGCGGGCGATTGGTCTCGGCCAGCGCCGAGACGTAGAACACCACGAACATCGGGAACAGCGGCCACACATACCAGTTCAGGATGGTGAGTTGCGGCAGCCCGATCAGGCTGGCGAAGCCGCGGGCGTTCTGCGCTTCCACCACCGCCGAGAGGTTAAGCGAGCCGGCACACAAGAGCACCGTGATGATGACGAAGCCGATCGAGACTTCGTAGGACACCATCTGTGCCGCCGAGCGCAGCGCGGCCAGGAACGGATATTTCGAGTTCGACGACCAGCCGGCCATGATGATGCCGTAGATCGACAGCGACGAGATCGCGAAGATGTAGAGCACCCCGACGTTGATGTCTGAGATCACCCAGCCGAGATCCATCGGGATCACGGCCCAGGCGGCCAGCGCCAGCACGCACGATACCAGCGGCGCCAGCAGGAACACGCCCTTGTTGGAGCCGGACGGGATGATCGGCTCCTTCAGCACGAACTTCAGAAGATCGGCGAAGGATTGTAAGAGGCCCCATGGGCCGACCACGTTGGGGCCGCGGCGGATCTGCACCGCCGCCCAGATCTTGCGGTCGGCGAGCAGGATGTAGGCGATCGCGATCAGGAGCACGACGAGCAGCAGGACGCTCTGCGCGACCATGACGATCAGCGGCCAGAGAAAGCCGGTCCAGAACGGGCTTGCGAACAAATCAGCCATCAGATCACGCTCACTCCGCTGCCGTCAGCATTCGCCCGGCCGCCAGCCGGGAACATTCCGCCATCACCGCCGAGGCCCGCGCGATCGGGTTGGTCAGATAGAAGTCCTCGACCGACGATTTCAGCGGGCTCTTGTCGACCTTGCCGCCCTTCTTGCCCGCCAGCGCCTTGACGTCTTCGGCCTTGCCGGGCTCGATCTGGTCGATCCGCATCAGATGCGGCACGGCCTTGAACAGGGCCTGGCGCAACGCCCCGAGCGAGTCATAGGGCAGCTTCTTGCCGAGCACATCCGACAGCGCGCGGGCGATCGCCCAGTCCTCGCGTGCTTCCCCGGGCGGGAACGCCGCGCGGGCGGCGATCTGCACCCTGCCCTCGGTGTTGACATAGAGGCCGGATTTCTCGGTATAGGCCGCACCCGGCAGGATGACATCGGCGCGATGCGCGCCGCGATCGCCATGGGTTCCAATATACACCACGAACGTGCCGTCCGGCACCTTTACCTCGTCGGCCCCCAGCAGGAACAGCACGTCGAGCGTGCCGAAGGTCGTCATCTGCGCCAGGGTCAGCCCGCCCTTGCCGGCCGAAAAGCCGATATCGAGCGCACCCGCGCGCGAGGCGGTATCCTGCAGCACGGCAAAACCGTTCCAGCCGTCCTTGAGCGCGCCGACGCCCGCCGCGACCTTGGCCGCCAGCGCCAGCGCCGCCGCGCCGTCATGTCGCGATAGTGAACCGGCGCCGACCAGCACCATCGGGTTCTTGGCGCCCTTCAGCACCTCGGTGAAGGAATGCTTGCCGCTGGCGAGTTCGTTGAGCGTATCGGTGCCCGCGCCGAGATAGTCGTAATCATAGGTGAGATCGGCCCTGGCGCCGACTAGCGCGACTTTGAGCTGGCCCGTGCGCCAGCGCTTGCGGATGCGCGCGTTGAGAACGGCGGCTTCCTTGCGCGGATTGGCGCCGATGATCAGCAGCGCATCGGCCTGTTCGATCCCGGCAATGGTCGGATTGAAGATGTAGGTCGCCCGGCCGAGCTTCGGGTCGAAGGCATCGCCGCCCTGCACCGCCAGGTTTGTCGAACCATATTGCCCCAGCAGGTCCTTGAACGCGAACATCTCCTCGACTGCGGCGAGATCGCCGGCGATGGCCCCGATCCGCTTGCCGTCGCTCATCCTGACCTTGGCCGCAACCGCCGCGAAAGCCTCCTGCCACGACGCGGCGCGCAGCTTGCCGTTGTCGCGGATATAGGGCCGGTCGAGCCGCTGCGTGCGCAGGCCGTCAACGACGTGACGGGTCTTGTCGGAAATCCATTCCTCGTTCACAGCCTCGTTGATGCGCGGCAGGATCCGCATCACCTCGCGGCCGCGGGTATCGACGCGGATCGCCGAGCCGACGCCGTCCATGACATCGACCGATTGCGTCTTGCCGAGCTCCCACGGGCGCGCCGCAAAGGCATACGGCTTCGAGGTCAGCGCGCCCACCGGGCAGATATCGACGAGATTGCCCTGCAGCTCGGAAGTCAGTGCCTGCTCCAGATAGGTCGTGATCTCCATGTCCTCGCCGCGGCCGGTGGCGCCCATTTCCGGCGCGCCGGCGACTTCGGCGGAGAAGCGGACGCAGCGCGTGCACTGGATGCAGCGGTTCATCGAGGTCTTGACCAGCGCGCCCAGATACTTGTCCTCGACCGCGCGCTTGTTCTCGGCGAAGCGCGAGGTGTCGACGCCGTAGCCCATCGCCTGGTCCTGCAGGTCGCACTCGCCGCCCTGGTCGCAGATCGGGCAATCCAGCGGGTGGTTGATCAGCAGAAATTCCATCACGCCTTCGCGCGCCTTCTTCACCATCGGCGAACGCGTCGAGATTTCCGGCGGCTCGCCCTTCGGGCCGGGCCGGCAGTCGCGCACGCCCCAGGCGCAGCTTGCGACCGGCTTCGGACCGCCCTTCACCTCGACGAGGCACATCCGGCAATTGCCGGCGATCGACAGCCGCTCGTGGTAGCAGAAGCGCGGAATTTCGGCGCCCGCGGCCTCGCACGCCTGCAGCAGCGTGAATTCTCCGGGTACATCGATCTCTTTGCCGTCGATGATGAGTTTGGTCATTGCGGTCTCAGGTCTTTCCCAGCTTGCAATCTGGCGGTGTAACGCTGGCGGTCTTCAGCGACGCCTTGATCCATTGCTGGGTCTCGGCGCCATAGGTGGCGAGATAGGCCGGCTGCGCCGCGCTCTTCTCGCACAGGAACGGCAGATGCGGCTTCAGGTCGTAATCGCAGGACGCCAGCCACTCACGCTTTCCCGCGAACGCACCGATCGCTTCCTCGCAGGCGTAGAGGAAATACGTGACGAAGCTCTCGTACTGCACCTGCTCGTCGCGCCCGGCCGCCTTGATCTTCTCGTAGTCCGGCTGCGCGAACTTTGGATTCTTGAACGCCAGATCGGTGTAGCCCAGAAACGCCTGCCGCGCGCTGGATGCACGGTTGCCGGTGCGGATTTCGTTGATCTGGAACAGGATCGCAACAAAGCCGAGCAGCGCCACGGTCGCCTGCGCCATCTGCGCCAGCGTCCCGTATCTCTGCCACCAGAAGCTCGGTTGCGACATTGCGATCACTCCGCCGCGACCATGTTCACGGGATCGCGCACGCCGATATCGTCGATATCGGCCTTGTGCGAATACTGGGCGATGCGCTCTTCGATCTCGTGGCGGAAATGCGCGATCAGGCCCTGGATCGGCCAAGCGGCGGCGTCGCCGAGCGCGCAGATGGTGTGTCCTTCGACCTGTTTTGTAACTTCCAGCAGCATGTCGATTTCGCGCTTGTGGGCGCGGCCCTCAGCCATGCGGGTCAAGACGCGCCACATCCAGCCCGTGCCCTCGCGGCACGGCGTGCACTGGCCGCAGCTCTCGTGCTTGTAGAAATAGGAGATACGCGCGATCGCCCGGATCAAATCGGTCGACTTGTCCATCACGATCACGGCGGCGGTGCCGAGGCCCGAGCGCAGCTTGCTGAGGCTGTCAAAATCCATCGGCGTGTCGATGATCTGCTCGGCCGGCACCATGCGCACCGACGAGCCGCCGGGGATCACGGCTTTCAGATTGTCCCACCCGCCGCGAATGCCACCGCAGTGACGCTCGATCAGCTCGCGGAACGGAATCCCCATCGCCTCTTCGACGTTGCAGGGCCGCTCGACATGGCCGGACACGCAGAACAGTTTTGTGCCGACATTGTTGGGCCGGCCGATCGCGGCGAACCACGCCGCACCACGGCGCAGGATGTCCGGCGCGACCGCAATGGATTCGACATTGTTGACGGTGGTCGGGCAGCCGTAGAGGCCGACATTGGCCGGGAATGGCGGCTTCAGCCGCGGCTGGCCCTTCTTGCCCTCAAGGCTTTCGAGCAGCGCTGTCTCTTCGCCGCAGATATAGGCGCCGGCGCCATGCGCGACATAGATGTCGAACGGCCAACCGTTGATGTTGTCCTTGCCGACCAGCTTTGCATCATAGGCCTGGTCGATCGCGGCCTGCAGGCGCTCGCGCTCGCGGATGAATTCGCCGCGCACATAGATGTAGCAGGCATGCGCGTTCATCGCGAAGCTTGCGAGCAGGCAGCCTTCCACGAGCAGATGCGGATCGTGCCGCATGATCTCGCGGTCCTTGCAGGTGCCGGGCTCGGACTCGTCGGCGTTGACCACGAGATAGCTTGGCCGCCCGTCGGTGGATTCCTTCGGCATGAACGACCATTTCAACCCGGTCGGAAAGCCCGCCCCGCCCCGCCCGCGCAGGCCGGAGGCCTTCATCTCGTTGATGATCCAGTCGCGGCCCTTGTCGATGATCGCCTTGGTGCCGTCCCACGCGCCGCGGCGGCGCGCGCCCTCCAGCCCCCAATCGTGGAGGCCGTAGAGGTTCTTGAAGATGCGATCCTTGTCGTCGAGCATGACTTGAAGCTTCCTAGCGGATCAACGATTGGACTGCGCGTAGGCGAGGCCCGCGGCGCATCCGCCGAAGGTCAGCGCCCACAACAGGCTTGATTCGAGCGTTGCGTTCAGCCCGTAACGCTGCAGCAGAAAGATGAATGTCGCCGCCGCGACGGCGTGCATGCCGATATAGCGCCAGTTCTTCATCGCGCTGACCCTTCCCGGCCCGATCACGGGCCCTGTGCGGTTACGCATCATGTGGATTCCTTCAGCGTCGTCGGGCCGCCTGCCGGCGCCGAGAACTGACGGTCGATCTGCGGTCCCGGCTTCGGCGGATTGCCCGACGCAAAGCCGTCCAGCACCTTGCCGAAGGTTTCCTTGGTCAGGTCTTCGTAGGTGTCCTTCCAGATCTGCACCATCGGCGCATTCACGCAGGCGCCGAGGCACTCGACCTCTTCCCAGCTGAAATTGCCGTCCTTCGACAAATGGAAGGGATCGTGGTGGATGCGGCTCTGGCACACCTTGATGATGTCCTCGGCGCCGCGCAGGCGGCACGGCGTGGTGCCGCAGACCTGCACATGGGCCTTCCTGCCGACCGGCTGGAGCTGAAACATGGTGTAGAAGGTCGCCACTTCCAGCACGCGGATGTAGGGCATTTCCAGGAGGTCGGCGACCACACGGATCGCGGCTTCTGAAACCCAGCCCTCATGCTGCTCCTGCGCGCGCCACAGGATCGCAATCACCGCCGACGCCTGGCGGCCCGGCGGATATTTGGTGATCTGCGCCTTGGCCCAGGCGAGGTTCTCATCCGAGAACGCAAAGCTCGCGGGCTGCAATTCCTTCGGTGCGAGGCGGCGGACGGACATCGTTCAGTCTCTCATTGCACGCGGCGCGCGGCTTTCGCATTGAGCGCATCGATCCGGGCGAGCCAGAATGCACTTGCGGTGCCGAACACGTTGTAGCCGACATGGGTTGAAACCTTGATCCGATCCAGAATCGAAAGGTCGGTCACGGTCTCAAGGCGATGGCTGCGCGGATCGTAGACGATCAGCTTCAGCGATTGGTCGAGGATGTAGCGCGATACGGTATGCTTGGGGTCGTTGCCATGCTCCTCGCACAGCAACACGCTGTCGCCCTGCAAAAGCCGCGCACCGCCCTTCATGGCTTCGATCTCGACGCCTTCGACGTCGAGCTTGATCAAATATTTGCCGTCCGGCGCGATCTTGCCGTCGTCCAGGAGGTTATCCAGCGCGATGACCGGCACCTCCTCGCCGCCGGACTGGTCGCCGGCGATGCTGAAGGCCTCGTGCTTGGTGCCGGACAGACGCGCGGTACCGCGCGCCGCACCAATCGCGCATTTCATCGTCTCGAAACGATTGCCGTTGATCCGCGCGTTGTTGGCAAGCTTCGGAAAATTCTGCCCCGACGGCTCGATCGCGATCGCCTTGTGCGATCCAAACGGCTTGCTCGACACCAGCACCGACCAATAGCCATAATTGGCGCCGCAATCGAGCAGCGTGTAGTCGACGTCAGCGGAGTCCTGAAACAGCAACTCCAGTTCATCCTCGTAATGGAAGCTGCGATTGAGCAGCTTGCTCCAATAGCCGTCGCCATAGGGAAACTCGAACGTGGCGTCGTCATTGAGTTTGATCTGGATGCCGCGCTCCGACAGCGTCGTGCGCAACAAATTGGCGCACATGTTATAGCCGCGGTGCGAGAAGTTCGACGCCACCTTCGACCCCAGCACCAGCGCCACCGCGGCCAAACGCTCCCACGCGTTCGCACCCGCAAGTACGCCCGATGCCCGGTCAAACTGGATGGGCGCCTGCGCCATCACCGATCGACCTCTCCGAACACGATGTCGAGCGAGCCGAGAATGGCCGAGACGTCGGCGAGCAGATGGCCCTTGCAGATGTGGTGCATCGCCTGCAGATGGGCAAAGCCCGGCGCGCGGATCTTGCACTTGTAGGGCTTGTTGGTTCCGTCGGAAACCAGATAGACGCCGAACTCGCCCTTCGGCGCCTCGACCGCGGCATAGACCTCGCCGGCCGGCACGCGCACGCCCTCGGTGTAGAGCTTGAAGTGATGGATGAGGGCTTCCATCGAGCGCTTCATCTCGCCGCGGCGGGGCGGCGCGATCTTGTTGTCCTCGACGACGACAGGCCCCTGCCCATCGGGCGCGCGCAGTTTGGCGATGCACTGCTTCATGATGCGCACGGACTGGCGCATCTCTTCCATGCGGATCAGGTAGCGGTCGTAGCAGTCGCCGTTCTTGCCGATCGGGATGTCGAAATCCATCTCGTCGTAGCACTCATAGGGCTGCGCCTTGCGCAGGTCCCATGCCGCGCCCGAGCCACGCACCATTACGCCCGAGAAACCCCACTCCCAGGCTTCCTTCAGCGACACCACGCCGATATCGACGTTGCGCTGCTTGAAGATGCGGTTGCCGGTCAGGAGCGTTTCAAGGTCGGCGACCACCTGGAGGAACGGGTCGCACCAGGCCTCGATGTCGTCGATCAGTTTCGGCGGCAGGTCCTGATGCACGCCGCCAACGCGGAAATAGGCCGCGTGCATGCGCGAGCCGGAGGCGCGCTCGTAAAACACCATCAGCTTTTCGCGCTCTTCAAAACCCCACAGCGGCGGGGTCAGCGCGCCGACGTCCATCGCCTGCGTGGTAACGTTGAGCAGATGCGACAGGATGCGGCCGATCTCGCAGTAGAGCACCCGGATCAATTGCCCGCGGCGCGGCACCGTGATGCCGAGCAGCTTTTCCGCTGCGAGACAGAACGCATGTTCCTGATTCATCGGCGCGACGTAATCGAGCCGGTCGAAATAGGGAATCGCCTGCAGGTACGTCTTCTGCTCGATCAACTTCTCGGTGCCGCGGTGAAGCAGCCCAATGTGCGGATCGACGCGCTCGACGACTTCGCCATCCAGTTCAAGGACGAGACGCAGCACACCGTGGGCGGCAGGATGCTGCGGCCCAAAGTTGATCGTGAAGTTACGAAGGTTCTGGCTTTGCTCGTTCATGGTCAGGCCTTTGGCTCTGCCTTCTCATCGCCCGGAAGCGGATAGTCAGCGCCTTCCCATGGCGAGAGGAAATCGAATTTGCGGAATTCCTGGTTGAGCCGGACCGGCTCGTACAGCACCCGCTTCTCCTGGTCGTCGTAACGCACCTCGACGAAGCCGGTGAGCGGGAAATCCTTGCGCAGCGGATGGCCGTCGAAACCGTAATCGGTCAGCAGCCGGCGCATGTCGGGATGGCCGGTGAAGATCACGCCGTAGAGATCGTAGGCCTCGCGCTCGAACCAGTCGGCGCCCGGAAACACATCGATGATCGACGGCACCTGCGTGCTCTCGTCGGCTTCGGCGCGGACGCGGATGCGCTCGTTCAGGGTCGGCGACAGCAGGTGATAGACCACATCGAAACGCTTCTCGCGGCCGGGGTAGTCCACCGCCGTCACGTCGGTGATGTTGACGAAGCGCATGGCCGGGTCGTCGCGCAGATAGGTGGCGACTTCGACAATCTTTGTCGCATCGACCGTAATGGTGAGCTGGTTGAACGCGACCGCATGGGCGCTGGCCGCGCCGCCAAGCGCGCTAACAATCGTCTGCCCAAGGGCGTCGAGCTTGCCGTCGTCCATTACCTAAAACCTTAGCGTTCGATGGTCCCGATGCGCCGGATCTTCTTCTGCAGCAGCAGTATGCCGTAGAGCAGCGCCTCCGCCGTCGGCGGACATCCGGGCACGTAGATGTCGACGGGCACGATGCGGTCGCAACCGCGCACGACCGAGTAGGAATAGTGATAATAGCCGCCGCCATTGGCGCACGACCCCATCGAGATCACGTAGCGCGGCTCCGGCATCTGGTCGTAGACCTTGCGCAGCGCCGGCGCCATCTTGTTGGTCAGCGTGCCCGCCACGATCATGACGTCGGACTGCCGCGGCGAGGCGCGCGGCGCGAAGCCAAAGCGCTCGACGTCGTAGCGCGGCATCGACACCTGCATCATCTCGACCGCGCAGCAGGCGAGACCGAACGTCATCCACATCAGGGATCCCGTGCGCGCCCAGGTGATCAGATCGTCGGCAGCAGCAACGAAGAAACCCTTGTCCGAAAGCTCGTGATTGACCTCGAGGAAGAACGGGTCATTGTGCCCGACCGGCTTGCCGGTCGAGGGATCGAGAATGCCCTTCGGCGCCTGCGCGGTATCAGGCGAAGAGCCTATGGCTGTCTGGCTCAATCCCATTCGAGCGCGCCTTTCTTCCACTCATAAGCAAAGCCGACCGTGAGGACGGCGAGGAACACCATCATCGACCAGAAGCCGGTAGCCCCTAACTTGCCGAACGCAACCGCCCACGGGAACAGAAACGCCACTTCGAGGTCGAAGATGATGAAGAGGATGGCGACCAGGTAGAAGCGCACATCGAACTTCATGCGGGCGTCATCGAATGCGTTGAATCCGCATTCATAGGCGGAGAGCTTTTCGGGGTCCGGCTGCTGGAACGCGACCAGGAACGGGGCGATCAGAAGCGCCAGTCCGATCAGGCTCGCCACTCCGATAAACACGACAAGTGGCAGGTAATTTTGCAGGATGCCGGTCATCGGCGGTGCCTTTTCCTGCGGTTTTGAGCGGCCGCAGATTCGTTGATTGGAATTATTCTTGCCTTAGCGCAGCGCAACAGGGGGCGCAAGACAAGCCGCCCTGACGCCCAAGCCCGCCCCCAATGCGTTGGCAGAACACCAAAAAGTGTTGCGTTCCTGCCTCTCCTGACCAACGCGAGGCGGGCGGCATGGTGCCCGACTATTCAGTTCAAATCCTTCTCATCGGCGAGCATCTGGGCGGCCGTATCCGTGAGCCGGTCGATCTGGTCGAGCAGCACCGCCAACTCGTCCTTGCCGAGCTGTTCCAGGAGGCGCCGGTTGCGCTCATGCGCCCCCGCCACAATCGCATCATGGGCGGCCAGCCCCGCCTTGGTCAGGCAAACCAGCGTCTCGCGGTTGTCCCGCGGATTGACCTCCTTGGCGACCAGTTTTCGCGACACCAGTTCCGCCAGCGCCCGGCTGATCTGTCCCTTGTCCATGCCGACCGCTTCGGCGAGCCGGTTAACGCTCATTGGCGGCCGCCGCCCCAGCGAAGCCACGAGGCCGAACTCGACCGAGGACAGTCCCGCCAGCCGCTTGTAGCGCAGGATGGCGCTGCGCTTGAGCAGATTGGCCAGCACTATCAGCCGCGACGACATCATCGCGGTGATCGGCGCCATCTCTCCGTCCCGCGTGGCAGCGGCCGACGGCGCGGTCTGCTTTCCCGGCTTCTGGCTCATCTCCAAAGCTCTGCCAATAAAGCGCGGCGATGCCAAGCTCGGCGACGACGGCGATCGCGCAAGGCAATCGGGCGATACAAAAAGCCGATCGTTGACATTGTCATCGATTTCTACTTCACTTCGATTTATACGATCGCGGCGTCAGAAGCCGCGGCGGGAGGAAACGGCATGACAGTTACGCAGCGGGATCGCGATCTCGGGACCGGCTACGCCATGAAGCCGTCCACCACCCGGACCGAGCTGACCTCGGTCGGCCGCGGCACGCCGATGGGCGAACTGCTCCGGCGCTACTGGCATCCGGTCGGGCTTGTGTCCGACGCCACCGATATCCCCAGAAAAGTGCGCGTGCTCGGGGAAGATCTGGTGCTGTTTCGCGACAGGCACGGCCGCGCCGGCCTGCTGCATGCCCGCTGCTGCCATCGCGGCACCACGCTCTATTACGGCAAGGTCGAGGAAGATGGCATCCGCTGCTGCTATCACGGCTGGAAGTTCGACACCGAGGGCCATTGCATCGAACAGCCCTGCGAGCCCGAGGGCGGCCTGTTCAAGGATAAGGTGCGCCAGCCCTGGTATCCCCTGCAGGAGCGCTATGGCCTGATATTCGCC
Organism: Bradyrhizobium sp. WYCCWR15520; assembly: GCF_056174665.1. Lineage (NCBI taxonomy): Bacteria > Pseudomonadati > Pseudomonadota > Alphaproteobacteria > Hyphomicrobiales > Nitrobacteraceae > Bradyrhizobium > Bradyrhizobium sp. WYCCWR15520. Next base: position 176,861 of record NZ_JBWBWM010000001.1, read on the forward strand.
TATCTCGGACCATCAGAGAAAAAGCCGGCGCTGCCGCGCTACGAATGCCTGGAGAAAATGGACGACGGCGAGTTCGTCGAGGCGGACGATTCCTCGATCGGCGGCGGTGGGCCCGCAATCATTCCCTGCAACTGGCTGCAGCATTTCGAGAACGTGGTCGACCCGTACCACGTCCCGGTGCTGCATGGATCGTTCTCGGGGCCGCAATTCACCAACATGATGGCCTCGATGCCGGAGGTGAAGTTCGAGATGTCGCCGCGTGGCGTCACCGTGCGCTCGATCCGGCATCAGGATGACGGCAAGGTGTTTTACCGCGTGACGGAAGCCGCCCTGCCCACACTGCGCGTGGTACCCAATCCGCGTGTCGCGCAATTCGCCCGCGTCGAGTCGATCGGCTGGACGCTGCCGATCGACGATACGTCGTTCCGCATCTATGTCGCCGGCCGCGTAAAAAATTCCGGCGACATCGGCAGGATGCGCTCCAAATTCAACGGAAAATTCTGGTGTGACATGACCGAACGGGAGCACCAGCAATTCCCCGGCGATTACGAGGCGCAGGTCGGCCAAGGCCCGGTGACGCTGCACTCGGAAGAACATTTCGGCCAGAGCGACCGCGGCATCCTGATGATCCGTCGGATGCTGAGCGATCAACTCGCGGCCGTAGCCGAAGACCGCGATCCGATCGGCGTCTCCTTTGATTCGAACGCGCCGCCGGTTGAATTCGACGCGGGGAATTTCATTCGCGATGCGTGAGACAGCCGGCTCAGCAATAAGAAAACGCGACGCAGGCGGCCGCTCCGGTAGAAGTCGCCGCAAGGCCCCCGCTCCAGCGATACGTGCTGGCGCCGCCCACGATCGTCTGTGCGCCGAACTTTCCTCGACCGCACCACCTTCAACGTCCTGATCGAGCCGACCAACAAGGAGTTTGCGCTCAGCGACACCACGATGGGCCCGTTCGGCCACCCTCTTCCCTTTGTTTTCATTACTGTTTTCATTCCAGCCGGTCCGCTGCCTGCGCGCATCGATGCCGGTGGCGCGCCCTGTATGTGATCTACGTCACGGATGATTTGGCAGAAAACCGGCCAAAACCGGCTGAATGAAACCATTTTGCCGAAACCGCGAAACCATCCTGAAACAGACGGGGCGTACGTCTCTCGCCAACACAGGACGCCAAAGGCGTCCAGGAGGCATCACATGAACCACTCCATTCACTCGGCAGATCGCAGCACCCATTTGAAGATCGTGGTCGTCGCGCTGGTGGCTGGCATCGCGGTGGCGGCGTTCGGTATCTCCGCCCGCACCGGTGCGGATTACAGCCAGACAGCCCAGGTCGTGAAGGCCGGCAAGCCGGTGGTCATCACCAGCTCGGGCACCTCGACGGTCCGTTAAACGATATCGACATCGTTGGAATAAAAACGGCCGCCTCAAGGGCGGCCTTTTTGTTTGCGGCGGTGCTTAGGGAACGATTGGTATTTCACTGTTCCAGAGGGCCGCCAACTGAGCCAGCAGGTCCAAAGGACGGCCCCCGCGGCAAACTCAGCCTACTTCCATGTTCTGTTCAATACCGGACAGACATTGCCATTTTTTCCCGCTTCTATCGGTGTGCCAGATGGGTACCCACTACCCTATCTGGCTGTTTGAAATGGAAATACTTTGGATGGCCTCGGTGCACGCTTCGCGCTGGGGCCATTTTTATCTGGGCCGTTCCGGGGGTTGACACCGTGGTAAGGCGCGGCGCGTGTCGTCAAAAATTTTTTGCGGCTGCCTTGAAACCAAAACCGATTTTCCTAATTTTTTCGTCGCCACCATACGGTGGTGTCCGGGTGCCTGATGGGCCCGGGCTGGAGACGGGCACCGGTCGTGTCCGGTGCCGCTCGTAACCAACTTGCTCATTGGAGGATTTGGCTATGCGCAGTTACAACTTTGAACCTCTCTGGCGCTCGACCATCGGATTCGACCGCCTCTTCGATCTCGCGGAAGCGGCCGCCCAACACGTCGGCGAGGACCACTATCCACCCTACAACATCGAACGGCTTGGCGAAGATCACTATCAGATCTCGCTGGCTCTCGCCGGTTTTTCACCCGACGAGATCTCGGTGACCGCAGAGCAGAACGTGGTTACCGTTGAGGGCGACAAGGCCGAGAAGACTGATCGGGAATTCATGTATCAGGGCATCTCGACCCGGCGCTTCAAGCGCCAGTTCAACCTTGCCGATTATGTGCAGGTGAAGAGCGCCGCCTTTGACAATGGCCTGCTCAAGATCGAACTGGTCCGGGAGATCCCCGAGGCCATGAAGCCTCGCCGCATCGCCGTCAACGGCGTAGCCGGCGGTAACGTCAAGCAGATCGATTCCAAGGCGGCCTAATAACGTCGCTCTCCCTTGCTCTCACCGCGCGCCGGCGACCGGCGCGCGGCATCGCAACCTCGTCTGAATAGGAGGGTACCATGCGGCCGACGACCGCAATCGAAGATAATGTCTTCAACATCAACGCCCTGATACATCCCGGCACGGTGTTCAATCACCCCCGAGACGTCGTAAGCCACCCCACGCTCACATTGGCCGAGAAGCGCGCCATTCTCGCCTCCTGGGCTTCAGATGCGTCTGCTATCGCTTCGTGCCCTGCCCTTCGAGCGCCCGATGGCCTGAAAGCGCCGGTGACTATTGACGAGATTCTCGACGCGCTCTGCGAACTCGACGGCAAGCCCTGGAACCCGCCGGGAGGCAAACCCTTCCGCTTGCGGTCCACCGAGCGTGCACTTGCGGCCTAGAGGTCGGAGGCTGTAGGCCGGGTGGGTTAGCCACGCGTTGATATGCGAGACCGTGTCAGCCTGCCTTGCCTGCAGCTCAAATTGTTCGCGCTCTTTGCTGCCTGCGGGAAGCTCCGCTGAGCCCATGGAGATATCTGGCATTCGGTGTAGACCTGTTCACATCCCCGAATGCAGCCATCGCGAACAGACGAATTATTACCCGACATGGTCATGCAGTTGATCCTACAGCCCGATGTTGGGGCGCATGCTGCTGTCGCGTAATTTACTGCGGTAGCTGACGAGAAAACCAATACGCTCATCACGAGTAGTGTTCGTGCTCGCTGCTCGCGGCATGACGTTCACCCTCTCGCTGTGACCGGCACGGGCCCATCCCGCGCAGAAACTGCGCCTAGTCTGTGAAGAGGATTACGCCTGGGAGAAAATCGCGAAGCGGGGACACTGGCCGCGGCAGCACGGAGGTGAACCGGGCATGGGTAGCGAGCGCTCTGCGCTGAATATCAGACGGACCCCGGCCAGCGACCTTGGAGGCATCAGCTGACCGGGGCCGCCTCCACACGCCGCCAGCCGGCGTGTTGGCTCAGAACTGATCCGCAACGCGGCCGTATGCCGGGTGCTGCCGGTTCTTGACCTTGATCCAGTCGCAAGTCTTCGCGCGCCGCTGCCGGTGCTTTGAGACGATCCCCTCCAGCCGCATCCGGCACGCCGCGGTGAACAGATCCGGTCCTATCTCGCCGCGCTCGAATGGCGCCACGAAGATCCCCTGTGCCCGGCCGCGCAGCAGCTTGTCGAGCTGGGCCTTGCGGTCGAGTAATGGCTGGTCCCGCAAGTCCTCGCCGCCGAAGGCAAATAGGTCGAAGGCGTGGAGCTAGGCCTCGTCGTTGTACTTGTTCGAGTGCAGGGCGTTGAAGTCCGAAATGCCCTGGACATCGAGCACGCAGATCTCGCCGTCGATGACGAACTGGCGGTGGCGGATCTTCAGCGCCGTCTCCGCGATCCATGGGAACCGCCATGTCCAATCGAGGCCGCTCCTGGAAAGCAGCTGGACGTCCTTGCCGTCGTCGTATTTTACCTCGTGGATCCAATCGGGGCTCCGGGACGGTCTTGGATATTACTTGCTAATCCACGGGAGGAACCATCGCCACCATAAAGCATTCTCTTAGTTCGCCGCGGCAGTCCCGCCCGCTCCTGGTCAGCTTAGCAAAAGCGATGCACACGGTTCTGCATCGGGGAAGATGTAGGCCATGAAAGAGCCAGATCCGCACGTCCTCGGTTCGGACGCGGCAGCGCAGATCAACGACCTCTTTGATGCAGTTGATGTGGCCAAGGCCATCAATAGCGAGGAGTTCCGTCAACTCCTCGACCGCGTCCCGATCCCGATCATCATCTCCAAATTCGTGCGCGGCGATCACCGCATTTGCTATGCGAACGGAGCCTTCGAACGGGTGATCGGTATGAAATTGCCGGAGTTTGCCGGCCGCGGTTGGACGATACTCACTTCATTCGTAGACGAGAAGGATCAAAACACGACCCTTGCGAAATCCATGTTGAGTAATGGTGACGACTTTTTGGGCACATTTAAGCGAACGCAGCCAACACCATTGGTAGTTGAAGCGTTCTGCGGAGTGATCGAGAAGGAAGACGGCACAGAGAACTACCGCGTTGCGGCGCTAATTGACGTGACAAGCCGGCTTGACGAGCGCGAGGAGTTCGAGCGCAAGACGAAGGAGCAGGATATGCTCCTTCGCGAGTTGCAACACCGCGTCAAAAACAACCTGCAACTCATCGTTGCTCTCATCCGGCTCGAAGCGAGAGCCGAGAGACGGGGCGAGAAGGTCAATTTGGCGGCGCTTGCTGGTCGTATCGAGTCCCTGTCAATCATATATAACGCCCTCTCGTCGGATGGACAGCAGAGCGAGATCGACTTGGGCAATTACCTGAACCAGATCGCATCGGCTGTCATGAATGCGCATGCGGCCGAAGGCATCCGGCTCGACATCAAGGTCGACCATACACCAACGTCCATAAACGTTGCGTTGCCCGTTGGTTTGATCGCGAACGAACTAGTAACCAATGCATTCAAGTATGCTTTTGTGGGCCGACCCGGCGGAACGATTACCCTGCACTGCCTCCGGCAAGATTCTGAAAGATATCGTGTCGTTGTGGCTGACGATGGCGTTGGCTTGCCGGAAGGAGGTCAATGGCCGGTTCCTGGAAAGATAGGATCGTTGATCGTGCAGGCGCTGCACGAGAATACGAAAACGGATTTGGTCGTTGAAACCGAGCGGGACCGGGGCGTTCGCGTGACGCTAACCTTTGGCCACAAATTGGCAGTCCGGCACTAGCCTTCGGCAAGGACGAGCAGCGGCAGCTGCAGGACATGCGGCGCTCTGGCGCCGTCGAGGGCGACGCCGGCGGCGGCTCCGTTGAGGAGGATCAGGCCAACAAGATGGCGAACACCGTCGACCGCAACAAGCAGCTCCGCAAAACCTATAATCCGGTCAACGTCGCCAGCGTCCGGCGATTCGACAAAGCCCGTGCGGTGGGTGCCAAACGGCTTGCGGCGGCAGAACAAAAGGGCACAGAAAGTGTCATACTCACGTCCCTTATGACACTTTTGAAAACCGCGGATGGCGCTAAGTCATTGAAATAACTGGCGCGAGAGACGGGACTCGAACCCGCGGCCTCCGCCGTGACAGGGCGGCGCTCTAACCAACTGAGCTACTCCCGCGGATGCCGTAATCAGATCCTGATCCGCGCAGAACCGAGGGCATAAAGGCCCGCTCCCGCTTAGTCAAGGACGTTGCGAATACCTGCGTGAGACAGGGCATTCTGCGATTTCGATGCAAATTGCCGCCTGTTTTCGGGCAAAACGGCGTAGGCAGCCGTCTGCCGAATCGTCTAAGGCCTGTGACATCAGGGTTTCTTGAAACCTTCCCGCGCTGATCGAGCGAAATCCCGGGGTTTCAGGTCACCACGCAATGCATTTTTCCGGCGCGGACTGGCATTCAACCACGCTCAAGCCAATCAACCAACGAGGAGGGCCAGATATGGCGAAGAAAGCGGCGGCTCCAGCCACCATCACACTCAAGCATCTGGCGGCAGCGCTCGCCGAGGAACATGACCTGTCGAAGAAGGCCGCCGAGGCGATCCTGACCGACATGGTCGGCAAAATTACAAAACACCTGAAGAAGGGCGAGCGTATCAGGATCGTCGGGCTCGGCATCCTCCAGGTCCGCAAGCGCGCTGCCCGCACCGGCCGCAACCCGGCCACCGGCGAGCCGATCCAGATCAAGGCCAGCAAGAAGGTGGCGTTCCGCGCCGCCAAGGAACTCAAGGAAGCCGTCTAGGCCGGAATTTCCTCCCCGATCTGACCAGAAGCGCCATTCCGGCGGGGGACCCGGAATGGCGCTTTTCTGCTATAGAGCCTTCCTGTTGCTCATCTTTTTTGGATCGTCATGCCGGCTTCCCCTCTTGCCTTCACCCACGATGTCACCGAGCGCTTCCTGCGCTATGTCGTGATCGACACCCAGTCCGATCCAAATTCGCCGACCTGCCCTTCCACCGAGAAGCAGAAGAATCTGGGCCGCCTGCTGGCGTCCGAGTTGCAGGCGTTGGGGCTCAAGGATGCCCATCTCGACGAGCACGGCTATGTCTACGCGACCATCCCGGCCAATACCGACAAAAAGGTCCCGGTGATCTGTTTCTGCTCGCACATGGACACGTCGCCGGACTGCACCGGCGCCAACGTCAAGCCGCAGATCGTGAAGAATTATCGCGGCGGCGACATCGTGCTGCCGGCCGATTCCACGCAGGTGATCCGCGCCGCCGATCATCCGGCGCTCGCCGACCAGGTCGGCCATGACATCATCACCACTGACGGCACGACCTTGTTGGGCGCCGACAACAAGGCCGGCCTTGCCGAGATCATGGATGCGGCGCGGTTCCTGATCGAGAATCCGCAAATCAAGCACGGCACCATCAAGATCCTGTTCACGCCCGATGAAGAGATCGGCCGCGGTGTCGACAAGGTCGACCTGAAAAAGTTAGGCGCCGACTTCGCTTATACGATGGACGGCGAAACCGCAGGGAATATCGAGGACGAAACCTTTTCCGCCGACGGCGCCACCATCACCATCGAGGGCGTCTCGACCCATCCGGGTTTCGCCAAGGGCAAGATGGAGCACGCGATGAAGATCGCCGCCGCCATCATCGACCGCCTGCCCAAGGACACGTGCTCGCCGGAGACGACCGAGGGCAAGGAAGGCTTTTTGCATCCGATCGGCATTTCCGGGCAGCTGGAGAAAGCCACCATCGGCTTCATCGTCCGAGATTTCACCGACGAGGGCCTGAAGGAAAAGGAAGCCCTGCTCGAAGGCATCGTCAAGGACGTGATGAAGGATTATCCGCGCTCGACCTACCGGATGGAGGTCAAGCAGCAATACCGCAACATGAAGCAGGTGATCGACCGCCATCCGGAGACCGTCGACTACGCCATCGAGGCGATCAGGCGCGCCGGACTAAATCCGGTGCGAAGCTCGATCCGCGGCGGCACCGACGGCTCGCGGTTGTCGTTCATGGGCCTGCCCTGCCCCAACATCTTTGCGGGCGAACACGCCTTCCACTCGCGGCTGGAATGGGTGAGCCGCCAGGACATGGAAAAGGCGGCGGAGACGATTGTGCACCTGGCCATGATTTGGGAAGAACGGGCCAAGTAATCGTCGCTCCGCCTCTCTCCCGTCATTGCGAGGAGCCAACGGGTCGCGCGAATGCGCGCCCGATGACAGGCTCCGCTACAAAGCAATCCATCTATCCGTTATGCCGCGCTATGGATTGCTTCGCTTCGCTCGCAATAACCGCGTGGCGCGCAGCGCGCTCCAGCTACGACGCCCTTGCCGTCACGATCCACACCGACGCCGGCAGCAGCACGGCATCGCCTTTCACAAACGGCGCCAGCGCTTCGCGGATGGAAGCCGCGGCGGCAACGCGCAGATGCTCCGGCTGCCCCTCCAGCGCCCGGCTCACCGGGCCGATCTCCAGCGCGCCCTGCACCGCGCCGTCGAGGCCGCGGCCGATCGCAGCGTCGAGCAACAGCGGACACGCTTCCAATTCCACTCCCGCAAATCCAGCCTCGCCCAGGATGCGGCGCACCCGCGCCTCGGCGGCGAACGCAAACGGCCCGGGATCTTCCGGCCCCAACTGCGGCAGTTTCGGCACGTGCTTATAAGCCGCCATCAGCGGCGCCATGAAAAACGGATTTTCGCGCGGCTCGCGCCAGCACGCGAACGCCAGCCGGCCCGACGGCTTCAGCGCTTTGCGCATATTCGAGAAGGACAGCGCCGGATCGGCAAAGAACATCACGCCGAACCGCGAGGCCAGCACATCGAAGCTCGCCGGCTCAAACGGATGGACGGTCGCGTCAGCCAGAACGAAATCGATCGGCAAGTCTTTGGGCGCAGCCTGCCGCGCCCGCTCGAGCATGGGGCCGGATACGTCGATGCCCAGCACGCGCCCCGATGGCGCAACTTTCAGCGCAAACGCAATCGCCGTGGCGCCGCTCCCGCACCCGACATCGATCACGCGCTCGCCGGGCTTCAGCTTCGCCCGATCGACGACGAGGTCGGCGACCGGCTTGAGCAGCACGTCCTGCGCCGCCTGACGATCCGCCCAGCGCTGGCCGGCTGGCCCGTTCCAGTAAGCGACCTGGTCGGCGTTTTGATCGTGGGGTTGCGGGATGTTCATCTGCGACGCAGCTCCACCTAGCGTCGAGGGACCGAACCTCGACAGTTTCGTTTTCACGGGCTCCAATATAACGATCCTAGCGCACCCGCCTTGCGATTGAAAATACCGCAACACAGACGAGCACGGCATTGCGTGAGTGCCGCGCCGATCACAAAATGGAAGGCGCAGCCGGCAGCGGCTCGCGACTCATGCCGGACGACTGATGCGTAACGCGGAATTAATCTCGTCACCCTATAATCTCAGGCAGTTGTAGTTGGGTGCCGCGTAGAGGAGCCGTCGCGACGGACCATCCGGCGACGGCTCCTTTTTTGTTCACTCATTTGCGAGTAATGCGCGTGACAGAGACACCGGAAAAGCAGAGCCAAACCGAACAGCCCGAATCTACGGCACCGAGCAAAAAATCGAGCAGGAAATCCATCCTGGCGCTGGCGGTGCTCGCCATTGGAATAAACAGTACTGCGGCCGTCTACACACTGTCGCCTTCCGACTTTGCTCTGCCTGATATCAGCGGCTTTGCTCTGCCTGATATCAGCAGTTTGGCCGAACTGCTTCCGCACCAGAAAGCTTCTGATCCAATACCGGATCCGGCTGTCGCCGCCTTGAAGGATATTCAGACGGTCCAGCAGCAACACGTTGCGTCGTTGCAAGAGAATAACTTCTTGTTGCAGCAAAACACAGCTCTTCTTCAGCAAGATTCAATTGCGCTTGCGTCTCTAAGGCAGAGCGTCGTGGATGAGCATACCGCTGTGAAGAAGATATCCGCTCAGATAGCGGACGAGCATGAAGACGTGAAGAAGATCTCTGCTCAGATTTCCAAACTCATTGCGAAGGTCGACACGCTGCAGAATGCAATGACCCCGGAAGTAACTTCCTCCATTTCAGCAAGGAACGCTCAAAACCGGCTATCCCGACCAATGCGCAAAAAGATGGTTCGGCAGTCTAAACCAGTTGGGCCTGTTTCGCTTGGAGGAGCGCCGCTAAGTTACCCGGCTACCACGCCAACACCACAAAGCTGAAGAACAAGAGAGCGAGGCGTGGCGCTTCGGTCCCGCGCCTGGACAGTCCGCCTTCGCTCTTCGAGCTTCGGCGCGACAGCCTTTTGCTTGCGCGGAGCAAATGCGGCGCCACTGCCGCAGCCGACATCGATGACGCGCTCGCCAGGCATCAGCGTCCATTTGCGCGCTTCTTCATCGATTTCGAACGTCCGTTGCGGATGTGCCAGACCGTTCACGCCGTATCACTGCCGCATCTTTGCCGTGATGCCACTACGTTCGTTCATCTACGCAGAGAAATAGCGTCATAAGTACATTTTCGTGCACTTCGTTCGGAACGATATCCCGCTTTTCGCGTGGTCTATTGCGCAAGACAATTGACCGACACTAGCAACTGGAGGGATCAAGATGAATGGGATGCGCAAATATGCATTCGGCGCCGCAGCGGCAGCCGCTCTTTTTGTAATTCCGATTTCGGCCTTTTCTCAAGCCATTGAGATCGGACCGGGAGGCGTCCGAGTAGATCGAGGAGGTGGGCGTTGCGAGCAACTAAGGCTTGCCTGCGAAAACAAGGACGCGCTGGGAGAGCGGGGCGAAGGAAATTGCCGCAGATATCGGGAGGCCTGCGGGCGACCAGTTCGCAGGGATGTGTGCGCCGAATTGAGATCTGCTTGCCTCAACAAGGATGCGTTAGGCGAACGCGGCGAAGGAAACTGCCGTCGGTATCGCGAGACTTGTAGAGGTCAGCTGTAGAGGTCGCTAAACCTCAGTCGCGGGGTGTTCCGGCATTCGCTCGGCGCCACCCCGCGCGCTGGTCCGCCGACCATTCCAGTTTGTGATCTCGCCGGCGTGTTGATCGTGGCTGGCGGCAACGACCAATGCGCGTTCGTTTCTTTGCGATCGGAGGATGGGGTTCAACTCGAACAAGTCCGCCTTCGCTCTTCGAGCTTCGGCGCGACAGCCTTCGCGCTTACGAGAGGGCTGGCTTGCCGAGCCGTAGCGCGTCAGCGCGAAGGCTGGTAGGCGGCGAGAGATTCGAACTCCCGACCCTCTCGGTGTAAACGAGATGCTCTAACCAGCTGAGCTAGCCGCCCTTGAACCGCCCCTATCTACCGCCCCGCACGGCATGAACGCAAGCGAGGCCGGCGACGACAAATGGCCCGAAACCGGCCAATTGCCGCGAAAATACCTGCCATACGGCGAGATCATGAAACCTTTTCGACCGCTTGCTGGACCAGCGCGGCTGGGGCCGCACCGGCGTGCTCTCGGACAACCCGGCGGTGCCTGAAAGCCGCCTGCTGCCGCCACCGGCCTCCGGGCCTACTACCGGCCTCACCAATATCTTGGCGATGCGACGATCCTCATGGCGGTCTGGCCGATCGGCGGCGCGGTCGAGGGCTTTCACGTCGTTCTGATCACGGTCAACCCGTCACTGCTGCGGCGCGTGTCACGCGCGATGGACTGAGTTTAGTCGGTCTCGCGCGCCGGCAATCCCCCGATATCGTTGATCCAGGGAGCCGCCGAGCGGCACCAGATTTGCCGCGCTGGCCTGAGCTGATCGCGCTGGCGGATGCTGCCCCAGCGGATGCCCCAATCGTCGGCCCCGCCCTCGCCGCTTGTAAACAACGGCGAGCCGCATTCGCTGCAGAAGTGCTGAAAGCGCGTCCGGCCGTTGTCGCCTCTTTTCGGATAGACTTTTGCTGGCGCGCCCGTCATTCGAACCTGGTCGGCGGAACAGATCACCGTCACCCGATACGGCGAGCCCGTCAGGTTCTGGCAATCGGTACAGTGACAGATCGATACTTTCGCAGGATCGATCTCGGCCCGATAGGTCACCCGCCCGCAATGGCATTGCCCGTCGATTTCCATCCCTCATCAACTCCGTCCGCCGGGCCGAGGTTCAAACCGAGGTCCGCTCCGCACAAACAAAAACGGCGCCCGAAGGCGCCGCTTTATCATATCGTGACGGATCGGCTTAGTGGGCGGTCAGGCCGCCGCCGGCTTCATCGCCTGCGTCGGGCTTCGCGACCACCTTGGCATCCTCTTCCCACACGATCGGCGTGGGCGTGCGGACCAGTGCCTTGGCGACCACCTCATCCAGCCTCGCGACCGGGATGATGTCCATGCCGCCCTTGATCGCATCGGAAATCTCCGTGAGATCCTTGGCGTTGTCCTCGGGGATCAGCACCGTCTTGATGCCGCCGCGGGCCGCAGCCAGCAGCTTCTCCTTCAGACCGCCGATCGGCAGCACGCGGCCGCGCAGCGTGATTTCGCCGGTCATCGCGACATCGTGGCGGACCGGAATGCCGGTCATGACCGAGATGATCGCGGTGGCCATCGCCACACCCGCCGACGGTCCGTCCTTCGGGGTTGCGCCCTCCGGCACGTGGACGTGGATGTCGCGCTTATCGAACAGCGGCGGCTCGACGCCGTAGTTGATCGCCCGCGAGCGGACGTAGGACGCCGCCGCCGAGATCGATTCCTTCATCACGTCGCGCAGGTTGCCCGTAACCGTCATCTTGCCCTTGCCGGGCATCAAGACGCCTTCGATCGTCAGCAGCTCGCCGCCGACATCGGTCCAGGCCAGGCCGGTGACGATACCGACCTGCGGCTCGCTGTCGATCTCGCCGAAGCGGTACTTTGGCACGCCGAGGAAGTCTTCGAGAGTCTTCTCGGTGACCTTGACCGACTTCTTCTTGGAGATCATCAGCTCCTTCACCGCCTTGCGGGCGAGTGTGGAGAGCTCACGCTCCAGATTACGCACGCCCGCCTCGCGGGTGTAGCGGCGGATCATCAACAGCAGCGCCTCGTCGTCGATCGACCATTCCTTGGAATCGAGGCCATGCTTGGAGATGGCGTTCGGGATCAGGTGCTTGCGCGCGATCTCGACCTTCTCGTTCTCGGTGTAGCCGGCGATCCGGATGATCTCCATGCGGTCCATCAAGGGTCCGGGAATATTCAGCGTATTCGCGGTCGTGATGAACATGACGTTCGACAGATCGTAGTCGACCTCCAGATAGTGGTCGTTGAAGGTCGAGTTCTGCTCGGGGTCCAAAACCTCAAGCAGCGCCGACGACGGATCGCCGCGGAAATCGGCGCCCATCTTGTCGATCTCGTCCAGCAGGAACAGCGGATTCGAGGTCTTCGCCTTGCGCATCGACTGGATGATCTTGCCGGGCATCGAGCCGATATAGGTCCGGCGGTGACCGCGGATTTCGGCTTCATCGCGCACGCCGCCGAGCGAGACGCGCACGAATTCGCGGCCCGTCGCCTTCGCGATCGACTTGCCGAGCGAGGTCTTGCCGACGCCGGGAGGCCCGACGAGACACAGGATCGGTCCGGTCAGCTTGTTGGCGCGCGACTGCACGGCGAGATACTCGACGATGCGGTCCTTGACCTTCTCCAGTCCGTAGTGATCGGAGTCCAGCACGGCCTGCGCCTGCTCGAGGTCCTTCTTGACCTTGGACTTCTTGTTCCACGGAATCGACAGCAGCCAGTCGAGATAGTTGCGTACGACGGTTGCTTCCGCGGACATCGGCGACATCTGGCGCAGCTTCTTCAATTCGTGCTGCGCCTTCTCCCGCGCTTCCTTGGAAAGCTTGGTCTTGGCAATCTTCTCTTCCAGATCGGCGAGCTCGTCGCGACCTTCGTCGTCGCCGAGTTCCTTCTGGATCGCCTTCATCTGCTCGTTCAGGTAATACTCGCGCTGGGTCTTCTCCATCTGGCGCTTGACGCGCGAGCGGATGCGCTTCTCGACCTGCAGCACCGAGATTTCGCTCTCCATCAGGCCCAGCACCTTCTCCAGGCGCTGCGTGACGGACAACGTCTCCAGGATGCCCTGGCGATCGGCGATCTTGACGGCCAGATGCTGCGCGACCTGGTCGCTGAGCTTGGCGAAGTCAGTGATCGCCTGAACCACGCCGACGACTTCGGCGGAGATCTTCTTGTTCAGCTTCACATAGCTTTCGAAGTCGGACACGACCGACCGCGCCAGGGCCTCGGCTTCAACCGAGTTGGCGTCGGTGTCGGCGAGCGCGATCGCGGTCGCTTCATAGTATTCGGTGCGGTCGGAATATTTCTGCACGCGCGCGCGCTCGAGACCCTCGACCAGCACCTTCACGGTACCGTCGGGCAGTTTCAGGAGCTGCAGCACGCTGGCAAGCGTACCGACCTCGTAGATCGATTCCGGGCTCGGATCATCGTCGGACGCATTCTTCTGCGTCGCGAGCAGGATCAGCGCGTCGTTCTTCATCACCTCTTCGAGGGCGCGGATCGATTTCTCGCGGCCGACGAACAGCGGCACGATCATGTGCGGAAAAACGACGATGTCGCGAAGCGGCAGCACCGGATACGAATGGCTTTCGCCGAGAACGATGGTTGGCCGGGTTTTTGGGGTCGTCATGGCCTATTCCTTCTGTTTTGCCCCCTTGCACGCAGTCCGCGTAGCTTGCGCAACCGCCACAAGGTGCCGGGATTTCCGGCTCGCCGGCCGCCCTTGCTGCCGTCTCTTACCGGATGATTTTGCGACGAATCTCGAACGTGATTTCCGCCACCACGGACATTAGGTGGCTATCGGGTATGGGGGTGTCAAGTCACGGAAAATCACCGCAAATTGCGGCTCAAACGCGCGAAAAACGCTTACGCCACTGTGGCCGCCGGAATCTCCGGCAGCCGTCCTTATTGGGGTAGTACAACCGAGGTATGGCGAGCGCGATCAGGCGCTGGCGCTGCTCTCGACGGCCCGGTCCGAACGGTCCGCATAGATGTAGAGCGGACGGGCAGTTCCCTCGACCACTTCGCGCGAGATCACGACCTCTTCGACGCCTTCCAGACCCGGCAGATCGAACATGGTCTCGAGCAGGATGGCCTCGAGAATGGAACGCAGTCCGCGTGCACCGGTCTTGCGTTCGATCGCCTTGCGGGCGACCGCGCCAAGCGCCTCGTCGGCGAAGGTGAGCTCGATGTTCTCCATCTCGAACAGCCGCTGGTATTGTTTCACCAGCGCGTTCTTCGGTTCGACCAGGATCTTCTTCAGCGAATTCTCGTCGAGATCCTCCAGCGTCGCGACCACCGGCAAGCGGCCGACGAATTCCGGGATCAGGCCGTACTTCAGGAGATCTTCCGGCTCGACGTGGCGGAAGATTTCGCCGGTGCGGCGGTCTTCGGGCGCCAGCACCTGGGCGGCGAAACCGATCGAGGTCGAACGTCCCCGCGCGGAGATGATCTTCTCAAGGCCTGAGAAGGCGCCGCCGCAGATGAACAGGATGTTGGTGGTGTCGACCTGCAGGAACTCCTGCTGCGGATGCTTGCGGCCGCCCTGCGGAGGCACGGAGGCGACTGTGCCTTCCATGATCTTCAACAGCGCCTGCTGCACGCCCTCGCCCGACACGTCGCGGGTGATCGACGGGTTGTCCGACTTGCGGCTGATCTTGTCGATTTCGTCGATATAGACGATGCCGCGCTGCGCGCGCTCGACATTGTAGTCGGCCGACTGCAACAGCTTCAGGATGATGTTCTCGACGTCCTCGCCGACATAGCCGGCTTCGGTCAGCGTCGTCGCATCCGCCATCGTGAACGGCACATCGAGAATGCGCGCCAGCGTCTGCGCCAGCAGCGTCTTGCCCGAACCGGTCGGACCGATCAGCAGGATATTCGACTTCGCCAGTTCGACGTCGTTGTGCTTGGTCTGGTGATTGAGGCGCTTGTAGTGGTTGTGGACGGCAACCGACAGCACCTTCTTGGCATGGCTCTGGCCGATCACGTAATCGTCCAGCACCTTGCAGATTTCCTTCGGCGTCGGAATCCCGTCGCGCGACTTCACGAGCGAGGACTTGTTCTCCTCGCGGATGATGTCCATGCAGAGCTCGACGCACTCGTCGCAGATGAATACGGTGGGACCCGCGATGAGTTTGCGGACTTCGTGCTGGCTCTTTCCACAGAACGAGCAATACAGCGTGTTCTTGGAGTCGCTCGTGCCAACCTTACTCATTCCTGTCTCCGTCCGCCGTTCGATCCGTTACCCGATCGACCCATTCCGGCACGTCACCGGACCTGAAGGTAGATAGAGCAAATTCCGTACCAGAAAAGACCCTAACTCAATTACGCACCGTGCTGCGAATCACGGCTCTAGAATCCCCCGCGATCTTAACCCAGTCCACACAGCCAACCATGCTGACACCCGACTATCAAGAATTCGCTAATCGGGGCCGGAATGGCTACCCGTGACAATACCGTGATTTGTGGCATTCGCACGGGGAGAAGTTGACAAAATCGACTGAGCGTTGCGCTTGTGCCACGCCGCAAAACCGGCACGAAAGCGGAACTTTCGGCCTGTGCAGCGCACAGGCCGCAGCTTTCGGCCATATTTGCCGATTCAACCAACCGTTAAGGTCAATGCGGGGTGTCGATACCCGTTACCTTACGGGACTTTCACAGGCGTCGCCTCTTCGGGACGCCTGTCGATCACCTTGTCAACGATACCGAAGTCGCGGGCCATCTCAGCGGTCAGGAATTTGTCGCGCTCCAGCGCATCCTCGATCGCCTTGTAGGTCTGGCCGGTGTGCTTCACGTAGATTTCGTTGAGGCGCTTCTTGAGATTCAGGATCTCCTGCGCGTGCAGCATGATGTCGGTGGCCTGGCCCTGGAAACCGCCGGACGGCTGATGCACCATGATGCGCGAGTTGGGCAGCGAGAAGCGCATGTCCTTTTCGCCGGCGGCGAGCAGCAGCGAGCCCATCGAGGCCGCTTGCCCGGTGCACAGCGTCGATACCGGCGGACGGATGAACTGCATGGTGTCGTAGATCGCAAGACCCGATGTCACCACGCCGCCGGGCGAGTTGATGTACATCGAGATTTCCTTCTTCGGATTTTCCGCCTCGAGGAACAGGAGCTGCGCGACTGTCAGCGTCGACATCCCGTCTTCGACCGGACCGGTCACAAAGATGATGCGCTCTTTCAGAAGCCGCGAGAAAATGTCGTAGGCGCGTTCGCCGCGGTTGGTCTGCTCGACCACCATCGGAACGAGGTTCATGTAGGTTTCAACGGGATCGCGCATTAGTCACCCCAAGGGTTAGTAGACGTTAGATCAAGTACGGGCGGCGGGGGCGTACATCCATCGGCAAGCCAAGCCTATCGGCATGATTGTCGCCCGCGGATAAACGTCCGTGATGCAGAATTTCAACTCGGAACTCGCGTTAGCGAGCCGTTCACAGATATGAGCCAATTTCCCGGCGACAAGGCCGGGCAATTGCGAGCCGAATGGAACGAGTTCAAGCTGATTCGCAGGCGATCTCATAGCGACGGATGCCGCCGCCGCTGCGCTTTCGCCGTTCATCATTAATGTCAGCCTGATCGAATCGATCAGGCTGCGCTCTTCTCGTCTTCTTCCTTGAACAGGTCCTCGCGCGAGACCTTCTTCTCGGTCACGTTGGCGAGTTCGAGGATGAAATCGACTACCTTGTCTTCATAAATCGGCGCACGAAGCTGGGCCAGCGCATTGGCATTGTTGCGATAGTAGTCCCAGACTTCCTTCTCGCGGCCAGGCATCGAACGCGCCCGCTCGATCACGGCGCGGCTGACTTCGTCGTCGGTCACGGTGATCTTGTTCTTCTCGCCGATCTCCGAGAGCACGAGGCCGAGCCGGACGCGGCGGTCGGCGATCTTCTTGTACTCTTCCTTGGCCGCATCTTCGGTGGTGTCCTCGTCGGCAAAGGTCTTGCCGGAGGATTCCATCTCGGCCTTGATCGAGTTCCACATCAGGTTGAACTCTTCCTCGATCAGCGACGGCGGCGCCTCGAATTTGTGGCTGTCGTCGAGACGATCGAGCAGCGCGCGCTTGACGCGCTGGCGCGTCGCGCCGGCGAACTCGGCGACCAGACGTTCGCGCGCGGCTTCCTTCAGCTTGTCGAGCGATTCCAGGCCAAGCGACTTTGCGAACTCGTCGTCGATGTTAGTCTCACCCGGGGCCTCGATCAGGGTTGCCGTGGTCTCGAACTCGGCCGGCTGGCCGGCGAGTTTCTCGCTGGCGTAGTTCTTCGGGAATGACACCTTCAGGGTACGGGTTTCGCCGGCGCCGATGCCGACGAGCTGTTCCTCAAAGCCCGGAATGAATTGTCCGGCGCCGATCACGACCGGGATGCCCTCGCCGGTGCCGCCGTCGAACAGTTCGCCGTTGATGGAGCCCTTGAAGCTGATGGTGACGCGATCGCCGTTCTCGGCCTTGGCGCCGTCGGCCTTCGCGGCATAGGGACGGTTGTTGTCGGCGATGCGCTTGATCGCTTCATCGACCTCGGCGTCGGTGACTTCGACCACCGGCTTCTCTACCGAGAAGGTCTTGAAATCCGCGAGCTGGATCGTCGGCACCACCTCGATCGCCACCGTGTAGGTCAGATCGCTCTTGCCGGCGAGCAGCTCCTCGACCTCTTTGGTCTCGGTGGGCATGGTGATCTTCGGCTCGGTCGCGAGACGGAAACCGCGATCGGTGAAGATCTGCGTGTTGGTGTCGCGGATGGTCTGGTCGATGGTCTCGGCCATCACCGAGCGGCCATACACCTTCTTCAGGTGGCTCACCGGCACCTTGCCGGGACGGAAGCCATTGATGCGCACCTTGTCCTTGAGGTCGACCAGCTTGGCATCCGCCTTGGCATCGAGATCCGATGCGGGAACGCTGACCTTGAACTCGTGCTTCAATCCCTCGGCGAGGGTTTCGGTGACCTGCATGGCGTCAATCTTCTTCCGCTTGCGCCGGGCCAGAGCGGCCCGGCAGTGTTCAAATGTTCGAGGCGTGGCTTGGCAAGCCTGACGCCGGTGGTTCGGCGGGCCTTGGCTCCCCAGCGGGGAGCGGGCCCTCCAGTATTCGTCATGCAAACGCTTGGATAGAGCGCTTGGTGCGGGCGGAGGGACTCGAACCCCCACAACTTTCGTCACTGGAACCTAAATCCAGCGCGTCTACCAGTTCCGCCACGCCCGCGTGAAAAGCATCCATACCCGGCCGCGATGCCGCGGGCGGCGGGCTTATAACATGAGCCTACACCTCCGCAGCAAAAAAATGGCCCTTTTTGACACCGCCGGGGCAAGGCGTCACAGCTGGACAGATAGACAAGAAAATGGTCCGGATCGGGCGCATGGCAAGCCCTAAATCAACGCTCGATCGACGCAAGCTGATGGCTGGTTTGGGCGGACTAGCTCTCGGCCAAGCGTGGCCGGCTGTGGGCCACGCCCAAAGCCGCGCGAGGGTCGCGATTCCAGCCCATGTGAGCAGTCTGCGCCTGCGCCCGGACGGCCCTACGACTGAGGTGTGGTCACTCGGAGAAGCGCCGTTGCAGTTGAAGCGGGGCCAATCCGCGGACGTTGAGGTCCGAAACGACCTTCCTGGAGGGGTCTACCTCAACTGGCGCGGTATCGATGCCGCGCCAGCGCTGGAGCCAATCCTGCCCAAGGACTCGATCGTGCCGAGCGGTCGATCGGCCACATTCAAACTGGATGCCCGCCATGCCGGAACCTTCGCCTGCGAGCTGATCTCATTCGGCGGTGCGCCAACCCCGCCGAGCCGGACCCTGCCTGTGATTATCGCCGAACCCGCGGCGGTTGCCGTAGATGGCGACCAGGTTCTGCTGATCGAAGAGTGGCGCCTGCGCGCTGACGGCAGCGCCATTCCTCCGGGCGCCGAATCAGAAAAAATCACGTCAATCTATACAGTTAACGGAAAGTCCTCGTTCGACATTTCAGTCAATAAGCACCAGCGGCTGAGACTCCGCTTCATCAACGGCTCGCAGCGGACGGTGATTGCGATCAAACTCGACGCCGTCGAGCTGCGGGTGATGGCCATCGACGGGCAGCCGGCCGAGCCATTCCCGGCCCGAAATGGCGCGGTGGTGCTGCCACCGGGCGGTCGGCTCGATGCTTTTGTCGATGCGACCGCGCCATCGTCGATCCTCCTGCACGACGGCAAGGAAGCCCGCGTCATCGGCAAGCTAGCGCTCTCCGCGGAGCCACCGGTCCGAAACGAGCCCTTGCCTCCCGCCCCTTCGTTGCCGTCCAATGGACTACCGGCCAAAATCGATCTGAAAAACGCGCTTCGTTTCGAGATCCCGGTGGGCGAACCCGATCTCCTCGGCTTTTTTACCGGAAGGCCCCCTGCTTTCCAGGCCAAGCTGGGTCGGCCCGTGGTGTTGGCCCTGACCAACCGCGCCTCGGTGGCCCATGTGCTCCACCTGCACGGCCATCACTTCCGCCTGCTCGACCGGCTTGATGACGGCTGGAAGCCGTTCTGGCTGGATACGCTAGCCATAGAACCCGGCCAGACCCAACGCATCGCCTTCCTTGCCGAACATCCGGGGGGCTACCTGATTGAATCGGTCGCGACCGACTGGTCTGCGATCCGGATGTTGCGGTGGTACAGTGTCGCGTGAGGAAACGACCATGAGCAAACCCGTTCCCGCCATCCGCAGCGTAAGAGCGCGAGCGCTCGTCGTGCCGCTCGCGCGCCCCGTGAAGAACGCCTTTGGCGTGATCGATGTCGGACCGCTGGTCCTGATCGACGTCGAGACCGATCAGGGCGTCACCGGCCGCTCCTATATTTTTGCCTACGCAAAACTGACGCTGAAGCCGCTGGTGCATCTGATCGAGGAGATCGGCCGCGAGCTCGTTGGCAAACCGGTCGCGCCCTACGACCTGATGAAGGCGATGGACGCCAAATTCCGCCTGCTCGGCTGGCAGGGCCTCGTCGGCATGGCGGTATCAGGCCTCGATATGGCCTATTGGGACGCGCTCGGCCAGATGGCCAGTCGGCCGGTGGCCGAATTGCTCGGCGGTTCGCCGAAACCGATCATGGCCTATGATAGCTACGGCGTGGTCGATCCGGTCGCCGACGAACGCGCGCTGCGCCATTCGCTCGAACAGGGTTTTCGCGGCATCAAGATCAAGGGCGGCGACGGCGATGCCGCCAATGACGAACGCGTCGTCAAGGGCGTGCGCGCGCTGATCGGCCCCGACGTCGCGCTGATGATCGACTTCAACCAGTCGCTCGATCCCGCGGAAGCCACGCGCCGCATCGCCCGCCTCGAGCCCTACGATTTGCACTGGATCGAAGAACCGGTGCCGCAGGAAAATCTCTCGGGACACGCAAAAGTGCGCGAGATGTCGTCGACGCCGATCCAGGCCGGCGAGAACTGGTGGTTCCCGCGCGGTTTTGCCGAGGCGATCGAGCTAGGGGCCAGCGACTTCATCATGCCCGATCTGATGAAGTGCGGCGGCGTCACGGGCTGGCTGCAGGTGGCAGCCCAAGCCGAAGCTGCCAACATCCCGATGTCGAGCCACCTGTTCGCCGAAGCCAGCGCCCACATGCTGGCGGTGACGCCGACCGCGCACTGGCTCGAATTCCTCGACTTCGCCAGCGTGATCCTCACCCACCCGGCCAGGATCGTTGACGGAACAGTCACGGCGCGAGGGCCGGGTCTCGGGCTGGAATGGAATGAGATGGCGGTGGCGAAATATCTGATCACGTAGGATGGGTGGAGCGAAGCGATACCCATCATCTGTCCGCGCGCCGGAATTGATAGGTTTCGCTACGCTCTACCCATCCTACAAAACCAAATTAATACTCGATCCCGAACTCGTCATAGAGCCGGCGGAACACGGCGGGCAGCACTTCCGGCAGGTCTTCCGCAATCAGCCCCGGCCCCGCTTCGCCCGCGGCTTCGCCATGCAACCAGACGCCGATGCTGGCGGCCTCATAGGCCGGCACGCCCTGCGCCAGCATTCCTGCGATCATGCCGGCCAGCACGTCGCCCGCTCCCGCCGTCGCGAGCCAGGGCGGCGCGTTGGAGGCGATGCTGGCGCGGCCGTCGGGCGAGGCCACCACCGTGTCCGGCCCCTTCAGCAGCACCACGGCGCCGCAGCGTTCGGCGGCATCGCGCACGCGTTCGAGCTTGGAGCGGCCGGGATGCTTGTTGCTGATATCGCTGAACAGGCGCGGAAACTCGCCTTCATGCGGGGTCAGCACGACCTGTGGATCCGCGCTCGCCCTGATCTGCTCAAACAGCCGCTCGGGCGCTTCGGCAAAACTCGTCAGCGCGTCTGCGTCGAGCACCAGACCGCGTTTCGCCGACAGCGCGGTATGGACCAGATCGCGCGTGCGCTCGCTAACGCCGGCGCCCGGGCCGATCACCACGGCATTGAGCCGCCTGTCGCCGAGCAGTTCGGCAAATTGGATGACGTTGTCGACCGCGCGGACCATCACCGCCGTCAGCGCCGCGGCATTGACGGCCAGCGCATCACGGGGCGACGCCACGGTGACGAGCCCCGCCCCTGCCCGCAGCGCCCCACGTGCCGCGAGCCTCGCCGCGCCGGTCGACGCCAGTTCGCCCGACAGCACGACCGCATGGCCGCGGGCATATTTGTGACCGTCGATATCGGGCACAGGGAAGGATTTTTGCCAGCTCTGCGGAACATTCTCGAATGTCTGTGGCCGGATCTCCTCGAGCACATGCGCCTCGATGCCGATCTCGGCGACGCGCACGCGGCCGCAATGCTTGCGACCGGGCATCAGCAGATGCGCCGGCTTGCGCCGGAAGAAGGTCACGGTCTCCACGGCGTTGATCGCAGCGCCCATCACCGCGCCGCTCGTGCCGTTGATGCCGCTCGGCAGGTCGACGGCGAGCACGGGCGCGCCGTTGGCGTTGATCGCCTCGATCATCTCGAGCGGATCGCCCTTGACGGGACGGTTGAGCCCGGCGCCGAACAGCGCGTCGATGATCAGCGCCGGCTTGCCGATCGCCTGCGGGTTGAACGGCAGCACCGGATACTTCCAGCCGCGAGCAGCGAGCGCCGCGTCGCCCTGCAGGCTGTCGCGCTCGCAGAGCAGGATGACGGAGACATCACGGCCACGCGCGGCGAGTTCGGCCGCCGCGACAAAACCGTCGCCGCCATTATTGCCGCGGCCGGCGACCACCACGATCGGCCCCTCCTCGACCAGATCCATGGCGGCTTCGGCCACGGCCTGGCCGGCGCTCATCATCAGCGCGAAGCCGGGCGTGCCGGCCGCAATCGTCAGCCGGTCGGCACGCTCCATCTCAGTCGTAATCAGAACTTCCATGCCGAATCCTCGATCCGTCAGCCTTTTCTGGAGGCATAACCCGCAACGCCCCACGGCCCGCTTCGCCCCACCTGCATACGAATTGATCGGTTTGCCTATTTTGTAAGCTTCGCTATCATGCAGCGTCCGGCTCAACCTCTTCCATTTGCCTGTTAATAGTCTGATAACATTCCGAAATCAGCCGCATTAACAACTTGGCATAGACCCTGCTTTTGAGGAAGCCGGTTAGGATACCAAGCTCAGGATCTTCGCAGCATGCGATAAATCATGGGCATTCCGGCGTTGCCGGATGCAAGGATCAAACCAGACAGGCCGCCTCGCGCGACAACGAAACTATCTGCAATTTGGAAATGCCGGGAGGCGCTCTGTGAAGAAGATTGAAGCCATCATCAAGCCATTCAAGCTCGACGAGGTGAAAGAGGCGCTTCAGGAAGTCGGACTGCAGGGTATCACCGTCACCGAGGCCAAGGGTTTCGGCCGGCAGAAGGGACACGCCGAACTCTATCGCGGTGCGGAATACATCGTCGACTTCCTGCCCAAGGTGAAAATCGAGATCGTGATTTCGGACGAGCTGGTCGAGAAGGCGATCGATGCGATCCGCCGCGCCGCCCAGACCGGGCGCATCGGCGACGGCAAAATCTTCGTCTCGAATATCGAGGAAGCGATCCGGATCAGAACCGGAGAATCCGGGCTGGACGCTATCTGAGCCGGGTGCTATCCCGAATTTTGCGACTAAAAACCAAGAAAAGGGCTGCTTCGGCGGCCTGATTTCGTTCGCGATACCACCACCGATCGTCGGCGAAGTCTCGTTGTCGCTCAATTCCTGGAAACCGTCCCGCAGCCAAAAGGGGTATTCATGAAGACCGCCAAAGACGTCCTGAAATCGATCAAGGACAACGACGTCAAATACGTCGACCTGCGCTTCACCGATCCGCGCGGCAAGTGGCAGCACGTCACCTTCGACGTCAGCATGATCGAAGAGGATACCTTCGCCGAAGGTCAGATGTTCGACGGCTCCTCGATCGCCGGCTGGAAGGCGATCAACGAATCCGACATGTGCCTGATGCCCGACCCCGTCACTGCGACGATCGACCCGTTCTTCGCCGAGACCACGATGGTCATCATCTGCGACGTGCTCGAGCCGACCACCGGCGAGCCCTACAACCGCGACCCGCGCGGCATGGCCAAGAAGGCCGAGGCGATGGTGAAGTCGATGGGCGTCGGCGACACCGTGTTCTTCGGCCCCGAAGCCGAGTTCTTCGTGTTCGACGACGTTCGCTTCCAGACCACCCCCTACAACACCGGCTTCAAGCTGGATTCGTCGGAATTGCCGACCAATTCGGACACCGAGTATGAGGGTGGCAATCTCGGTCACCGGATCCGCACCAAGGGCGGCTATTTCCCGGTGCCGCCGCAGGACTCGGTGCAGGACATGCGCTCGGAAATGCTCGGCGCGATGGCCAAGATGGGCGTCAAGGTCGAGAAGCATCACCATGAGGTCGCTTCCGCCCAGCACGAGCTCGGCATGAAGTTCGACACCATGACGCTGATGGCCGACCAGATGCAGATCTACAAATACTGCATCCATCAGGTAGCCCACATCTACGGCAAGACCGCCACCTTCATGCCGAAGCCGGTCTACGGCGACAACGGCTCGGGCATGCACTGCCACCAGTCGATCTGGAAGGGCGGCAAGCCGGTATTCGCCGGCAACAAATACGCCGACCTCTCGGAAACCTGCCTCCACTACATCGGCGGCATCATCAAGCACGCCAAGGCGATCAACGCCTTCACCAACCCGTCGACCAACTCCTACAAGCGCCTGGTCCCGGGCTATGAAGCCCCCGTGCTGCTCGCCTATTCCGCGCGCAACCGCTCGGCCTCCTGCCGCATTCCCTACACGGCGAACCCGAAGGCCAAACGCGTCGAAGTCCGCTTCCCCGACCCGATGGCCAACCCCTATCTCGGCTTCGCCGCGATGCTGATGGCCGGCCTCGACGGCATCAAGAACAAGATCGATCCGGGCCCGGCGATGGACAAGGACCTCTACGATCTGCCGAAGGAAGAGCTGAAGCAGATCCCCACCGTGTGCGGTAGCTTGCGCGAGGCGCTGGAAAACCTCGACAAGGACCGCGCGTTTCTGAAGAACGGCGGCGTGTTCGACGACGACTTCATCGACAGCTTCATCGAGCTGAAGATGACCGAGGTCGAGCGCTTCGAGATGACCCCGCACCCGGTCGAGTTCGACATGTATTATTCGCTGTAAGACTCGGCGGATCCCCGCCGGTCTCACTGCCCGAGAAATGCGAAAGGCGCTCCGTATGGGGCGCCTTTTGTTTTGAGGGCGGCGTGACTGCAACGACCAACCACGTCCGCGCCGTACCTCAGCGAGCGGAGGCGAAAACGACTACAGCGAGCGGAGGCGAAAACGACTACCAAGGCGCCGACCGGATAGCCGTCCGCGCTCCTGGGGGCGGCTGCGACGGCTACCAGCCGCTGGCGCCGAGATCGCCGCTAAAGTAACATTCCACCGGCCCCGCTCGACGGGGCTGATCGGTCGCACTGGATGGTGCGGCCGGTTTTTCACGGGGTCTACGACAGCGCTGCCTCTGAGGGTCAGTTGATGGCCACTGTAATGACCAGCGTCTCCTCTCCGCCAAAGCCGCCCCCTCCCCGGGGCTATTTGGCCGTTATCCGCACCATCGACAAGTTCACGGAGTGGACCGGTCATCTCTTCGTGCTCTTCATCATTCCGCTGGTGTTAGCCAACGTTTTCGAGGTTTTCGCCCGGTACTTCCTCAGAAGCCCCACCGTCTGGGCGCTCGACGTAACGACGATGTCCTATGCGGCGCTCTTCATGCTGGGATCGGCGCTGGCGCTTCTGAAGGGTGCTCACGTCCGCACCGACATGCTCTGGGACGGGTTCTCGGATCGGACCAAAGGCATGATCGACAGCCTCGCCTTCATCCTGTTCTTCCTGCCGACGATGGCTGTGCTGTTCTACATCTCGATCGATGACTTCCTTTACTCGATCTCGATCGACGAGCGCTCGAGTTCCGGGGCCTGGACGCCGATATTGTGGCCGCTGCGCGGGGTTATCCCGCTCACCGCCTTCATGCTGTCCCTGCAGGGCATCTCAGAGCTCATGAAGAGCCTGTGGGCATGGCGCACCGGCGAGTTCCTGACCAGGCACGAGAAGATCGAGGTCTGAACATGAGCTATTCGGAGCTCCTCGGCCTCATCATGCTGGTCTGCATGGTGGCCGTCATCTTCATCGGCTTCCCGATCTCCTTCACGCTGCTGTTTCTCGCCATCATCTTCGGCGGCCTGGGATTAGGCTGGGAGCAGACCTTCAATCTGAGTTACCTGCAGATCTGGGGCACGATGAAGGACGAGATCTTTCCGGCCGTGCCGTTGTTTATCTTCATGGGGTACATGACCGAACAGGCCGGGCTGATGGAGCGCCTGTTCGGCGCGATGCGCAGCCTGCTTGCACCGGTACGTGGCTCGCTTTATTTGGCGGTGATCCTGACGGCGACCATCTTCGCCATGGCGACGGGCATCGTCGGCGCCGCCGTCACGGTGCTCGGCATCATGGCCGCGCCGATGATGATCAAGAGCGGCTACGACGCCCGGCTGTCCGCGGGCGCCATCGCTGCCGGCGGCACGCTCGGAATTCTCATTCCGCCCAGCATCATGTTGGTGGTGATGGGCCCGGTCATGGGCGTTCCCGTCAACCTGCTTTACTCGGCGGCGTTCGGCCCGGGCTTCCTGCTCGCCGGCTGCTACATCGCCTACACGCTGACCCGAAGCTTCCTCAACCCGAAGCTCGGCCCGGCCATGACGATGGAGGAGCGCGAGACCGCCTACAAGGAGATGACCACTGAAAGGGTGGGAATGCCGGTATTGATCCTGGCGCTTCTCTGCCTCGTGGCGATTGTCTATCTGCTCATCTATCTGCTGCTCGGCGTTACCCGCGCCCCGTCTCTTGCGGTGACGATCGGCGGGATCAGCGTGTCGGTTGCGGCGCTGCTGCCGTCGCTGCTGGCGGCGTGGGCCTACGTCCGCAACGCCTATTTCCGGGCTGTCGTGCTGGGTATCGCACCGCTGAGCGCGCTGATCGGCTTTACGCTTGGCACCATTGTCGGCGGCCTGGCGACGCCGACCGAGGCCGCCTCCTGTGGAGCCTTCGGCGCCGCCATCCTGGCGCTCGTGTATCGCCGGCTCAGCCTGCAGTCGCTCACCAACGCGGGCATCGGCACGATGGTGACCTCCGCGATGGTGCTGTTCCTGGCAGTGGCCTCAACCGTGTTCGGCGCCGTCTTCACCAAGCTCGGCTCGGCCAACCTGATCACCAACTACCTGCTCGCCGTTCCCTTGGGCGACTGGTGGAAGCTCGCTCTCATCATGGCGATCTTCTTCGTGCTCGGATGGCCGTTCGAATGGCCCGTGATCATCCTGGTGTTTCTGCCAATCGCCCTGCCGGTGGTGGAAAAGCTCCAATTGGGCCTCGGCAAGCTCGACCTGCTGATCTGGTTCGGCACGCTCACCGCCGTCAACATGCAGACTGCGTATCTCAGTCCGCCCGTCGCTATGTCGGCCTATTATCTGCGCAACGTCGTGCCGAACTGGAGTCTCTCCACGATCTACAAGGGCATGGCCGACTACATGGTGATCCAGGTCTTCGTCATCATCCTGCTGCTGGTGTGGCCGCAAATCGCGCTGTGGCTGCCGCATGCGGTGAGATAGCAAGAAGGGCGGCGCTGCCGCCGCCCCTCGATTTGAATGCTCCCCTGCTGCTACTTGCCCTCCTTTGGCGGCCAGTAATAGTCCGCCTGAAAAGCGTAGGGCGGGAACATGAAGCGCTTGGCAGGCACCACCTTGCCGGCATAGGCCTTCTGAGAATCGTAGACCTTCTTGAAGAAAGGATTCTTGGCCGACTCGGCGGCAGCGAATTCATCCCAGGTCTTGAGGAAGGCCTGGTTGATCTCGGCCGGCGTGGTCAGCAGCTTCACGCTGTGCTTCTCAGCGAATTCGGCAATCGCGTCCGCGTTCTGCCGCTGATAACTCGCCCACCAGCGGAGAAACGTTTCCGAAAGCGCCGACTTGATGGCCTCCCTGTTCTGGTCCGGCAGGCTGTCCCAAACGTCCTTGTTGAAGGCCATCTCGGCCACGGATGCGCTCTCGTGCATGCCGGGCGTGTAGTGGAACTTCCACACGGTGTGCAGCCCGAGCCGCTGATCCTCGACACCGCCGACCCACTCGGCACAGTCGATGGTACCGCGCTCAGCCGCCGGCAGGATCTCACCGCCCGGCATGTTGACGACGGCCATGCCCATCTTCGAATAGAGTTCGGCAACGATGCCCGTCTGTCGGCACTTCATGCCCCGGAAGTCATTGAGGTCCTTGATCGGACGCTTGAACCAGCCGAGTGCCTGCGGGCTCGGCGGCATGCTGGGGAATGCGACCAGGTTGAGCTTGAGCTCCTTCTGGTAGAACTCGTTCCACAGATCGAGGCCCCCGCCCTCGTATACCCAGCCGATGAAGTCGACAGGATCCATGCCGGCAATACCGGCAGGCGTATTGGCGAACAGGGTCGCAGCCTTGTTCTTGCCGAACCACCAGTAGGAGATGCCCCAGGCGCCATCGATAACCTTCTTGTGCGCTGCGTCGAGAATCTCGAACGGCGGGACGATCGCACCGCCCGGCAGCGCCTCGATCTTGAGCTGGCCCGCCGTCAACTTGTCCACCCGGTCAGCGAAGAACTTCAAGGCATCCTGCGCCGTGGACGACGGGGGCACTGCCGATTGGACCTTTAGTGTTCGAGCCTGCTGCGCGTGCGCCGTGACGGCGAGCGCCAATGTGGCAGAGACAGCAACGACCAGAGCCGTCCCCGTAAGCGAGCTGATTTTCATTGCCTACCTCCCTCTAGCGTTTAAGTGTCTACCTCCCTCTAACAATGTGCAGGCGAGCCCATCGGCGTTCTGCCGGCGAACAATCCTATCGCAGATGGGGCGGCTTGGCTGCACATAATGCGCCCCAACAGCTCGTTGGCCGGCCGCTCAGGGGCGCGCAATGAGCAACGGCTGTACGTTTTCGCCGCCTGACATCAGGGGATTTGACGGCTCGAAGCGCTCGCGCAGTTCTCGCTTTCTGACGAGTGCGCGCGCAGCAACAAAAGCGTCCTTCAGGGTGTCAGCCCTCCGGAGTGCGACATTGAAGAAGGCATTTCCGAAATAGGTCCACTTGGCTTTGTCCTCGCAGCCGAATGACGGGTGGTCGGCATCGGCCGCCGTGATGACGAGTGTATCGGGGTTCGCGAGACGAGGAATAAAGACCCCGGAATAGCAGGCCGAGATGACCACCACTTTGTATCGCATGCCGGTACGCGCCAGCATGTGGGCGAGATTGGACGGCGTGAGCGTTTGCTCAAGCCGGCCCGCTTTGACTGCGAGGCCTTCGCGCGAGCCATGCGAGGTCAGGATCAACAGCAGAATGTCATTCTTGACGTCCATCCCATTGGCCGCCGCCTGCAGGGACGTGGCCAGGCCTTCAATCGTTGCACCTCCGCCTTTCTTCGAATTGTATTGCACGCGGATCGGGTCGCCTCCGAAGCGAGCTGCTACGACCTGTGCTGCGCCGGTCGCCTCGCTTCTAAACACGCCCTGATCGCCGAAAAGTCCGAAGGACACCACGCTCAGCTTGCGCGCAGCCTCAGCGGCGTGCACTGGCGAAACCGACGGCGCAACGGTCACGACAAAAGCGACGAGCAGCGCGCTGAGCTGGTTCATCCAGCGTGGGTACACGGCTTCACCTCCCAATCGGCCTCCTGCTCCAAGGCGCCGCAGTGAGGCGCCTGGATGCCGGCCATCATCCTCACTCATGAGCGTTCCAGTCTGCCGATCCGGATCGGACACGTCGCTGCCCCCGGTCCTGTAGGGCCATTATAGCCCGGAACGGGGACCTGGAACGGGAACATCGCAATGTCGCCGCGCGTTGAAGGGGTCCATCAGAACGGAGGGACGCCCATGAACAAAGCAACCCTGACTAGAACAACGTTGAATAGCCTCGCAACCACATGCGTCGCCTTGGCGCTCGGCCTAGCCATGGCTCCGGCCACGGCTCAGGATACCGGGCGGACGAGGGTCGGCACGCTCACCTGCAACATATCGCCCGGTGTCGGCCTCGTTGTCGGCGGGCAGCGGCAGCTGGGCTGCATCTATGCCTCAGCGAGAGGCAGGGGGCGCGAGGCTTACGAGGGCACCGTCAGCACGCTTGGCCTCGACATCGGTGCCACGACCGGCGGTCAGATGGCCTGGGCGGTCTTCGCGCCTGCCACGCTGCCCCGGGGAGCATTGGCGGGAACCCATACGGGTGCGACCGCCGGCGGCACCGTCGGCGCCGGAGCGAGTGCCAACGTCCTGGTCGGAGGCCCGGACCGCAGGATCATCATGCAGCCGGCGTCCGTACAGGGGCAGACGGGCGTGAATGTTGCCGCAGGCGTATCCACACTGGAGCTGCGGCCGGCCGCTGCGCCCGCCCGTCGCATGGCCAAGTGATGACATCATCGCTGGTGGAGTAGTGGGCGGCTCGCCGCCGGGATCATTGCCGCAAGATGCGAAAGGCGCCTCCATTCGGGGCGCCTTTTGCTTTTTGCAGTAGGATGGGTGGAGCGACTTGTCCGCCGTAGCTCAACGAGCGAAGGCGGAAGCGATACCCATCATCCCGGACCTTGCGCGGCGGTGATGGGTTTCGCTTCGCTCTCCCCATCCTGCATTCTGTTGTCGGATGAGCGGTATCAAGCGTAGCCCGAATAAGCAAAGCGATATCCGGGATTCTCACCGCACCCGCATATCGCTGCGCTCATGCGCGCTACTTGCTGTCGCCGCAGTCGATCGGCGCCCCGTGAGCCTGCGCGCCTGAGTTCGGCCGAGCACCGAAGCACTCCTATAGTTCAAGGCAACGGCATTTGGCTGCGAGGACCCAATACCCGTCCGACACGTTATCGCGAGGCGAGGTCGACCGAAGGCCAGCCATGGAAACCATCGAGGCATATCTCGACAGGAAACACGAGGAACTCAGGCTGCTGAACGGTTTCCTCGGCACGCCTTTGGCGCTGCGGCATCCAACCTCGGTAACCGAGGTCGTTGAGCAAAAATTCCACATCGCTGCCGCGCTGAAGGCCGAGCATGCGCTGCACGACTGGGCGCTCACGGAGACCGCCTGGACACATCGGGGCCAACTGCGCGCCGGGCCGTTCGAATTCAGCTACGACTATCAACGCGCCGACCTCGAAGTGCGCGGCCCGTCTTTCTACCAGTTTGACAGTTCGACAGCGGCGAACCAGACCATCTACACGTCTTCTGGAATGGCGGCGATATCGGCTCTGCTGCTGGCCCTCGCTCGCTTGGCGTCTGAGGCGGATATCCTGGTCCTGCCTGGCTCCTACGGTGAAACGCTGGAACTGATCGAAAATCATGCCCGGCATTTGCGCATGATCCCGCTGAAGGGCACACCGGGCGACTTCGCCTCTCGGGCCGGGCGACCTCGAATTCTGTTGTTCGATTCCTGTATGTCCGCCGCCGCATTCGAAGCGACCCTCCGTTGTGCAAGGCCGCACCTTGATCTCGTGATATTTGATACGACCTGCTTCTCGACGGGCTCGGGGCGGGTCCGTCGAGTCCTGAGCTGGGCGCGCCGTTCGGAAATACCTGTCGCGCTCGTGCGCAGCCACACCAAGCTGGATTCCCTCGGCGTGGAGTACGGCCGGCTCGGCTCCGCGGTTTTCGTCGCCTGCGAAAAGCACATTGCCACGGCGAAGCAGCAACGGCTGGCGGACCTCGTCAAGGAAATGCGCAATGCCGTGCGATTGTTCGGCGGCGCGGCGCTGCCCGCGCATTTCCCGCCCTACGTTGGAACGAAGGCCTACCGGATCCTGACTGACAAGCGCGTCGCGGCCATCTTGCGCAACAGCAGGCGGACCGCCCGTTATTTTGCGTCGGCGCTCGCCGGCTCATCGGCGGAGTTGCATTTCGCCCACGGGCTCTATGTCACGCTGGCGCCCAGGCGAATGCTCGACGACAGGCAGACGAAGCAGATGGCGGCGGATTTGTGCGACGATCTGAGAAAGGCCGGATTGCCGCTGCGGCATGCGGGGAGCTTCGGCTTCGATTTCGGCGCGGCCGAATGGTTTCTCGATACCGCACGCAATCGCCACGTGGTCAGGATAGCGGTGCCCGATCTTCCGACGCCGCTGTGGGACGAAGTCGCTCAAGCCGTGGTGCAATGGTGGTCGGCGCACGAGGAGAAACGATTTCGCCCCGCCGGCTTGCCCTTGAATGCGCCCGTATAGGCAAATCGCGGAGCGAGTTTCGATACCGGTTTCTGCGGAGCGCGAGCCTGATGGATGAAATCCTGCGCTGGGTAGCGACTGCCGGCACGATCGGCGCGGGGCTGGTTCTGGCTGCCCGGGCGCAGCCACGCACGACCGGCTGGGCTTTCGTCGTGCTGAGCGGGGCATCGGTAATCTGGATCGTCGTCGGCTATCTGACCGGAGAATATGCGCTGATGGTGCAAAACGTGGTGGTGACACTTATCAACCTGTTCGGCGTCTACCGATGGCTGATCTGGAAAGGAAAGGTATGAAAGACTTCGCGACGCCGACCTTCGGCAGCCTACGACCGTCCGGGTCGCTATTTAGGAACCCGTCCGCTGACAAACCATTGTCCCGCGCAAAACCACCTCATCGGGCATCTCAGACCAACCGGAGACCGACAGATGTTGAATTCGCTGACGAGGTTGGCGATCGAGGCAAACGGCGTCATCGCGCTGCGGATGATGAAGCTCATGCTCGGCGGAAGACGCGCGGCGCGGCGCGAAGCCCGACTGATGGTGAGCGAAAAGATCGATACAGCGCTCAAGGCATCCAGGAGCCTGATCGGCGGCGCTTCGGTCGAGGAGATAATCGGTCAATACCGCAGACGCGTGGCCGCCAACGCGAAACGGCTGAGCAAGGTCCGCACGGCAAGGAAGATACGCCGCCGCAAGTAGTCTGCCGTAGGATGGGTGGAGCGAAGCGATACCCATCCTACACTTCCGGATCATCCCTCCCTCGTCACGGCCGTGAGATTCATCGTCAGCAGTGCGCCGGCCTTCGGAAGCTCCTGAACGCCAATGACCGTGCGCGCCGGCCTGCGATCGCCCATGATCTCGACATAGGCCGCGTTCATCGCCTCGAAGTCGGACATGCGCAGCAGGAAGATGTTGATATGCGTGACATGGCTGAGGTCGGAGCCCACCGCCTCGAGCATCACGGTGAACGATTTCAGGATCTGCCGTGTCTGGGCGGCGACGTCCCCAGCCAAATGCCCGGTCGCCGGATCGACGCCGGCCGTCCCTCCAATCGATATGTGTTCACCAACCCTGGCGATGTGACTGTAGGGACCGATCGGTGTCGGCGTGTTCGGCGGTGTGAGCGTCTCAACGCGAGATTTCATTGGCCTGCCCCCTTTCATGGCTTCTTCGGTCTGTAGGATGGGTGGAGCGAAAGCGACACCCATCGCTCAAATTTTAATCTCGCGATGGGCTTCGCTGTACCCATTCTGGATCCTGCATCAAGATGCTGGAATTGGCGGTTCAGCAAACAGCTTGGAATCTGTCCACCGTTTCCCAGGCATCGCTTCAAGCGGATGTAATGGTGAGGGGTGTGAGGCCACCCACGTTCGATCTGGTCAAACGTCCAGCCGGACACGGAGATTCATGAAGCAAATGGTGCTATCGTCTCCGGGTTTGCACAAGCGCGACCGCGAGCGATGCCACCAGAACAAAAGCAACGACAATGGCGAACGCTTCAAAGTGTCCCATAGCGCCGATCCCTGTCAGGTCAGCCACCCTCCCAATGTTAACTCATCAGGAGGAGTGACCCGTGCGACAATTCGCATCGTAGGCCGCAATGACGCACCCTCGAAAAATCACCTTCAGAGAAATGCACGCCGGCGGCCTCCGCGGTGTGCTGGCGAACGTCTTGAGGCTTGGGCGCCGGGATGCTCGATCACCACAACAGGCGGAAGATGCGAGAGCAATCGTCGGATCTAGCGCACGATCTTGATGTTCGGGCCCTTTGGCTTGGGCTGCGGCTGCTCCTGCGTTGCCGCCACGCATTCATATTGCGGCCACTTCGGTAATCGCTCGTCGAGATTCACTTCGCGCCATTTCGGATGGCCGTTAACATCCAGCCAACCCTTGTTCTCGCGGATAATCTGAGCGACTTTGGCCACGTTCTGGCACTGCTCGCCGGCGTAGCTAAACGTTATCAGAACGGCTTTGACCGCTACCGTTCTCACCTCGGAGTCCTGCCATTTGTACGTGCCCGCCGGGATGACTGTCGTGAGATAGCTGTCGAGGGCTTTGTCGTCCACCCCGATGAGCTGGAATTTATCGTCGACCGTCGTGTTCTCCGAAAAGAGCGTTGCCGGCGCGCCAGCCACATAGAACATCGCGTCAATTTCGCCCTTGCGCAGTGCCTCCAGCGCTTCCTTGCCTCCGAGAAATACTTCTTTCGAAGGAGTGATCCCCGTCTGGAAGAAAATCGTCTTTGCGGTCAGGTACGTGCCACTTCGTTGAGGACCTATCGCAACACGTTTGCCGTGCAAGTCGTGCAGCGTTTTCAAGGAAAGATCGCCGAGGACATGGACCTCCTCCTTGTAAAGCGGATAAACGGCAGCAAGCTTGGCGGCGATAGCTTTCAGTTCATTGTCGTCAGAAATGTCGCGGATATAGTCGAGCACGTCCGACTGCACGATTCCGAGTTGGACACCGCGCTTCCTGCGAACGTCGAATACATTCTGAATTGAGCCGGCGGATTCAAAAACCTGCAAGGAGATGCGGCTCGGTTCGGCGATCTTCTTGATGTCCTCGCCAATCTTGATGTACGTGCCAGTTGCACCACCGGTGACAATTCCCATCTGCGGCCCAGTCGAGAGGGACATAGCAAGCACAACGGCCAAAACGGGAAGCTTCATCACTCACTACCTTGGGTTATAACTATGTCACAAATCGCGTGTTATGGTGGCGCGTCACACGCACGTTCAGGTTTTCGATGTGGAACTTTGCTCGCTTGGCCGGCGAGCCTGGCCCAACGAACCCCGGGCGGCATGGGGGTATTCCCGCCTTTTGTTATGCATTTTTTTCATTCATCAGCTCGATCACGTATTTCAGGACGTGACGGTGACGTCGGCAGGATACAGGAACTTATAAACTGACGGCTGCGTGACGGGAGTACGGCGATTTCAGGAGAGATCGTTGTGGTGGATCTGGTGAGATAATTGCGGCGAGTCTAGGGCGTAAAGACAGGAAACGTCTACCTCCGGCTGTCAATGTTCCTAACTGCCGTCGGTTTCAGCATCGTCGCGCAGCGCAAATCGGGAGTGCGTCGCAGCCATGTGGCGTCATCCCGGGACAGTTATCCCCGCATATCCGCTTGCGCTCAAATTTACTGCGCGCTGCGACCTGATTTGCTTCGCGCGCAACCGCAATCTCAACGTGCACCCTGCGACAAATCAACACGAGGGGCAAATCAATTCTGATTTTCAGAAATCGTGTCAATCCCGAAAATCAAGAATATTCCGCTTAACATGCAGGGCAAATCACTCGCATAACTCCGTTCGTCTCACCCGATTGAGGGGCGCTTCGCGATCGTCACGAACGTGCGGTGAGATGCGATGGACGCTGAATGCGCGCTCGACGTACGCGCCGGAGGCGTACGGCGAAGTCGTGTGGTTCGGGCGCCGCGGTGCTGGCGTTAAGCCTGCGATAAGAAGCGCAGGCGACGGAGGCAAGAAAGCCGTTCTCCGGGAAGAGCACGAAGTAAGCCGTAAAGCCATTGCGCAGGGAAGGCCGGGATGCTCCCGCTGTACCTGTATGCTCGTGTGCGTTTCTTGCTATGCGCAACGGCACACGAGACCTCGGGTGCAGCAAGCACCCGGTCTTCCCTGCGCCCTCTGAATTCGAGAGGGCAAACGAAGATGCAAACCTCGGGCGTCAGCGCCGCGAGAATGCGAAACTGTATCCGCGTCATTGCGAGCGAAGCGAAGCAATCCATTGCCACCTCATATGCGGAAAGATGAATTTGCTTCGCGGAGCCTGTCATCGGGCGCGTTCGCGCGACCCGTTGACTTTACCAATCTGGGGATGATGGAAAATTTAGCCGACTTCCCGGAGCCGATCCCCTCTTTTCCGCTCCG
Organism: Bradyrhizobium sp. WYCCWR15520; assembly: GCF_056174665.1. Classification (NCBI taxonomy): domain Bacteria; kingdom Pseudomonadati; phylum Pseudomonadota; class Alphaproteobacteria; order Hyphomicrobiales; family Nitrobacteraceae; genus Bradyrhizobium; species Bradyrhizobium sp. WYCCWR15520. The sequence goes on from NZ_JBWBWM010000001.1 coordinate 212,696, forward strand.
TAAAATTCGGATCGGACCGGCGGCGGCGTCCGCCGGTCAATTCGCGCGGTGCGCCTTGAGCGCCGCCCCGAACGCTTCGAACAAGGTGCGGTTGATCGGGTTGCGCTGCGGGTCGTATTCGGCGTGCCACTGGACGCCGAGCGCGAAGCTCGGGGCGTCCGCGATCCGGATCGCTTCGATGGTGCCGTCCTCGGCAATGCCTTCGATGACGACGCGCTCGCCGGGCTCGAGGATGCCCTGCCCATGCAGCGAATTGACCCGGATGGTTTCGCAGCCGAGCAGGCTTGCAAAGGTGCCACCGGGCGTGAGGTGGACGTCGTGGCGGTCGGCGAATACGACTGTCGGGTCGGGATGGATTTCTCCGTTCTCCAACCGCGGCATGCGGTGGTTCATGCGCCCCGGAATCTCGCGGATTTCCGGATGCAGCGAGCCGCCGAACGCGACGTTCATCTCCTGCAGGCCGCGGCAGATGCCGAAGATCGGCACGCCGCGGGCGACGCAGGCCTCCGTCAGCGCCAGCGCGACGTCGTCGCGATGGATGTCGTAGGGCTCGTGCTTCTCGTGCGGCTCGGTCTTGAAGCGGGTGGGATGAACATTGGCGCGGGCGCCGGTCAGGATCACCCCGTCGACGACGTCGAGCAGAGCGCCGATATCGGTAATCTCCGGCGACCCCGCAAACATCAGCGGCAATGCGCCTGCGACGTCGGTGACCGCGCGCAGATTGCGCTCTCCGACCATCTGGGTCTGGAAACGATTTTCGACGCGATAGGCGTTCCCGATCACACCGACGACGGGCCGTCTCATCGCAAGTCTTCCGCTGTCATCGTCCTGTGCAAGGATCTTCTGGGTTGGGTCATGATTGGAGAAGATAATGCCTGCGGCTCGGCTGCGGATCAATATCCGCAGGGCGGCAGCGGAGCTGCCTTGCTATTTTCGCGTGAAGGCCTCCCCGGCCTCGATCCCGTCCACACCGGGCAGACCGGCCGCCCGGAGCGCCGAGGCAGCCGAATTGCCGCCATCACCCAGCCAGGGCAATTTGGCCTGGATTCCGCGCGTGACCGGCTCGCCCAGCGCGCCGCCGAAATCGAGCGGCCAGTATCCGTTCGGCACCACTTCGGCCGATATCCCCTGGAGGCGATAGCCTTTGCCGAGCACCGCTTCGGCATCGTCGGCCGCCACCGTCCGCGCGGTGCCGGGTGTGGCCGGGTCGGCAAAGCTGACGAGCACCGGAATCAACTCGCCCTTCACCGGTACAATTCCGGTCAGCCGGCTCATCTCGCTGAACGGGACGCGCTTGCCGGTGGCCGCCCCATAGGCGCGCAAGGCGACATAGTTGATGTCATCGAGCACGAGCTTGTTCTCGACATGCGCGAGCAGCGCGACGAGGTTCTTGCCCTGCCCGAGATCGACGAAAACGGCGTCGCCGAGAGTCCGGGTCTGGCCGCGGCGGGTGTAGCTGCGGTCAGGATGAACGGCGACGACGCCGGATGCCGATTTGCGCCCGTCCGGCGTCTCGACCTCGACCGTCAGGCGATATTTGTGGGCGGGACGGTTGATCCTGATCTGGTCGCCGATCACCAGCGCCGCCAGCAGCGCAAGCGGACCGAACCATTTGAAACTCATCTCGTCCTCGCCGGCGTCATATCAGTTCATACACCGCTTGGCATACCGGGTGCGGCAGCGTCAAACCGGCGCGTGCGCTGGCGCTTGATCCCGGCGGCGTTTTGTCGAAAGACTGGCCGGTCAATTGTCTTTCGAGAAGGAATCAACGTGACAGGTCCGGCTGACAATCGCCTTCAGGCCCGCAGCGATATGGCGTGGGCGATCTCGGTCGGGGGCATCGGCGTCGTGCTGTTCGCGGCGCTGCTTGCGTTCACCTGGCACTTCGCCGCGACGCTGTTCCTGATCTTTTCCGGCATGCTGCTCGGCGTCGCCCTCAACGCCATGAGCAATTTGCTCGGGCGCGTGGTGCGCCTGCCGCATGCGCTGCGGCTGACGATGGTCTGCCTGGTGGTCGCGGGCATGCTGGCGGGCATCGTCTTCCTCGGCGGCACCACGATCGCCCAGCAAACGACGGCGCTCAGCAGCACGCTCAAATCGCAGCTCGTCAACGTCAAGGGCTTTCTGGAAAGCAACGGCATCGACACCAGCTTCTTCGACTTCGGCACGCTGTCCTCGACCTCGGACGATGGCACGCCGGCGCCCGCCGCGACGCCGACGCCGCATGCGCTTCCGAGCGCCGGCACCATTGCAGCCAGCGGCGGCGCGATCTTCAGCCAGAGCCTGAAACTGGTTCTGGGCACGGCAAGCGCCGTCGGAAACTTCTTCATCGTCCTGTTTTTGGGTATCGCATTCGCGACCCAGCCAAGCGTCTACCGCGATGGACTATTGTTCATGGCGCCCGCAAAGCATCGCACGCGCGCGGTCGCGATCGTCGACCGGATCGGGGAGACGCTGGAGCGCTGGCTGATCGCGCAGATCATCACCATGGTCGCGGTGTTTCTGGTGACCTGGATCGGCCTATCGATCATCGGCATCCAGAGCTCGTTCATCCTCGGAATTCAGGCAGGCCTGCTCGCCTTCATTCCAACGGTCGGCGCCATCCTCGGCGGCCTGATCGTGGTGCTGGCGAGCCTCGCATCGGGATGGGTCGCCGCCCTCTCCGCCTTCATCCTGTTCCTCGGCGTGCACGCGCTCGAAAGCTACGTGCTGACGCCGATCATCCAGCGCCAGGCGCTGGATATTCCACCCGCCACGCTGTTTGCGTTCCAGATCCTGCTCGGCGTCGTCTTCGGCATCTGGGGGCTGGCGCTGGCGCTGCCCCTGATGGCGATCGCCAAGGTGATGATCGACCATTTCAAGGCAGAACCGGTGCCTGTCGCGATCGCGGCCGGCTGATGGCTTCAGTCCGCCGTGGTCAGCACCGTCTCGGTATGCTCGACTTCAGGCGGCGAAGCGAAATACGGCCCGACCAGCGCGCGCCAGGCGGTGAAATCCTCCGAGCCGCGGAAGTCGACGGTGTGGTTCTCCAGCGTCTCCCACTTCGCTACCAGCCGGTAGCGCTGCGGCTTCTCGATCGACTTGTGCAGCTCAAAGCCCTTGCCGCCCTTGGCACGCAGGAACAACGGACGCGCCTTGGCAACGGCCGCCTCAAAATCCTTCTCGGTGCCCGGCTTGACGTCGATTTGTGCGATTTCGGTGATCATCGGTTACGCCTTCTCATGAGAATGGCCGTGTCTAACCCAGCCACCCAAAAAGCAAAAGGCGGATGCATGCGCGTTGCTGCGATGCACGATGCCGCAAGCGTGAGGAAATCGCGCGCGTGACATGCTCCCGCCGCAACCCTCGTTTGATGTACGCTACCGCCAAACAAAGAGCGGCAAGCTCACGGTCACGGGGAGAGAAACGATGAATCTCGGTCGGGCCCTATTCGCATTCACCTTGGCATCATCGGCAATCGTGCTCAGCTTGATGGCGGCACCGTCCCGCGCGCAACAGCCGGCGGCGGTCGCGATCGACAATGACGATATCGGCGGCGTGGTGCGCGGACCGAACGGGCCGGAGGCCGGCGTCTGGGTCATCGCCGAAACCAATGAGTTGCCGACGAAGTTCGCCAGGATCGTCGTGACCGACGATCAGGGACGCTACGTGATCCCCGACCTGCCGCCAAACGTGAACTACGCAATCTGGGTCCGCGGCTATGGGCTCGTGGATTCGCCGAAGCTGCGCGCCAAGCCGGGCCAGCAACTCAATCTCACGGCGGTCCCGGCGCCGAACGAAGCGGCTGCGGCGCACTACTACTCGGCGATCTACTGGTACACGATGATGAAGATCCCGCCGGCCAAGGATTTCGGTGGGACGACCGAGATCCCGAAGGAGATCACGCAGGACATCTGGCGCCAGCGGATGAACAATGTCGACTGCATCGGCTGCCACCAACTTGGCCAGGAATCCACGCGCACGATTCCGGGCGCGTTCGGCGAATTCAAGTCCGGCGAAGAAGCCTGGATGCGCCGCGTCGCCTCGGGGCAAACCGGCGAATGGATGGTGAACCGGCTCGCCGGCCAAATGGGCGGCGTGCCGTTCAAATATTTCGGCGACTGGACCGACCGGGTCGCCAAGGGCGAACTGCCGAAATCGAAGCCGCCGCGGCCGGCCGGCATCGAGCGCAACGTCGTCATTTCCTCGTGGGAATGGGCGACCGAAAAACACTTCGTCCACGATCTGATTTCCTCGGACCGGCGCTATCCGACCGTCAACGCCTACGGCCCGCTGTTCGGGGCGAACGAATATTCGTCCGACGACATGCCGATCCTCGATCCCAAGACGCACAAGGTGACGTTCTCGAAGATGCCGGTTGCCGATCCCAACGCGCCGGAATCGTTCGGCCCTCCGCTCCATGGCACGGCTCTGCTCAATCCGGTCAGTCCCTCGGCCTATTGGGGTGACGAGAAGATCTGGAGCCAGCGGACCAACAATCACAACAGCATGTTCGACAAGCAGGGACGCCTGTGGCTGGCAGCAGCCGTTCGCGGCATTGAAAATCCGGCGTACTGCAAGAAAGGGTCGGACCACCCGTCGGCCAAGGCCTTTCCGCTCGAACGTTCGGGACGGCAGGTGACGGTGTTCGATCCCAAGACCCAGAAGTACAGCTTCGTCGATACCTGCTTCGGCACCCATCACCCGCAATTCGGCTACGATGCCGACGACACGCTTTGGACGTCGGGGACCGGACCGGTCGCCGGCTGGGTCAACACCAGGATTTGGGACGAGACCGGCGATGCCGTCAAAGCGCAGGGCTGGGCGCCGTTCGTGCTCGACACCAACGGCAACGGCAAGGTCGACGAATACACCGAACCGGGCAAGCCGGCAGAGGCCGGCAAGGACATGCGGGTCGCTGGTTCGGGCCCCTATGCGGTGATGCCGCATCCGACCGACGGCTCGGTCTGGTACACGGTCAACGTGTTCGTCGGGCAGCCCGGCTTCATGCGCTTCGATCCCAAAACCAAGCTCTCCGAATTTTATGCCATTCCGAAGGAAGGCATCGGCGTTCGCGGCGGCGATATCGACAAGAACGGCGTGCTCTGGGGCTCGGGCTCGAACGGCAGCCTGATCCGCTTCGATCGCAGCAAATGCAAGGCGCCGCTGAACGGACCAGAGGCGACCGGCAACCACTGCCCGGAAGGCTTCTCCTATTTCAAGTATCCGGGACCCGGCTTCGAGGGCTTCGAGAACTCCAGCGCGGAAGCGAGCTATTACACCTGGGTCGATCACCACAACACGGTCGGCCTTGGCGAGAACATCCCGATCTCCACCGCCAACCTGAATGACGGTTTCGTCGCCTTCAAGGACGGGCAGATGGTGATGCTGCGCATCCCCTATCCGCTCGGCTTTTTCGCCAAGGGCCTCGATGGACGCATCGATGATCCAAACGCGGGCTGGAAAGGCCGCGGTCTCTGGAGTTCGAGCGGCGACCGGACACCCTGGCTGATGGAGGGAGGCAAAGGCTCAAAGCCGCGGGCGGTGCATATTCAGGTGCGTCCCGATCCGCTGGCGAAGTGAGGGAACTAGCGGCTAGCCGAACAGCAGCGCCGCACCAGCCACCATCAGCGCGCAGCCGATGAACAGAATGGCAGGCCAGCGCATTCTGCGCTGATCATAACGCCCCTGCGCACGACGCTCGGTGATGAGCGCCATCTCGAATTCTTCCGAGGTTGAGAACATGCAACCGAAACCGCCGCGGGCGGAGGCTGCCGCCGCTTCGAGCGACATCAGGGCGGCCTGTGGATTATGTCTGCGGGGTGAATCCATAGCGCAGATGATATGGACGGAATGGTAAACGGGAGGTTACCGCGCCCATCTTCATCCGGAGATCAATTCAAATGTATTGAATGAGTCTCCGGACATATCGTGTTGTTCGCGCGCGATGTTTGCGAAAGCTGATAGCGCCCTAGTCCAGCTTGATGTTGGCGGCCTCGATGACCTTCTTCCACCGCGCCGTCTCCGACGCGACGTAGGCCGCGAACGGCCCGGAATCGAGCGCGACGGCATCGGCGCCGAGTTCGGCCATCTTCTGCACCGTCTCCGGCTGCTGCATGAACGCCCGGATCTCTGCCGAGAGCTTTTCGACGATCGGCTTCGGCGTCGCGGCCGGAACGAAGAAGCCGTGCCAGGCGACCGCCTCAAAGCCGGGCAGATGCTCGGCGACGGTGGGAAGGTTCGGATCGAACGATGCGCGCTTGGGCGTTGCGGCGGCGATCAGCGCAAGCTTGCCGTCCTTGGCCTGCGGCAGAAGCAGCGGCACGTTGTCGAAGGCAAGGTCGATCTGTCCGCTGATGAGATCGGTCAGCATCGTGCTCGAGCCCTTGTAGGGCACATGCACCATCTTGGTGCCGGTCATCTGCTGGAATAATTCGCCCGACAGATGTTGCGACGTGCCGACGCCGGCCGAACCGAAAGAGACCTTGTCCGGATTAGCCTTGAGATAGGTGATCAGATCCGGCAGCGTCCGCGCCTTGATCTTGTCGGGGTTGACGACCAGCACGTTGGGAACCATGCTGATCTGAACGATCGGCTGCAACTCCTTGTCGGGCTGATAGCTCAGCTTCGGACCGTACAGCGACGGGTTGATCGCAAGCGCCGATGTGCTCGCCAGTCCCAGGGTCAGACCATCAGGTGCCGAGCGCGCCAGCCGCGTGATACCGACGATGCTGCCGGCGCCGCCGACATTTTCGACCACGAACGGCTTGCCGAGCTTGGCCTGGAGATGATTGGCGACCATGCGCGCGAAGATATCGGCGGTGCCGCCGGCGGCGAAGGGAACGATCACGCTCACCTGTCTGGAAGGAACGCGTCCTCCGCCTTGGCGGGTGCTGCCGTCAGCAGCATTGCCGACGCAAGAATTAGCCACGATGATCTCATCGAAGTTTCCTCTGCTTGTTATTGGTTACTGCCGCCCCACCCGTAGCGAGTTGGCTAAAATGCCGTCTCGTACATCTTCAAAATTTCGTCGCGGGAGAGATCGCGCGGGTTGTTGTCGAGCAGTCGGCGAATGGCATGCGCCTCGTCCGCCATGACGCCGAGATCGTCCTTGGGCACGCCGAGCGCGGACAGGCGCATCTCGATGCCGAGATCGGCGCAGAATTGATAGGCGGCGTCGAACGCAGCCGCGGGAACGTTGCGTTCCGGCAGGCCGAGCGCATGCAGCACCGCGATCGTCTTTACCGATGTCTCCGGCATATTGAACGCCAGCGTATGCGGGAAGATCACCGCGCAGGCGAGGCCATGCGCCACATGGTGCCGCGTGCCGAGCGGATAGGCCACCGCGTGGCCGGCCGTCGTGTTCACCGGGCCGAGGCAATAGCCGCCATAGAGCGATGCCAGCGAAAGCCCCGCGCGGGCCTCGCGATCGCTGCCATCGGCCACCGCGCGCCGCAGGTAGCGTCCAACCAGCCGCGCGCCTTCGATCGCGTAGAGGTCGATCGCGGGATGCGCCTTGCGGCTGGTGTAGGCCTCGACGCAATGCGCCAGCGCGTCGACGCCGGTTGCCGTGGTAACATCTCGCGGCACGGTCGTCGTGAGGTCGGGATCGACGATGGCGATATCGGCCAGCATGAAACGGCTCTGAACCGCGAGCTTGTTGCGGCTGGCCGGATCGGTCACGAGCGCGCGGGTGCCGGCTTCGCTACCGGTCCCGGAGGTAGTCGGAATCTGCATCAGCGCCACGCTGCGGCCTACGACCTTTTCCGCGCCGACGATGTCGGCGAAGGCCGCTTCACTGGTGCAGAGCACGGCGACTAGTTTAGCGAGATCCATTGCGCTGCCGCCGCCGAAACCGACGATGAGGTCGGGCGCGGCCTCGCGCGCCATCGCCACCGCCTTGTCGAGGTTGGGCAGATCCGGCTCGGGCTTCACGTCGCCGAAAACCTTGACGGATCCGGGCAGCGCCAGTTGATCGACTCGGCGCGCGTTGAAGGGATCCGAAATCACCAGCGGCCGTCGCGCACCATTCCGCTCCGCAAAGCGTGCCGCAGCGGCGATCGTTCCACATCCAAACTCAACGGCAGTGGGACGAAGGATTTCGATCGGCGTGAAAGAGTTGGTCATTGGCGTCCGGCTATTGCTTGGAAGATGAGGAAATGCCGCCGGCCAGGCGCTCGGCATAATCGATGGCCTCGATCAGGCTGTGCTCGTTGGCGATGCCCTTGCCTGCGATGTCGAAGGCGGTGCCGTGATCGACGGAGGTGCGGATGATCGGCAAGCCCAGTGTGATATTGACGCCGGACAGTTCCTGCCAGCGTCCGGTCGCGGGATCGACCTGGAAGCCGAGCAACTTTACCGGGATGTGCCCCTGGTCGTGATACATCGCGACCGCGGCGTCGAACTGGCCGGCACGAAGGTTGACGAAGATGGTATCGCCGGGCACCGGGCCGACGACGTCGAGACCGTCGGCAACCGCCCTGGCGATGGTCGGCGCCGAGACGTCGATATCCTGCCGGCCGAACAACCCACCCTCGCCGGCATGCGGATTGAGCGCCGCAATGGCGATCTTCGGACGCGCGATGCCGAGCCGCAACAACGCGTCGTTGGTGAGGTCGATCACCTGGCGCAGCCGCTCCGGGGTCAACCGCTTCGGCACATCCTCCAGCGCCACGTGGGTCGAGACATGGCTGACGCGCATGTTGGCATGGGCCAGCAGCATCACCGAGCCGCGCACGCCGGTGAGATGCGCCAGCATCTCGGTGTGTCCGGGGTAGTGAAAACCCGCTTTGTTGAGTGCTTCCTTGTTCAAGGGCGCCGTGACGATGGCCGCGGTCCGGCCGGCCTGCGTCAGCCGCACGCCCTGCTCGACCGCCTTGAACGCAAAGCGTCCGCCATCGGCACTCAGCACGCCCGGCTGGATCGGCGTGCCTTCGGCGTCGGCTTGCAGAAAACAGAGATTGGGCCAATCGCGATCATCGGCGCTCACCTGCGGAATCGCAACGCTGGCGCCGAGCGCAGCCTTGGCGCCCTCCAGCGCCGCGCCGCTGCCAATGATCAGGAGGCGCAGATCGCCTTTTGCGATCCTGTCCTGCAATCCGATGCAGGCCTTGACGATGATCTCGGGACCGATCCCGGCTGGATCGCCCATGGTGACCGCAAGATGGCGAGAGGTCATGTCAGTTTCCCTGTGCTGAGCAATTGATTGTCATGGAGCAGATCGCGCCATAGCTCCCTTGTACCAAACGCTCCGGATTTGGAGATCACGTCAATGCCGGCCCAGCGGCCGCCCTGCAGGGTCGAGCGCGGGAGCCCCGGCACGAGGCGGCCCGTGACCTGCAACGCCTGCGCACCGAGCGCTACACATAGCGCCTTCAAGGTTTCGCCACCGGCAACGATCAGCGTGCCGGGCGGATCGACTGTTGCGATCAGCGTGGTCATTTCGTGCGCGATCCGCCGTGCGGCCTCGGCGCGCGACAGGCCTTCGGCAAGCGAAAACTTCACCAGCGCCACGCCGTCATCGGCAAGCTTGCGCTGCACCCGCGCCGCACCTCCGGCCTCCCCCTCGGCAAGGGCGATGGTGGCCTCACCGCACGCCTCAAGCTGGGATGCGGTGACGATCTGATCGGAGCCAAACAATCCGAGCACCGGCTTCTTCAAACGCCGAGACACGCCGGCGTCGCGGCCGCGTGCCAGGGCACCGGCCAATCCGCCGCTCCCACACCACAGCACGGGCGCGGCCAGGCTTCGTCCCATCTCGACGACGCGGTCGAGATCGCGGTCGCTCTCCGCGTCGAAGACCTGAACACCGCCGTGCGACAGCGTGTCGGACCGGCCCCGCCGGGCGTCGATGTTTTCCGCTTTCAGCCGCGCCAGAAGGTTCGCGCCGACCGGATACCAGTCGCCTTCCGGCGTGCGTGCGAATTGCTGGCCGTCGCAAGTGCGGCGCCCCTGGTACTCGAAGGCCGGCGCAACAACGCAGGAGGCCCAATGACCGCTGCGCAGGCAGGCGCCGAGTTCGGCGGCCCATGCGCCGCGCAACAGGCTATCGACCTTCTTGTAGGCGATCGTGCCTTCGCCAAGCAGCGGCGCCAGCCGTCCGACGATCTCGACGCTCTCTGCCGTTGCGAGCTCGCGCGTTCCGCTATCGATCGCAAGACTTCGCGGCGTGGTCGTCGGGAGCGCCTCCGGCCAGATCACGTCGAACGGTCCGCACAGCCCAACGAACTCGGCCGCGGTGTCGAGCGCACCGGTGAGGTCGTCGGCAAGAAGGCGGACGCTCGTCATTGTCATGCCGCTCCGCTGTTGGTCACACCGCGCTCGCTCGTGAAGATCTTGTCCGGATTCATCAGGCCATTTGGGTCGAGCAGTTGCTTGATGCCACGCATCAGCTCGATATCGAGCGGATCGGCCGCGCGCGCGAGCCGGGCGCGATTGGTGATGCCGATGCCGTGCTCGGCGCTGATGGCGCCACCCTGCGCTGCGGTTTCGTCGTCGACGATCTCGTTGATCTCGGCCACCAGTGCCGCCGTCGCCGCGGGGTCACTACAGCGATCGCGGTCGATCAGGGCGATCACGTGAATATTGCCGTCGCCGATATGGCCGTGCATCACCACGCGCGCATGGGGAACGGCCGCGTTGATCCTGGCCTCGACCTTGGTGACGAACGCCGCCTGCCGCTCCAGCGGAACCACACTGTCATGCGACACCACATAGCCGCTGCGCTTGTTGCCCTCGGACACGCTGTGCCGCACCGCCCAGATCGCCTTCGCCTGGGCGAGGCTCGAGGCCAGCACGGCATCTTCAGCCAGCCCCGCATCCATCGCGTCCGACAGCACGGTGGCCAACGGCTCGTTGAGGTCGATCCCGGCCAGCGTGTCGGTCAGTTCGACGATCAGATACCACGGCGTCGTAAGGTCGAAGGGAATGGTGACATGGGGCACGGTCGCGGCGATCGCCTCGATCTGGCTGCGCGACATGATTTCGAGGCTGCCAAGCCGGTCGCCGACCGCGCCGCGCAGGCGCTGCATGATCTGCAGGGCCTGCTCGACGCTTTGCAGCTTGAGCAGCGCCAAAGCCGAACTGCGCGGCGGCGCGAACAGTTTCAGCACCGCCGCGGTGACGATACCGAGCGTGCCCTCCGCGCCGATGAAAAGCTGCTTGAGCGCGTACCCCGTGTTGTCCTTGCGTAGCGCGCGCAGGCCGTTGAAGATGCGTCCGTCCGGCAGCACGACTTCGAGCCCGAGCACCAGATCGCGCATCGGTCCGTAGCGCAGGACGGCCGTGCCTCCCGCATTCGTCGAGATGTTGCCGCCGATCTGGCAGGAGCCCTCAGCGCCGAGGCTCAGCGGAAAATAGCGATCCGCGGCCGTAGCCGCGGCCTGTACCTCGGCGAGGATGCAGCCGGCCTCCACCGTGATGGTATTGGCGAGCGGACTGACATGGCGCACGCGCCGCATGCGGTCGAGCCGGATCACCACGTTGCACGCGCCGTCATCCGGCGTGGCGGCGCCGCACATGCCGGTATTGCCGCCCTGCGGGACGATCGAGAGCCGCTTGTCGGCACAATAGCGGACGATGGAAGCAACCTCGGCGGTCGAGCCGGGCTTGACGACCGCGACGGCGCGGCCGCGATAGCGTCCGCGCCAGTCCACCACATAGGGCTCCTGATCGGACGCGGAATCGATGACGTAATTGTCACCGACGATGTCAGCCAATCCAGCAAGCGCATCCTGGAAGGATTTGGACATCGGATCGCCTCGTCGCCGGCGTCGCGTTAGGCGACCGCCGCGGCATTCGCGCCGGCGTTCGCAAGCAGCTCTTTCAGATACGAGGCCGGCAGAGACTCCAGCGGCGGCCGCAGGCGCTGCCATCCGGGATGGCCGGTGCGCTCCGCGACCAGCGCCTTTAGCGATGCCATCTGCGAAAAGCGTGAGACGAGTTCGCGCGCCTTCACGATGCGCGCCCGTGCCGCCGCGAGGTCGGCGTCATCGTCGCCCTTGCCAAAATGCCGATAGACATGGGCGAGGTCGCGCGCGACGAGGTTGGAGGTCGCGGTGATGCACCCCGCGCCCCCCTTGCGCAGCAGCGGCAGGAGCAGCGGATCCGCGCCGGTCAGCACCGAAAAGCCCGGAAAGCGCTCGACCATCGCGGTCATGTTGGCGAAGTCGCCGGAGGAATCCTTGATGCCGACGAAGGTCGCCGGATAGGCCGCGCGCAGCCGCTCGATCAGCGCGTGCGAGATCGGCTGCATCGACATCTGGGGAATATGGTAGAGCACGATCTTGAGCCGCGCATCGCCAAGCCGCTGCACGACTTCGCTGTAGGACGCGTAGACGCCGTCGTCGGTGACGCCCTTGTAGTAGAAGGGCGGCAGCATCACCACGGTATCGACGCCGACCGAGAGCGCGTGGCGCGTTAACGCCACCGTATCGCTGAGCGCCGCGACGCCTGTTCCGGGCAGCAGCCGGTTCGACGCGATGCCGTCGCGTACGACGGCCTCGAGCAGCGCCGTGCGTTCGGCGACCGAGAAGGAGTTGGCCTCGCCGGTGGTACCAAGCAGCGCGATGCCGTCGCAGCCCTCGCTCAGGAGATAGCGGCAATGCGCGACAAAGCGCGCATGATCGGGGGCGAGCTCGGCGTCGAGCGGCGTCAGTGCGGCACAGAACACGCCATGAGGATGCAGGGGTATCGACAAAGTTCCTCCAATCGCCCGAATCTCATTGTTCGGAATGCGAACATTTGTTATATTTGCAGCACTCTCCTAGAACCGGACCGGCGTTGACGTCAAGGCCCGCCGGCCGGCGTTCTTGCAAGCGGGCATTGACGAAATGGCGAAGACCTCCAGGCGCGCGCCGACTACCGCGCCGAAAAATCCCAAGAACTACGTCGCATCCGTCGGCAAGGCGTTTGCAGTGCTGCAGAGTTTTTCCAGCGACGCCTTCGAACTGACGCTCAGCGAGATTGCCGCGCGCGCCGATCTCGATCGCGGAACGGCATTCCGACTGATCCAGACGCTGACGGAGCTCGGGTATCTGCAACCCGTTCCGCAGAGCCGCCGCTTCCGGCTCGGCGTCGCCTGTCTCGATCTCGGCTACACGGTATTGTCAGGCGGAACGCTGCGCGCTTTGGCAGAGCCGCTGCTGCGCGACCTCGTGCCGTCAGTGAGCGACGCAGCCTCGCTCGGCGCGCTCGACGGAGGCGACGTGATCTACCTCGCTCGCGTCGGCACCGGGCTCGACCGGCACAAGATGGATCGCCGTCCCGGCGCGCGCATTCCGGCTTACAGCGCAGCCCTCGGCCATATCCTGCTGGCGCATCTGCCGCGGGATGAGCAAATCCGCCGGCTGGAATTGCGGCCACGCATCAAATTGTCGGAGCGGACCCTGACGGATCTCGATGCCCTGCTCGAGCGGCTCGACCTGGTCAGACGACAGGGCTACGCGATCTCCGATGGCGAAAACGCTTACGGTCTGCGGACGCTGGCAGCGCCGATCTTCGATGCACAAGGTTCGGTGACTGCGGGATTGAGCGTCACCGTGGATGCAACGCGCATGGAGATGGCGGCATTCCGCGACCAGGCCCTGCCCTCACTGACACGTGTCGCGGCCGTCGTGCAGGACCTCGCGATCAAGGCCGGCCTGTCGAACTAGCGGCGAGTTCCTTCTGTCCGCGAGCGCCCTTTGCTAGGTCGCGGGTACCTGCCGTGCGGAAGCCGCGCGACCGGCGCTCTTGCGCCGCCACTTCTCTAGCGACAGCGGCAATTCTTCCGCGGCCTCGACCCGGTTACGGCCGGTGCGTTTGGCCTGATAGAGCGCGGTGTCGGCTGCCGCCAGCAGCACCTCGAGCTCGGTGCCCGCCGGGCCGCCGGCGACACCGATGCTGACGGTGGTGACGACCGGGCCTTCCTCGCAGACGATGTTGGACGCCTCGAACGCCTCGCGCACCCGCTCGGCCACGATCACGCCCTCCTCCAGCGGACACGCCAGCAGCGCCGCAAACTCCTCGCCGCCGATGCGCCCCGACAGGTCGCTGATGCGCAAATTGCTGACCACGACGGTGGAGAACAATTTGAGGATTTCGTCGCCGGCGGGATGGCCGAAGCGGTCATTGATGCTCTTGAAATGGTCGATGTCGAAAATCATCACCGTCACCGGCCGCCCCGCTGCGGCCTCGCGCTCGATCACGCGGTTGCAGGCTTCCGTAAAGCCGCGGCGGTTCAACATGCCGCTCAAGGGATCGACCGAAGCCGCGGTCTTGTGCACCGTCACGGCGCGGTCCGATACCAGCATGAAGATCACGAACACGGTGCCGATCGCATACAGGATCAGTTCGATCGAGAATGCCGTCACCCAAATGCTGCCGGTGAAGGTCTCGTCATGCGGGCGCAGCAGGCTGCCGAGCAGGATCGGCAGCATCAGCACGCAACCATGCACCACCGGCACGGCAATCGACGGCCAGCGCGTCTGCATCGTCCGGCGTCGCTCGTTCCACAATTCGGATGCCGTCAGCGCGGCATAAATCGCGACGATCGATGCTCCGACGATCAACCGCATGGCTGGGTTCAACGACGGCAAGGCCAGCATCGTGCCGACCCAGGCGACCGCGCCAAGCACGAGCCCCAATAGATTGGGCTTGCGGCCGTGGAATACGCGCGAGGCGTTCCAGACCATGCCGCAGGCCATGAAGCCGACCGCGTGCAGCGCCAGCAACAGCGGCTCGCCGAGCGCAGCGCCGCCGATAGTCCAGATCGCTACCGAAGCCGCGCCAAGCAAATAGGCCGACCCCCACCACTTCAAGGCCGGAATGTTGTCCTGCTTGCCGAACAGCACCAGCATGGCCCCGAGCATGCCGGCAACCATCGTGGCAAATAAATATAGCGTTGAAGTATCGAACGACATGGGCTCACCCGAACGCGTGTGATGCTACTTGTTCGGCGCACACTGAAATGCAATTTCGCGCCATCGCATCATCGACACTAGGCGGGCCGTGTTCCATTTTCGTGAGTGCGGGTAAGCAAGTTTTCACGAAAATCCGTGGTAACCCATCACTAAATAGTAAGCAAAAAGGGCGCCGATCGGCGCCCTCTTTCGTCTGGTGAATGCAGCAATCCGCTGCAAATTTTAGCGAAGCAATTAGCGCTTCGAGAACTGGAACGACTTGCGCGCCTTCGCCCGGCCGTATTTCTTGCGCTCCACGGTGCGGGAGTCGCGGGTCAGGAAGCCGCCCTTCTTCAGCACGCCGCGCAGATCCGGCTCGAAGTTGGTCAAAGCCTTCGAGATGCCGTGACGCACGGCACCCGCCTGGCCCGACAGACCGCCGCCGGCGACGGTGCAGATCACGTCGTACTGGCCGGAGCGCGCCGCCGCGACCAGCGGCTGCTGGATCAGCATGCGCAGAACCGGGCGGGCGAAATAGACTTCGACCTCGCGGGTGTTGACCGTGATCTTGCCGGCACCCGGCTTGATCCAGACGCGGGCGACCGCGTCCTTGCGCTTGCCGGTGGCATAGGCGCGGCCGTACTTGTCGACCTTCTTGACGTATTTCGGCGCTTCCGGAGACGCCGTCTTCAGCGACGCCAACTGGTCGAGCGACTGCATGGTATCCGACATCTTATGCGGCCCTCATGTTCTTGCGGTTCATCGAAGCGATATCAACCTTCTCGGGCTGCTGGGCTTCATGCGGATGTTCGGCGCCGGGATAGACGCGCAGATTGCCCATCTGCACGCGGCCGAGCGGACCGCGCGGAATCATGCGCTCGATGGCCTTCTCGACCACGCGCTCGGGGAAACGACCCTCGAGGATCGACTTCGCGGTGCGCTCCTTGATGCCGCCGATGAAGCCGGTGTGCTTGTAGTAGACCTTGTTGTCGCGCTTGCGACCGGTCAGCACGACATGCGCCGCATTGATGATGATGACATTGTCGCCGCAATCGACATGCGGGGTGTAGGTGGGCAGATGTTTGCCGCGCAGGCGCATCGCGACCAGGGTCGCGAGCCGGCCGACTACCAGACCCTTGGCGTCGATCAGGACCCACTTCTTGGTCACCTCGGCGGGCTTTGCCGAATAGGTTTTCATGTGAGGAAATCCGTGAAAATGGAAATCGGCGCCAGATGCGCCGAACTGGCGGGTTTCTAGAGAACGACGTGCCGTCCGTCAACGCCGAAGCGCACAAAATAATGAAGTAAAAGCAATTACTTATAAATATGGTGTGATAATACCGCTAAAAACCCTACGTATTTGGAATGGAGTAGGTCGCCGTCACATGGGCGATCGGATCGGGTGACGAGCCCGACAGCAGGTTGACCTCGCCGACCGCCAGCCGCTTGCCGAGCTTCAAAAGCCGGGCCGCAGCCAGCACGTCTTGCCCCGGCAGCCCCTTGCGCAGGAAATTGATGTTGAGATTGGTCGTCACCGCCAGCCCCACCGGGCCGATCGCCGAGAGCAGCACCACATACATCGCGAAATCGGCCATCGCCATCAGCGTCGGCCCCGACACCGTACCGCCTGGACGCAGCATGCGATCGTCATAGCGCCGCCGCAGCAGGCAGGTCTCGCCGTCGGCGCTCTCGATGGTGATGTCGCCGTCGCTGAAGGCCTGCGGAAATTCCTCGCGGAGGAACTTCTCCAGCTCAGCCACGCTCATTTTTGCTGCCGCCATGCCACCCCTGCCCTCGATTATGAGTGCCTGTTACATTAGGTTGTCAGCAAAGCCCAAAGGAAAATAGTCGGAGTGGAAACCCCGGAAATGCCCGCCCAGACTGCCCGCGCACCCACGCCGCAACCTCCGATCCTGCTGCAGGAAAATATCGGCAGCATCCGCCTGCTCACCCTCAACCGGCCGGCCGCGCGCAACAGCCTGTCGGAGGGCCTGATCGCCGAGTTGCACGGCGCGCTGAAGGAAATTCACGACGACAACAGCGTCCGCGCCGTCGTTATCGCGGCCAACGGCCCGGCCTTCTCCGCGGGCCACGACATGAAAGAACTGACCGCGCGCCGAAGCGATGCCGATCGCGGTCGCGCCTATTTCGGGCAGATCATGAACGCCTGCAGCGCGATGATGCAGGCCGTCGTGCTTCTGCCGAAGCCGGTGGTCGCCGCCGTGCAGGGCATTGCGACCGCCGCTGGCTGCCAGCTCGTAGCGAGCTGCGATCTCGCTGTTGCTTCCGAAGCCGCGGGCTTCGCCACCCCCGGCGTCGATATCGGTCTGTTCTGCTCGACGCCGATGGTGGCGCTGTCGCGCAACATCCCGCGCAAGCAGGCGATGGAGATGCTGCTCACGGGCGAGCCGATCTCGGCCGCGACGGCGAAGAATATCGGCCTGGTCAACCGCGTGGTCGCCGCCGGGACCGAGCGCGACGCGGCGATCGCGCTGGCGCAGAAGGTCGCGCTTAAGTCCGCCTATACCGTCAAGCTCGGCAAGGAGGCGTTCTATCGCCAGGCCGAAATGAGCCTCGCCGACGCCTATCGCTATGCGGCCGAGGTGATGACCGAGAACATGATGGCACGCGACGCCGAGGAAGGCATCGGCGCCTTCATCGAGAAACGCGAGCCGAAATGGCAGGATAAGTGACGACGCAGAGCGTCGTCATTCCGGGATGGTCCGAAGGACCAGACCCGGAATCTCGAGATTCCGGGTTCGCGCTACGCGCGCCCCGGAATGACTGTGCAGGATTGAAATGAACCACGACAACTACGACGACAACTACATCCGCGGCATCCTCAACGGCGTGAAGTCGATCGCGATGGTCGGCGCCTCGCCGGTCAATGTTCGGCCGAGCTACTTCGCCTTCAAATATCTGGCGCAACGCGGCTATGACATGATTCCGGTCAATCCCGGCCACGTCGGCAAGAGCCTGATCGGAAAACCCTTCGTCGCCTCGCTGTCGGATATCGGCCGCCCGGTCGACATGATCGACATCTTCCGCAGCTCCAGCCACATCATGCCCGTCGTCGACGAGGCCCTGACCTTGTCTCCGCCACCGAAAGTGATCTGGATGCAGCTCGGCGCGCGCGACGACGCAGCTGCCGCCAAAGCCGAGGCCGCCGGCCTCAAGGTGGTGATGAACCGTTGCCCGAAGATCGAGTACGGGCGGTTGTCCTCGGAAATTTCATGGATGGGAGTGAATTCCCGCACGCTGAGTTCGAAGCGCGCGCCGATTCCGACGCAAGGTATGCGCCTGTCGCTGAATCGCATGAGCGTCGGTGGCGGAGCGACAGCAGCATCGGATCGCGCCGCAAAGAACAAAAACGAGCCGACGTGAAGCAATCCGAAACGATTATTTCGAAGATCCGACCTGACGAAGCAGACCCGTTTTCAATCCGCCACATGTGAACCCCTCGCCTTGACGGCGCGCGCGGCTACGATCAGCATCCCCACGCATTTCGAGCAAGCCAAAGAACAGGACGTAAAGAATGACCGACCGTCTCCCGGGATTTTCGACCCTTGCCGTGCATGCCGGCGCGCAGCCCGACCCCACCACCGGCGCCCGGGTGACGCCGATCTATCAAACCACGTCCTTTGTGTTCAACGACGCCGACCATGCCGCCTCGCTGTTCGGGCTACAGGCGTTCGGCAATATCTATACCCGCATCGGCAACCCGACCACGGCGGTGCTGGAAGAGCGAATTGCGGCGCTGGAAGGCGGCACCGCGGCGCTGGCGGTCGCCTCGGGACACGCCGCGCAGGTCGTCGTGCTGCAACAGCTATTGATGCCGGGCGACGAGTTCATCGCCGCGCGAAAACTCTATGGCGGCTCGATCAACCAGTTCAACCATGCGTTCAAGAGCTTTGGCTGGAACGTGGCGTGGGCTGACCCCGACGATATCGGCAGTTTCGAGCGCGCGGTGACGCCGCGCACCAAGGCGATCTTCATCGAATCGATCGCCAACCCCGCCGGCAGCATCACCGACATCGAGGCGATCGCCGAGGTGGCGCGCAAGGCCGGCGTGCCGCTGATCGTCGACAACACGCTGGCGACGCCGTATCTGATCCGCCCGATCGATCATGGCGCCGACATCGTCGTGCACTCGCTGACGAAATTTCTGGGCGGCCACGGCAATTCGCTCGGCGGCATCATCGTCGATGCCGGCACCTTCGACTGGTCGAAGGACAACAAGTATCCGATGTTGAACGAGCCGCGCCCGGAATATCACGGCATCCGTATCCAGGAGACGTTTGGCAATTTTGCCTTCGCGATTGCCTGCCGCGTGCTGGGCTTGCGCGACCTCGGCCCGGCGCTGTCGCCGTTCAACGCCTTCATGATCCTGACCGGGATCGAGACGCTGCCGCTGCGCATGCAGAAGCATTGCGAGAACGCCAAGGCGGTCGCGGAATTTCTTGCCGGTCATCCCGCGGTGGCGTCGGTGAACTATTCGGGCCTCGCCAGCGACAAGTACAACAAGCTCGCGCGCAAATACGCGCCGAAGGGCGCCGGTGCGGTGTTCACCTTCAGCCTGAGGGGCGGCTACGACGCCGGCGTCAACCTGGTGTCGAACCTGAAACTGTTCTCGCACCTGGCAAATGTCGGCGACACCCGGTCGCTGGTGATTCACCCGGCATCGACCACGCACAGCCAACTCGACGACGAAGCCAAGGTGAGATCCGGCGCCGCACCCGATGTCGTGCGCCTGTCGATCGGCATCGAGGACAAGGAAGACCTGATCGCGGATCTGGAGCAGGCGCTAAGCGCGTGATGGCTGCGGCGGCACGGAAGTGTCAGCAGAAAAACTCGTCATGCCCGGGCTTGTCCCGGGCATCCACGTCTTGGAAGCCGCCAAGGAAGGCGTGGATGGCCGAAACAAGCCCGGCCATGACGGCGAACCTTCGAAATCACAAGCCTCTCGCTAACGCTCATTCCGGCATAGAGTGACGCTGAGCCGCCCTCGATGATTCGGAGCCAACGATGCTGCGCTGGATGACACCATTTCTGTTCGCGATTTTCGCGATCGGAACCGCTGCGGCCGCCGAAAGCCCCGGAGCGATGAAGCCCGCCGATGGCCCAGCCGCAGCAAAGCCTGCCGACAGCCCTGACGTCGCCAAGCCCGCCGCCGACAGCCCGGCCGCGGCGAAGCGCGCCAAGGGCACCCCGGCCGCCAAGAGCGCCACGGTCCGCGCCGCTAGCAATCTGCCGCCGGGCTTGCCGCGCGCGCATTACAATTACCGAACCACGATTGCCCCGCCAGCAGCCCCTCTTTATGTGCGGCGCGGCCGCACCTTGGTGGTCGAAGAAGAGGTGTTGGTGCCGACCGGCATCAAGGCCTATGCGCCGCGCATCTTCGGCACACCGCTGCTGCCAGGCTCATCAACACTGCCCGGCTATTACGGGACCAGCCATTCCTACAGCTATGACGGCCCCTATTACGGCGGCCCCTATGAGCCGTATTGGAACCGCTTGCCATATGCTTGCGGCGTGTACGGATATTGCTAAACGCGCATCAGCCAATAACGGAGACGGACAACCGACGTGGCAGGGGCACCGCGGAAAGTAAGCAAGACAGGCGCGGCCAATGCGATCACGGCGGACTTGGTCGCGGTTCTCGTCGCCGTCACGGACGGCGAGCCGAAGATCATGACCATCGCCAACGACGGTGCGCTGCCGAGCGGCCCGTTCGAATTTGCGCACCGCTCGCTGCAGACGGGATTGCGGGCGTGGGTCGAGGCGCAGACCGGCCATCCGCTCGGCTATGTCGAGCAGCTCTACACTTTCGCCGATCGCGGGCGAGGCGGCCATGAGAAGTCGCTGCATTCGATCTCGATCAGCTATCTGGGGCTAACCCGCGAAGACAAGGTCGGTCAGGGTTTTCAGGCGCATTGGTCCGGCTGGTACGAATATTTTCCGTGGGAGGACCAGCGGGCCGGCCTCCCCGCTTCGCTGGCGAAGACATTGGCATCGCGGCTGCGGGCGTGGGCAAAATCCGCCGAGACTACGGCCCTGCAGCGCGAACGCTGGCAGCGCGCCGCGATTACCTTCGGCCTCGACGAGCGCGACTGGAATGAGGAACTGGTGCTGCAGCGCTATGAGTTGCTCTATGAAGCCGGCCTGATTCCAGAAGCGGCGCGCGACCGCCGCAACGCTTCAGCGGTCATTCCCGGCCGCCCGATGACCGGAGATCATCGCCGCATTCTCGCCACCGGGATCGCGCGGCTGCGCGCCAAGATCAAATACCGTCCCGTGGTGTTCGAGCTGATGCCGGCGGAATTCACCCTGCTGCAATTGCAACGCAGCGTTGAGGCGCTTGCAGGCCGCCTGGTGCACAAGCAGAATTTTCGTCGCCTGATCGAGCAGCAACAACTCGTTGAGGAAACTGGCGCAATCGCCGCCGACACCGTCGGCCGTCCCGCCAAATTATTCCGGTTCCGCCATGGCGTGCTGGCGGAACGGGCAGTCGTCGGAACCAAGCTCCCGCTATCACGCACTTGACTTCGATTATGCTCAGGATAAGTATAAGCCAAGATATACTCAAGGAGAGTATAAATGGCCAGCTTCAGCTCCCCCGCGCTCGCGCGCGTCTCGCCGCTTTACGACCGGGTCAAACGGGTCATCCCGCCGCCTGAATGGGCGGTTTTTGCCGAGGATGTCGACGCCATTCTCGACCTGAAGCGAAGCCGCAACGCCGTTATCCTCGCGCATAATTACCAGACGCCTGAAATCTTCCACGGTGTCGCCGACATCGTCGGCGACAGCCTGCTGCTGGCGCGCGAAGCCACCAAGGTCGATGCCGACATCATCGTGCTGGCGGGCGTGCACTTCATGGCCGAGACGGCCAAGCTGCTGAACCCGGAAAAGACCGTGCTGATCCCCGACCTCGCGGCGGGCTGTTCGCTGGCAGACTCCATCACCGCGCAGGACGTGCGGCTGATGCGGCAGCGTTATCCCGGCGTCCCCGTCGTCACCTATGTCAACACGTCGGTGGCGGTGAAAGCGGAATCCGATATCTGCTGCACCTCCGGCAACGCGCTCAAGGTCGTGGAGTCGCTCGGCGTCGAACGCGTCATCATGCTGCCGGATGAATATCTGGCGCAGAACATTGCCGCGCAGACGAACGTGAAGATCATGGCATGGAAGGGCCATTGCGAGGTGCACGAGCTGTTCACGGCGTCCGACGTCCGGCAACTGCGGGAGAATCACCCTGATGTGACCATCCTGGCGCATCCGGAGTGCCCGCCCGAAGTGGTCGCGGAAGCCGATTTCTCTGGCTCTACGGCGTCGATGTCCGATTTCGTCGGCAAGCAGCGGCCGCCCCGCGTGGTGCTGCTGACGGAATGCTCGATGAGCGACAACGTCGCGGTGCTCCACCCCGATGTGGAGTTCATCCGGCCCTGCAATCTCTGCCCGCACATGAAGCGGATCACGCTGAAGAACATCCGCCACGCGCTGGATAGTGGTCAGCACGAAGTGACGATCGATCCCGTGATCGCTGCGCCGGCCCGGCGCGCGGTGGAAAGGATGCTGGCGATATGAGTATGGATATCTCAGCGCTCGCCGGCCGTCCCGTCATCATCGGCGGCGGGGCCGCCGGGTTGATGACGGCGCTGCAGATGGCGCCCGAGCCTGTGGTGCTGTTGTCAAAGGCACCGCTGGGCGCCGAAGCCTCCAGTCTGTGGGCGCAAGGCGGATTGGCCGCCGCGATGGGCGGAGACGATGCACCTGCCCTGCATCTCGGCGACACGCTGGCGGCAGGCGCAGGTCTCTGCGACGAAGCCATTGCAAGCCGGATCGTCCACGCGGCCCCCGCGGCAGTCGAACACCTCGCCCGACTTGGCGTCGCCTTCGACCGCCGGCCCGATGGCGAATGGCGGTTGGGCCTGGAGGCCGCGCACAGCCGCAACCGGATCGTGCACGCCACCGGCGACGGCACCGGACGCGAGATCATGCGGGCGCTGATCTCAGCCGTGCGCCGCTGCCCGTCCATCAGTCTCCTTGAGGGAGTCGAGGCGCGGAGCCTGATCGTCGAGGACAATGCCATCAAGGGCGTCGTTGCGGTGAACGCGCAGGGTCCGCTGACGATCGTTACCGGCCGCGTCGTGATCGCGACGGGCGGTATCGGCGGACTGTTTTTGGATAGTACCAACCCGGCCGGTTGCTTCGGCCAGGGGCTTGCGCTGGCGGCACGCGCGGGCGCAAAATTCTCCGATCTCGAGTTCGTCCAGTTTCACCCGACCGCCTTCGACGGCCCGTCGCGTCCGATGCCGCTGGTGACCGAGGCCGTGCGCGGCGACGGCGCGATCCTGATCGACGACACCGGACAGCGCTTCATGGCGGACCAGCCAGGGGCCGAACTCGCGCCCCGCGACATCGTCGCCCGCGCAGTCTGGCGCCGCCGCGCCGAGGGACAACGCGTCTTTCTCGACGCGCGCAAACATCCCGGACAGGAATTTGCAAAACGCTATCCCGTCATCTCCGCGTTCTGCAAGATGGCGGGGATCGATCCCGCGACCGATCCGATCCCGGTGAGGCCGGCGGTGCACTACCACATGGGCGGTATCGCCGTGGATATCGAGGGCCGCAGCACCGTGACCGGTCTCTGGGCCTGCGGCGAAGCCAGCCGCACCGGGCTGCATGGCGCCAACCGGCTCGCCAGCAACTCGCTGATGGAAGCGATTGTCTGCGCTCAATGGGTCGCCGAGAGCGTACTGGCAGCAAGCCGCGGCCCGCTCAAGGTACGCACCGCCGACACACCTCCGCCCGCACCCGATCCTTCGGCCGTGCGGCCGATCTTGTCGCAAGGTCTCGGCGTGCTCCGTGACCGGCACGGCATCGAACGCGCGATCCGCGGCCTCTTGCCACTCGCCAACGGCAGAAGTGCAGCTTCCGATCCCGCCCTGGTCGGATTGATGATCGCGGTCGCGGCCTGGCGGCGCGAGGAAAGCCGCGGCGGGCATTTTCGCAACGACTTCCCCGATGCCCTGCCTTCGGCCGTGCCTTCATCCATCTCGCTCGTGGAAGCGCTCGATGCCGCGCGCGACCTTGTTGAAACCGGATCCCTGTCTGTCGGGAGTGCCCAGCCGTGACCCTCACGCCGCTTCTGCCGCTCATGTACGAGCCGCTGGTTCGAACCGCCCTGCTCGAAGATCTCGGACGCGCAGGAGATATCACGGCCGATGCAATTGTCCCGGCCGACAGGCGCGCCTCACTGGTGTTACGCGCGCGCCAACCCGGCGTCGTGGCAGGGCTCGACATCGCGCGCTGTGCATTTCAATTCGTCAATCCCGCAATCCAGCTCGCTGCGGAGCGCCCTGACGGCAGCGTGGTGGCGCCGGGCGATGTGATCGCCGCCATCGAGGGCCCGGCACGCGGGCTATTGACCGGCGAGCGGACGGCCCTGAATTTTCTCTGCCATCTCAGCGGCGTCGCGACCGCGACGGCCTCGCTGGTATCGGCAGCGCAAGGCACCAAGGCGCGCATCGTCTGCACCCGCAAGACCACGCCCGGATTGCGCGCGCTGGAAAAATACGCCGTCCGCGCCGGTGGCGGCAGCAATCACCGCTTCGGCCTCGACGACGCCATCCTGATCAAGGACAACCACATCGCGCTTGCCGGTGACGTCAGAACCGCGATCGCGCGCGCAAAGGCGCATGCCGGCCACCTTGTCAAGATCGAGGTCGAGGTCGATACCCTGTCGCAGCTCGAACAGGCCCTTGCGATTGGCGTGGACGCCGTGCTGCTCGACAACATGACGGTCGAGGAATTGCGGAAGGCGGTGGCGATGACCGGCGGCCGGGCCATCACCGAAGCCTCCGGCCGCATCACGGTCGAGACCGCCAGGGCGATCGCCGCGACCGGCGTCGACCTGATTTCGGCAGGCTGGCTGACGCACAGCTCCGCCGCGCTCGATATCGGACTCGACTATCTCGAACTCAATCGGCAGGCAGCTTAGCTATCGGCGGGCTATTCGGCCGCCCGCATCGCGGCCTTGTCCTCGCGCATCAGGCGGCTGTTGCGCTGGAACACCGAATAGGTGGCGAAGACAAACAGGATCACTAGTCCCTGGATCGACAGCGCCTCCATGGACGGATTGAGCCCGATCGCAGTCAGGAACGCCGAGCCCTTGACTTCGGTGACCGTGATGATCGCCTGTTCCTGGAATTCCTGCACCGCCTCACCGATGAACTTGATCGCCATCACGAACAGGAACGCCGAGGTGATGATGAACAGCGGCCGCAGCGGCAGCTTTCGCGCAATCAGGTTGATGAAATAGAATAGCACGGCAAGGCCCGCCGTCGCGGCGGCAAGGCCGGCGAACAGCCCCGCGCTCCAGCCGCCTTCGGTCGTCGCGAGTGCGTTGATGAACAGCACGGTTTCGGCGCCCTCGCGGAACACCGCGAGGAAGGCCAGCGCGCCGATCGCCCATACCGTGTCCTGCGACAGCGCCTGGTCCGCCTTCTGGGCGAGATATTCCTGCCAGCCGCGCGGATCCTGCTTCACCATCAGCCAGCCGCTGACATAGAGCATCAGGCCGGCGGCGAAGAGAATGATGACGCCTTCGAGAACGTCACTGTGATCGCCCGAATTCAGCACCGCGAACAGCCAGGCGGCGATGAAGCTGGCGCCTACGGCCGCGAGCGCGCCGCCATACAGCGCCTTAATGCGATGACCGGCGCCGGCTTTAGTCAGATAGCCGGCGAGTGCTGCGATCACCAGCATGGCTTCGAGCCCCTCGCGGAGCAGGATGACGGCGGCCTGGACGAATGCTGATGACATGGAACGGGATCCGTTTTTTGTTTCGTTTTATCGTCCAGACCATCCAAGTAAAGCGGCCGGGCCCCACACAAAAGCGTCAGGGCGCGAGAAAGCCCCGCAAATTGAGCACTTCCGAAAAGTGCGGCAGATTAGAATCGCTCAATTTCAGCCGGGCTGCCCGAGCGGTAGCACCAGTTTCCGCTGGTCGGACTCGGTACGGCGCGCAACCAGACGCTCGGTCTGCAGGACGGCGAGCGTCAGCACCACGATCGCGACCGCCTGATGCCCCAGCGCCAGGTCGATCGGCACCTGATGCAGCAGCGTGAGGATGCCGAGCACAGCTTGCAGCATGATCGCCGCGACCAGCGACCAGGCGCCGCCAATGATGGCCGCTCCGGCGCGCGAGCGAACCGCGTCAACCGCATGCCACAGCGCCAGTGCCAGCAGCGCATAGGCCGTCATGCGATGTTCGAACTGCACGGTGAGTGTGTTGTCGAACAGATTGCGCCACCACGGCTCCTCGAACCAAAGCCGCGCCGCCGACGGAATGAACGCGCCGTCGATCTCTGGCCAGGTGTTGTACACCCTGCCCGCCCGCAGCCCCGCGACCAGTGCGCCGAAATAAAGCTGGACGAACGTCACGGCGAGCAAGGCCACCCCGGAGACCTTCAGCCGCATGGGGAAAGCGGGCTGCGGACGCGAGGTCATCCGCCGCAGCGTCCAGACGATCGACGCGAAGATGATCAGCGCGAGCACCAGATGCGTCGCCAGACGATACTGCGACACCTCGGTCCGCTGCGAGAGGCCCGACGCGACCATCCACCAGCCGACCGCGCCCTGCAGCGCGCCCAGGCCGAAGATCAGCCACAGCCGCTTTTTCAATTCGGCGCTGAACACGCCGCGCCACAGGAAGTACAGGAACGGCAGCAGGTAGACCGCGCCGATCACGCGCCCGAGCAGGCGGTGGCTCCATTCCCACCAGAAGATGGTCTTGAACTCCGCAAGGCTCATGCCGGCGTTGAGCTCGCGGTATTGCGGGATGGCCTTGTAGCCTTCAAACGCCTGCGCCCATTGCGCCTCGTTGAGCGGCGGCAGCGTGCCGGTAACCGGCTTCCACTCGACGATCGACAATCCGGATTCGGTCAGCCGCGTGGCGCCGCCGACCAGCACCATGATGGCGATCAGCGCGGCGACCACGATCAGCCACCATCTGACGGCGGTGGCATGCACGGCCTGCGGTGTGGAACTAGCGGTCATAAAACCCGTCTTAAAGCTCGTCCTAAAGGCCGTCCTGGCTTGCCCCGAAGGCGCGCTTGATTGAATTGGCGCGCCCCTTATAGTCCGCCCCTTCCCGCGCGCAACCCGCCACGAACCTGACATATCCGCCATGACGATACGCACCCGCAAATTCTTCGGAACCATCGCCCTGCTGGTGCTGGTCGTGGTGTGGTCGCTAATGGGCATGACCATCGCCCAGACGCCGTGGCTGGCCAGTTCGGGCCTTCTGCAGGCAATCTTCTATGTCGTGGCCGGCCTTGGATGGGTGCTGCCGGCGATGCCGATCGTGAGCTGGATGTCGCGGCCCGATCGCGCCTAGAGCATCATCGGTTCTGATTTGATCAGAACCGATTATGCTCTAGATTTCTGTTTTGACGCGTTTTCTTCACGCGAACCGGTATCCACTTCGCTTGAAAACGCTTTAGACCCAATTGTCACGGGTAGGTCGGACCACGGGAAACATCATCCCCGACAGCATCACCCGCATCATGCGCAGCGAACCCTGCCGTCCGTTCCAGGCGATCCGCGGCAGCGCGTGCAGATTGGTATATCCCTTGGCCTCGACGATGCCCGGGATGGTCGATACCGCGCTGGCGAAACCGGCCTCCTGCCCCATGACCACGTGCTCCCGCCGCCAGGACTGCCGGTCGCCGAACGGATAGGCGAAATGCTTGACGGGGCGGCGCAAGGCGGTCTCTGCTACCGCCTTTCCCATCGTCATCTCGCGCTGCGCGTCCGCCCCTTTCAGGTTCGACAGCGCGGCATAGTTCACTGTCGCGCTGCCGATCGTCACCAGCGGATCGGCGGCGAGTTTCGCCAGATCGTCCCAGTCCATCGACCCCGCGCGCGACAGCGCCGCAAGATCGACGGAGTAGCGCGTGCAGAGGTCGTGGATTGCGAACGAAAGATCCGGCGGCGGCAGCGTCCGCAGCCAGCTCGCCAGAAATTCGAAAGTGTCATACTTCTCGACCGTGCTGCCCGTTGCGAAACGCCGCTCCTTGCGGTCGATCACCAGGCTGATGCGCTCCTCGCGCGCGATCATCTCTTCCAGCGCGAGCCACCAGGCTTCGCCGAGCCCGTCCGGAAACGCGGTCGGCAGGTAGACGGTGAAGGGCACGCCGTGCTTTGCCAGCACCGGATAGGCCTGCGTGATCACATCCTTGCAGCCGCCATCGAAGGTCAGGCAGGCAAATCGATTGGCTTTCGGCAGCGTGACCGCCCGCCGGCACACTTCGTCCATCGTGACCAGATCGAAGTTCCAGCGCTTCAGTGCACGGATTGCCCGGTCGAGAAACTGCGGCGTGATTTCACGCCATCGGTTGGGCTGGAACGGTGAGGAATCGCGCGGACGCACGCGCTCGAACCGCAAAATGGCGCCGGCGCCCCCGGTTTGCCGCTGCTTCAGCCTGAAATAGCCACTGAAATAGCCGAGCTCCATCCGGGCCCGCTGCAAAATTCCGATATCCGACGCCAACGTCCCGTCCTCACTCACGGGTCGCGCTGTCCCGCCGCGCCCCGATTGTATTACCCTTTGTTGACATTTCCCTGCGAAGGTCGGCCAACGCCAAAATTGTAAACAATTTCATATAGCACGGGCTTTGCGATGACCATGGCTGCCGCGATTGAAGACCGCACGGCGGATCGAGGTGCGTGGTCGAAGGCGGGGCGCATCGCCGGCATCGACATCATTCACGATCTCTCCGCGGCGGAAAATATCTGGCGCAACCTGGAAGCTGTGCAAACCTCGTTCACGGCATATCAGCGCTTCGACTTCCTCAGTTCCTGGCAGCGGCAGGTCGGCGCGCGCGATGGCCTCGTTCCCTTCATCGTGATTGCTTACGACGCGGAGCGTCGTCCGCTGCTGCTGCTGCCGCTCGCGCTGAGGCAGGCCTATGGCGCGCGCTGCGCCAGTTTCATGGGCGGCAAGCATTCCACCTTCAACATGGCGCTGTTCGACCGCGATTTCGCCGCCAGTGCAACGCTGGCCGATCTCGAAGGCCTGATATCGGCGATATCGCAGAGGTCCGAAGCCGACGTCCTCGCGCTGCATCAGCAACCGCTCCGCTGGCGCGACCTGCCCAATCCGCTCGCCTTGCTGCCGCATCAGCCGTCCGCCAATGATTGCCCGCTGTTGGTGATGGAGCCTGGCGCCCCACCGGCGGCGCTGGTCAGCAACTCATTCCGCCGCCGCCTCAAGGGCAAAGAACGCAAGCTGCAGTCCCTGCCCGGCTATCGCAGTTACGTTGCGTCGTCAGAGGCTGACATCATCCGGCTGCTCGACTGGTTCTTCCACGTCAAGCCGCAGCGGATGGCCGAACAGAAGCTGCCGAACGTGTTCGCCGAGCCCGGCATCGAGGAATTTGTCCGCGGCGCCTGTACCGCGCCGATCGCCGGCGGCAGGCATGCCATCGACATCCACGCGCTGGAATGCGACGAGGAAGTGATCGCGATCTTCGCCGGCGTCGCCGACGGCCATCGATTCTCGATGATGTTCAACACCTACACGATGTCGGCGAATTCAAAATACAGCCCCGGCCTGATCCTGATGCGCGATATCATCGATCACTATGCCGGACAGGGTTATCGCGCGCTCGATCTCGGTATAGGATCGGACGACTACAAGCGCCTCTTCTGCAAGAGCGACGAGCCGATTTTCGACAGCTTCATTCCGCTGAGCCAGCGCGGCAAGCTTGCCGCCGGCGTGATGTCGGGCGTCAACCGCACCAAGCGGCTGGTGAAGCACAATCCGGCCCTGCTGGAGATGGCGCACAAGCTGCGCAACGCGTTCAGTTAGCCCCGTTTCCCGTCATTGCGAGCGAAGCGAAGCAATCCATCTCACCACGCCGGATAGATGGATTAGGCCGCCACCACGCGCGGGCCCGGCTCGACGGCATCCGACGGCTGGCACGGCCTACTCAGCATCGTCACCTCCGAGAAGCCGACCGCCCTGAGCTGGTCGCACATCGACGCGCGCGCATCCTGCGCCATCGACGCTTCGGGCACCACGACGGCTCGCGCCTGCGACGTCAGCAATTCGGCCGGCAGATTGGAAGCGGTGCCGGCGTCCAACAGCACATGGTCGTAGACCCGCAGCAGCGCATCGATCGCCAGCATCAACCGCGGCGACTGGAGCTGCGCGCGGTCGAAACCGGGACGTCCGGCACTGACGAGATGCGCGCGCGACTGCCGGTCCTTGGTGATGATTTGCGTAAACGAGGCTTCGCCCTGCATCAGTTCAGCAAGCCCGGGCGCGACCGGATCGGCCGACGCTGCCACGATCGCCGGCGAGGACGCGACGAGATCGACGACCACGACTTTCGCCTGCTGCGCCATCAGCCGCGCCAGCGTCAATGCGGTCAGCGTGATGCTCTCGCTCGGCGCGGTGCCGAGCACGGTCACCTTGCGCGTCGCGGCGCCGGCGTCAACCAGCGCATCGGCCAGTTGCTCGATCTCGCCGGTCTCCGTCGCGGTATCGATCCGAGGGCCATCCGCGTGCGGCTCATCCAGCATGGGTTCGGAGGCGTGATCTGTGGCAGCCAACTCCGCCGCCGGAAGTACGCGTGCGATCGCCGGTGCGAGCAACGGTTCCGACGAAGAAGGCAACTCGATTTCGGGCGCGGCCTCATGTGAAACTTCCGGCGAAGCCGCAGCGGCGGCACGCGGCGCGGTCATGCGCAACAGTTCGCCGGTCGCGATGGCACCCGAGGTAAGCAGCAAGGTCGCCAGTGTCGCGATCAGAACGATGGGCAGCTTCTTTGGATAGGCCGGCGTATTGGAAACGGTGGCGCGCGAGATGATGCGGCCATCGGCCGGGGCTGCTTCGATATTCTCGCGGGCGGCGGCCTCGCGGTATTTGGCAAGATAGGATTCCAGCAGATCGCGTTGCGCCTTGGCCTCGCGCTCGAGCGCGCGGAGCTGCACGTCCTGGCCGTTGTTGGAGGAGGCCTGCTTCTTCAATTGGTCGAGACTGTTCATTAGGCCGTCGACCCGGCCTCCGGCGATGCGTGCATCATTGTCCAGCGAGCGCGACACCTTGCCCGCCTCCTCGCGCAGCTGGCGATCGAGATCGGCGAGCTGCGCTTTCAGCTCCTTGATGCGGGGATGGCCGCCAAGCAGCGTCGACGATTGCTCGGCAAGCTGGGCGCGCAGCGTTACGCGCTGCTCGGAGAGCCTTCGGATCAGTTCGGAATTGAGCACCTCGGATGCCTCGATCGGCTGGCCGCTTTGCAGCATTTCCTTGATCAGCCGAGCCTTGGACTCCGCGTCCGACTTCAATGCGCGGGCGTTGTTCAACTGCGTGTTGATCTCGCCCATCTGCTGGTTGGACAGCGTGGTGTTGTTGGTGCCTACAAAGAGGCTGGACTTGGAACGGAAATCCTCGACGCGGGATTCGGATTCGGCCACCTTCTTGCGCAGCTGTTCAATTTCACCCGACAGCCACTGCCCGGCCGATTTCGCCTGCTGCTGCCGCGCGTCCTGCTGCAGCACCAGATACCCTTCCGCGATTGAATTGGCGACGCGCGCCGCAAGTTCGGGATCGCGCGATTGGAATTCGACGACGATGACGCGGGATTTGTCGACCGCATAGGCCGTGAAGCGCTCGTAATAGGCTTCCAGCACGCGCTCTTCCGGTGTCAGCGAGAACGGGTCGCGCCCGATACCGACCAAAGCCAGCAACGACTTGATCGGCGAAAAGCCCCGCAACACCGGGTCGAACTCGGGGAGTTCGGCAAGCTTGTTCTTCCTGATGATCTCGCGGGCAAGGTCGCGCGACTGCACGAGCTGCACCTGGCTGGTCACGGCTTCGGGGTCGAGCGCGCTGCGCTCCTCGTTGCGCTCGCCGGTCGGCCGCAGGAACACGTTCTCGCGGCCATCGACCAGGATGCGCACTTCCGACTTGAACCGCGGAGTAATCATGTTGACGGCGACAAGCGACAATACCAGCGCCAGCACCGTCGGAACGATGATCCAGCCTCGCTTGCGCATCAACGCCTGACCGAGCGCGTGCAGATCGAGATCGGCGGAATCGGATGCAGCGATGGGCTTCCGAGCCGCAGGCGCAGGCCTTGCTATCGCCCGCTGCACCACCGGCTTGTCCTTGCCTGCACGCCAGAACGCCAAACGCATCGCACACTCCCGCGGACGCAACTATCGGTCCGCTCGACCGGCGCGATTACACTTCATTATGGTTGCCGCTGGGTTAATTTGCCTACGTGCGCGCCGAAACGCCGCCCCTCGCGTATCAGGTCATTTTTTGTTAACCATCCACACCCTTAATCGCGGAATAGTTTTCCAGGATTTTCGCAATGCGAGGCGTGCTCGCCCCAACTTCATGTCTGGTTGCTGCACTGGCGTTTGCGAGCTTCGTGGCTCGGCCCTCGCAGGTATCGGTCGTATCTGAAAGCTGTCTCGATGCCTGTCGTTGACGGTCAGCCGCTTCGCATCCTGCACGCGACGCGCGCGCCGGTTGGCGGCATTTTCCGCCATATTCTCGATCTCGCCAACGGCCAGGCCGACCGCGGTCATCACGTCGGCATCATCGCCGACAGCCTCACCGGCGGCGAACGCGCCGAGCAGGCGCTGGCGGAAATCGCCCCGCGCCTCAAGCTCGGCGTTCACCGCACCGCCATTCGCCGCGAGCCGCTTCCGACCGATGTTTTGGTATGGGCCCGGTTCCAGCGCATGATCCGCGAACTGAATCCGGATGTGCTACACGGCCACGGGGCCAAGGCCGGCGCCTTCATGCGTTTAAAAACCGCTGCCCGCGGCAAGATCCGGGTCTACACCCCGCATGGCGGCTCGCTGCACTATCCGCTGTCGACGCTGAAGGGCAACATCTATGCCCGCGTCGAGCGCGCGCTGATGAACGATACCGATTTGTTCCTGTTCGAAAGCGCCTTCGCGCGGAACACCTATCAGCGCACCATTGGCACGCCGAAGGGATTGGTGCGATGCGTATTCAACGGCGTCACCGCCAGTGAATTCGATCCCGTCACGAAAGCCGATGACGCCACCGACCTGATCTATGTCGGCGAGTTCCGGCACATCAAGGGCGCCGACCTCCTGATCGACGCGGTGGCGCGGCTGCGCGCCGACGGCCGACCGGTGACGCTGACGCTCGCCGGTGACGGCGAGCAAAGCGAAAGCTTGAAAGCCCAGGTCGAGCAGCTCGGCCTCGGCGAGGCCGTGCGGTTCATCGGTCACGTCAAGGCGCGCTACGGCTTCTCCAAGGGCTCGCTACTGGTGGTTCCCTCCCGCGGCGATTCGATGCCCTACGTCGTGATCGAGGCGGCCGCCGCCGGCATTCCGATGGTCGCCGCCAATATCGGCGGCATCCCCGAAATTTTCGGCCCGCATGGCGACGCCCTGTTCGCGCCCAGCAACGCGGCGGCCATGGCCGATGCCATCAAGGCCGCGCTTGAGGATCCGTCCGCGACCAAGGAGCGGGCTAAATCGCTGCGCGAACGAATCTTCATGCATTTTTCGCAGAAGGCGATGGTCGAAGGGGTTTTTGCCGGCTACCGCGACGCGTTTGCCAATCGTTAACCGTTATTTACCAACGTAACTGTTTCTTCCGATTTGTCCCGTAAGCCGTTGTGTGGGGGAATTCCGCACCGGCGGGCACGTTCCTATGTGCCCGCTCAAGAACGGGATGAGGACCGTGGAACCGATTAACGCACGCTCGATGCTCGATGCCGCGGCGACCGCGAGCGCCGATCGCCCGCCGGTCGAACGCCGCCGCAGGTTGTCACCGGCGGCGCTTGCCGTTGCCAATCAGAAAGTCGGTCGCGCCTATTCGCCGATCGTGATCGCAGGCGTGGTTCGCGCTATCGACTTCGCGATGCTCAGCGCAATCGGCATCGCGCTCTATTTCGGATATGCCGTCCCACTCAGCGGCTTCTACTGGGAATTTCTCGCGGCGATCTTCGGCGTGGCGGCAACGGCCGTGATCTGCTTCCAGGCCGCCGACATCTACCAGGTGCAGCTATTCCGCGGCCATCTTCGCCAGATGACCCGGATGATTTCATCCTGGGCGTTCGTGTTCCTGCTGTTCATCGGCGCCTCGTTCATCGTCAAGCTCGGCAGCGAGATTTCGCGGCTGTGGCTCACGGCGTTTTTCCTCACGGGCCTCGCCGCGCTGCTGGCGCAGCGCCTGGGCCTGCGCTCGCTGGTGCGCAGCTGGGCGCGTCAGGGCCGGCTCGATCGCCGCACCATCATCGTCGGCGCGGACCAGAATGGCGAAGATCTGGTCGAGGCGCTCAAGACCCAGGATGATTCCGACATCAAGGTGCTCGGCGTGTTCGACGACCGCAACGACGACCGCGCAATGGATACCTGCTCCGGCAGCCCCAAGCTCGGCAAGGTCGACGACATCGTCGAATTCGCGCGCCGCACCCGCATCGACCTCGTGCTGTTCGCGCTGCCGATCTCGGCCGAGACGCGCATTCTCGACATGCTGAAGAAGCTGTGGGTGCTGCCGGTGGATATCCGCCTTTCAGCGCATACCAACAAGCTGCGCTTCCGTCCCCGCTCCTATTCCTATCTAGGTGAGGTGCCGACGCTCGACGTGTTCGAGGCGCCGATCACCGACTGGGACCTGGTGATGAAGTGGCTGTTCGATCATGTCGTCGGCTTCGTCATCCTGGTGCTGGCGCTGCCGGTGATGGGGCTGGTCGCGCTCGCGGTCAAGCTCGACAGTCCCGGGCCGATATTGTTCCGACAGAAGCGCTTCGGCTTCAACAACGAGCGCATCGACGTGTTCAAGTTTCGCTCGATGTACCACCATCAGGCTGATCCGACCGCCTCCAAGGTCGTGACCAAGAACGATCCGCGCGTCACCCGCGTCGGGCGCTTCATCCGCAAGACCAGCCTCGATGAGCTGCCGCAACTCTTCAACGTCGTGTTCAAGAGTAATCTTTCGCTGGTCGGCCCCCGGCCGCACGCCGTGCAGGGCAAGTTGCAGAGCCGCCTGTTCGACGAGGCCGTCGACGGCTATTTCGCCCGCCACCGCGTCAAGCCGGGCATCACCGGCTGGGCACAGATCAACGGCTGGCGCGGCGAAGTCGATACCGACGAGAAGATCCAGAAGCGCGTCGAGTTCGATCTCTATTACATCGAGAATTGGTCGGTGCTGTTCGACCTCTACATTCTGCTCAAGACGCCGATCGCGCTGATGACCAAGAGCGAGAACGCGTATTGAGTTCGCGTCATTGCGAGCGCAGCGAAGCAATCCATAGCGCGGCAACGGGACAGATGGATTGCTTCGTCGCGGAGTTTATCATCGGGCCGGCCCAAGGCCGGACCCGTTGGCTCCTCGCAATGACGGCGGATAGTGGCGCTGTAGTTAGTTTAGTTGCGTGAGTGCGTAATGGCGTATGCGGCGACAGCCGGGGCTTCCCTACCATCGACGACGGCCGCGCCCGGCGTGCTGGCCCTGCAGCGCGCGCTGGTGTGGCTGGTCGGGGCAACCGGCGCCATCGTTTTCATCGAACCCTCGCCCTATGAGCTGGCGACGCTTGCCGCCTGCGTGATCTTCTTCGCAACCGGCTTGCGGATGCGGCTGGTGTTCATACCGCTGCTGCTGCTCCTGTTCCTGGTCAATATCGGCTACAGCATCAGCGCGGTTGCCGTCATGGACCGGTCTAACGTCCCTAACTGGATCGCGACCTCCTGGTACATGGCGATCACGGTCATCTTATTCGCGATGGTCATCTCCGAGGACACCGCGGCGCGGCTCGACATGCTCCGGCGCGGCCTCGTCGTCGGCGCGGTGATTGCGTCGCTCGCCGGCATTGCCGGTTATTTCAATCTCGTCCCCGGCGGGCGGGATCTGCTGATTCTGTATGACCGCGCCCGCGGCACGTTCAAGGATCCCAACGTGTATGGCGCGTTCCTGATCCTGCCGGCGCTGTTCGCGCTGCAAAGCATCGTCTCGGACAAACTCGGTAGAGCGCTCCGCAGCGCGGTCGCGTTTGGCATCATATCGCTGGCGATCCTGCTTTCGTTTTCACGCGCCGCCTGGGGCGGGCTGATCCTTACCTCCGCCTCCATGCTGGCGCTGATGGTGCTGACCAGCCGCTCGCAGGCGCAGCGCTCGCGCATCATCGTGATCGCGCTCGTGACCGTGGTCCTGGCGGCAGCGCTGGTTGCGATCCTGTTGTCATTCGATTCGATCGCGAACCTCTTCAAGCAGCGCGCCAGTCTCGACCAGAGCTACGATGGAGGCCGCTTCGGCCGTTTCGGCCGGCATATTCTCGGCGCCGAGATGGCGCTTGGGCTGCCATTCGGTATCGGCCCGCTGCAGTTCAACCGCTTCTTTCCCGAGGACACCCACAATTCGTACCTGAACGCGTTCATGTCGGGCGGTTGGCTCTCCGGCGTCTGCTATCCGGCGCTGGTCTTCGTCACGGTGCTGACGAGTTTCCGCTATGTCTTCGTCCGCGTGCCGTGGCAGCCGATCTATCTGGCAATCTTCGCCGCATTCCTCGGCACGGTCGGCGAGAGCTTCATCATCGATACCGACCATTGGCGGCATTTCTGGATGATGCTGGGCACGATGTGGGGCATGTTCGTCGCCGCCGAACGCTGGAAGGCCGACAATAATCCGGTGCTCTTGACGCCCGCGAAACCGTCCTAGGACCGGTTGCCCCTTTTCGCGGGCTTCCGCGCTTCGACCATCGACTTCAGTTCTTCGGTCGCCGCCAGCATCGTCTCATAGCCCTTCGTCGCGAACTCCAGCAGCAATTTCAGCTCGGCGTCCGAATAGGACTCCCAGAGTTTGACCATGCCGCGCTGCATGTGTTCGTAGAACCGCCCGATCTTGGCGAGGTTCTCCGGCACGATGACGATGAACACCTTGCGGCGATCGGCGGGATCGCGCTCGCGGCGGACCAGGCCGGCCTTCTCCAGCCGGTCGACGACGCCGGTGATAGCGCCGGTGGTCAGCCCGGTTACCTCGGCCAGCCGTCCGGCCGTCACCCGGCCTTCCAGGTTGAGGAAGTCGAGACATTCGAGGTCGGAGCCGGAAATCCCGACCGTATTGGCCACCGTTTGCCCGAAAATGACGCCCTGCGCCGACGAGCGCCGCAGCGCGTTCTCGAGTTCCTGCATCAGCGCAGCCCGCGCCTTCGCCCTTGACAAAGCCAGCCTCTTCTCTTAGTCGATATATATCTTAGTAACTAAGATAGTTAGCAACTATACGTTCCTACCACTTCACGCACGCATGGAGCAAGCATGAGCGGACGACCCACGGGGCGACCCAAGGCGCTGGTCATCGGCGGCGGCATCGCAGGACCAGTGACGGCGATCTTCCTGAAAAAGGCTGGCATCGACGCCGAACTGTTCGAGGCGTGGCCCTATTCGACCGGCATCGGTGGCGGCCTGCAGATCGCGCCGAACGGCATGCATGTGCTGGCCGAGATCGGATTGGCCGACGAGATGATCCGGCGCGGATCGATCGCGGAGTCCTTCGATTTCCATTCGCAATCCGGCGCCCGCCTCGGTTCGGTCAATCAGAACATGCGGCAGCGCTTCGGCCAGCCGGCCGTGAACATATGCCGCGCCACGCTGAACGAAATGCTGATCAACAAAGCCTGGTGCGAGAACGTCGAACTGCGTTTCGAGAAGCGGCTGGTCGCAATCGAGGATCGCACCGACAGGCCCGTGGTTGCGCATTTCGCCGACGCACCATTGCCGAGGGTGACTTCGTGATCGGCGCCGACGGCGTGCACTCCGCGGTGCGGGCGCACGTGATCCCCGATGGGCCAAGACCGTTCGACACCGGCCTGATCGGCTTCGGCGGCTTTGTCCCGCGCACGGTGATCGCAGATGCGCCGATCGGCCAGCGCGTGGTGACGACCTTTGGGCAGAGCGGCTTTTTCGGATACGGCTTTTGCAGCTCGGACGAGAGCGACGGCGTGATGTGGTGGAGCACACAGCCTTCACACGGTGTCGACGCAGCCGGCTTTCGCGCCATGAGCCAGGGTGCGATCAAGCGGCATTTGCTTGATTTTCATGCCGGCTGGCATGACCCGATCCCGCGGATTCTGGACGCTGCCGAAAATATCGTGGTGACGGCAACGCTCGACGTCGCGACGCTGCCGACCTGGTCGCGCCAGCGCACGCTTCTGATCGGCGACGCCGCGCACGCCACCAGCCCGCACGCCGGCCAGGGCGCCTCGCTGGCGCTCGAAGACGCCATGCGGCTCGGCCGGCTGATGCAGGACAAGCAGGAGCTTGGCCTGACCTTCCAACAGTTCGAGACTGAACGCCGCCCCCGCGCCGAGAAGATCGTCGCGCTGGCCCGCCGCAACGGCAACAGCAAGCGCGAGTTCAGCGTCACCGGCGCCTGGATCCGCGACCGCATGTTGAAAGTCTTGCTGCCGATCACGGCGAGGGGAATGGACTGGATGTACGCCTACGATCCGCGGGCGGCGTAGTCCTGCGCATCGCAGCGGCGTGCTTCTCCCTCGCCCCGCTCTTGCGGGGAGAAGGTCGGGGTGAGGGGCGGTTCGGCAAGGACGGTGAGAGATGGACTCGCGGAGACTCCCCCTCACCCGGCGCTACGCGCCGACCTCTCCCCGCGCGCGGGGAGAGGCAAAGCAAGAAAGCTACTTCTCCACCGTAAACGTCAGCCCAGCATGATCAACCAGTCGCTTGATCAGCTTGTGCTGCATCGCTGCGCCGGGCGTCCAGAAGCCGGCCGGCACGTCAGGCGTATCGCGCAGCAGGCAGATCGCGCATTCCGAAATCATCTTCGAGGTCGAGCCGTAGCCGGGATCGCGATCGCCCTTCACCGCGGCGCGGACCTGCCGGCCATCGGGCGCGATCGCGACATAGAGGAGATCGTAAAGCCCGTTCTCGCGCTCTTCCCTTGACGGCCCCTCACCCGGCTTCGGCGCGTTCGGACCGGTCTTTTCAGTGTTGGCCGCCATCACCAGCTTGGCATTGGCCTCGCCCTTCTCGCCTGGTCCAGTCAGCACCATCTCGTCATAGACGAAGTCGCGGCCATACGGGAATCCCATCAGCATGTTGGAACGATGGACGTTGCGCGTGTTGATCAGGGCCATCATGAACGGCGCTGTCCAGGATTGCATGTCTTCTTCATAGGCAGGTTTGTTGCCGCGCGGCTGTTTCGGGCCGGTGAATCCCGGCGTCAGCGCAAAGGGATCGTTGAGGATGGCCACCAGGCTGAGATCCTTGGCGACCGCATCGAAGGTCGCCTTGGCGCTCGCCGCCGTGCCGCCGGAAAGCGTGCCGCGCATGTTGCGCACGCGGCCCTTGACGCGCAATGCCGGCGCGCCGAACGTGCGCTTGGCTTCCTCTTGCACGAAGAACGCTCCGAGCTCGAACGGCACAGAATCGAAGCCGCAGGAAAACACGATGCGCGCGCCACTCGCTTTCGCCGCAGCCTCGTGCTTGTCGATCATCTGCCGCATCCAGATCGGCTCGCCGCAGAGATCGACATAGTCGGTGCCGGCCTCGACGCAGGCTGCGATCAACTCGTTGCCATAGAGCTGGTAGGGACCGACCGTGCTGATCACGCATTTGGTCTGGCCAACCATCGCCTTCAACGACGCGGGATCGCCGGCATCGGCCACGATCAGCGGCGTCTCCTTGGGCGCGCCGATCGCATCACGAACGGAAGCGAGCTTGTCGTTGCTGCGGCCGGCCATCGCCCATTTCAGAGAGGCGTCGCCCTTGTAGTGCTCGGCGAGATATTCGGCGACGAGCTGGCCGGTGAAGCCGGTGGCGCCATAGACGACGATGTCGAATTTCGACGAAGACATATTTTGAATTCCCTCAGGCTCGTCATTGTCTGCGACAAACGCGGAGCGTTTGCGCAAGGGAGCGAAGCGACGAAGCAATCCATCTCTGCACTTGCCGCACTACAGATTGCTTCGCTGCGCTCGCAATGACGGTTTCCTCTCGCTTTCGCAAGCCTATTTCTTCGCGTAGGACACGCCCATCCCGGCGCGAACGTCGGCCTGGATGCCGTAGGGCGCGATCGGATAGCGCAGGCCGTTTTTGGCAAGCTGCTTCATGCCGGCAATGGCCTTGGCGAGATGCTCGGGCTTGAGCGCCATCAGCATCTCCTCGTCGGGCACGCCGCCATAGCGCCGTTCGGCAAAACACGGCAGCGACAGGCTCGGCTCGCCGGTCTTCAGCGCCCTGCCCCAGGAATCCGCGCAGGCGGTCTCGCCGACCACGCCCCATTCGAACTTCCTGTAGCCGGTATATTGCAGGCCGTTGATCAGGATGATCATCTGGCCGGGCGTCGCATAGACCAGGCAAATATCCGGCGGATTGAGCCGGCCGCTGGTAAGCGGGCTCACCGCCATTGCCTGATACTGACCGAAAGGCACGACATCGAGCGCTTCCTGACGCTTGCGCGCGTCCTCCGCCGTGCCGTGCCAGACGCCGACGTAGTTTTCACCGGCGAGCCACTTTTCGTCCCTTGGCGCCAGACCGATCACGGCGCGACATTGGGCGCCGACGAGATCCTCGCCGGTGATGCCGACGGTCCAGCCGAGCCGCGAGGCCATGCTGACGATCTGGTCGGTGGTATGCACCGCCGATGGACGCCGGATTTTCGGGACCGCGGTCATTTCCTCGACACTGGCAAACATTTTGATGCCGATCACCGTCGTCTTCAGCCGCAGAAGACTATTCAGATCGGCCACCATGCCGGCCATATCGAGCGTTTCCGGCAGCGTCTGCTGTTGCATGGCGTCAACTCCCAAATCGGCGCGCTGAACGGCGCCTGCATCTCGATTGTAGCCCGGCCGGTTGCCCGCTTCTACTTCGCCGGCCCCGGTAATAGATCATCGATCTTGCCGGTGGCGCGGTAGGCAATGAGGCCCATCCATTCGCGCACCGCCATCTCCGTCCGTCCCAGTCC
The DNA here is from genome assembly GCF_056174665.1 of Bradyrhizobium sp. WYCCWR15520. NCBI lineage: Bacteria > Pseudomonadati > Pseudomonadota > Alphaproteobacteria > Hyphomicrobiales > Nitrobacteraceae > Bradyrhizobium > Bradyrhizobium sp. WYCCWR15520. Next base: position 253,535 of record NZ_JBWBWM010000001.1, read on the forward strand.
GTCCAGCGCGGCGTTGGTAAAACTAAGTACGTCGGCGCGTTTGCCGACGCGCCAGTCGACGGGATAGGGCTCGACCGCAAATCCCGCCTTCCGGAACAGGCCGACCGATCGCGGCATATGGAAGGCTGACGTCACCAGCAGCCAGCGCTCGCCCTGCTTCGGCGCGAGCAGGGCCTTGGAGAACTCCGCGTTCTCCTGCGTGTTGCGCGAAGTCCGTTCCATGATCAGCCGCGACTTGTCGATACCGAGGCTCTGGAAAATGGTGCCGGCGAAATCGGCTTCCCTGGCATCGTTCGAAATCAGTTTCGCACTGCCGCCGGAGAATACAACACGCGCTTTCGGATAACGGTGTGCCAGCGCTGCGGCCGCGATCAGGCGGTCGGGCGAGCTTCGCACCACCGGCGTGCCATGCGCGGCGGAAAGATCGGCCTCGATCGATGCGCCGAGCACGATGATGCCGTCCGGCGGCGCCCCGCTGCCGGCCTCCCACGGCGGAAAGCGCTGCTCCAGCGGATAGAGCAGCAGGTTCCCGAGCGGCGACAGCCCGCAAATGACCAGCAGCAAAACGGCTGCGATCACCAGCTTGCGGCCGAGCGATGCAAAGCGCGTGAACATCAGGATGGCGCCGACGAAACCGACGCCGATCAGAAGATTCGTCGGCAACAGCAGGAAGCCGAGCGTCTTGGAGAGGACAAAAAACAAGGGAAGCCTCTGACAATGTCTGGTACAGCGTCATACGACGCCATTGCAGCAATCAAAAGCCCTCCTCATGTCCCACCATCACCTGCATTCCAGCCCCGAAACCTGCCATTGGGGCTTCTTCGAAGCCAAATTGAAGCCGGCCCTGACCATCGCCAGTGGCGATGAAGTCACCATCGACACCGTGACCGGCGGCCCGGACGTGGTGCCGGACCGTAGCCGGTTTCACGTACCTCCCGAGCTTGCCGACATTCACGCGCGAAGCGAGCGCATGCTGCCCGGCCACATTCTCACCGGCCCGGTTGCGGTTGATGGCGCCGAGCCCGGTGACGTTCTGGAGGTTGACATCCTCGACGTCCAGCTCCGGCAGGACTGGGGCTACAATCTGATCCGCCCGCTGGCGGGGACGCTACCCGACGATTTCCATGAGACGCGGATCCTGAACATTCCGCTTGATCGCGATCGCATGGTCGGCCGGATGCCGTGGGGGCTCGATTTGCCGCTCAAGCCGTTCTTCGGTGTGATGGGTGTGGCGCCGCCGCCCGCCTGGGGGCGCATCACCTCGCTGATCCCGCGTGCGATGGGCGGCAATCTCGACAACAAGGAGCTCGGCGCCGGCGCCAAACTATATCTGCCGGTGTTCGTGCCGGGGGCGCTGTTCTCCTGCGGCGACGGCCATGGCGTGCAGGGAGACGGCGAAGTCTGCGTCACTGCAATCGAGACCGCGCTGCAGGGCCGCTTCCGCCTGACGCTGCGCAAGGACCTGCGGCTCAGCTATCCCCGCGCCGAAACATCAGATCACTACATGACGATGGCGATGGACCCCGACCTCGACCAATGCGTGGTGCGGGCGTTGCGCGACATGATCGTGCTGCTCGGCGAGAAACGCAATTTGTCGCGCGAGGATGCCTACACGCTCTGCAGCCTCGCCGCCGACCTGCGCGTGACGCAGACGGTTAACGGCTCCAAGGGCATTCACTGCATGATCGCGAAGGCGGTCGTGCACGGGTAATCGGACGATCTGCGGCTTTTTCAAAAAGGAGAGCGCAGCTTGAGCCTGGCGTGAAACAACACGCTGGTCTTACCGACCAACGCGGTCCCCTGCACCTGTGCACCATCGGCGGTATACGAACCACTGAAGCCGCAGGTGACTTCGCGGCCGCCGAACAGCGGCCGCGCGCCCGCGGATTTCGTGTGCTCATTGGTAATCAGTTCGCCGCGCCATTTGCCGCGATCCGCGGTGTATGAGCCCGTGTAGTAAAAATACGAGTCGCCGCCGGCGACCTTGCCATCGTGCAGCACGATTACTCCGTGCGCGCGGCCCTGGCCGCCGTCCGTCATCTCGATCTGGATGGTGTAGAGGCCGTTCGTTACCGTCATCGCGCCCTCGCCCCGGACATCATCGGCATTCCCTGCCCCACGAAGCAATCAGGAAATAGCCGCAGGAGTGGATCGTTTCGCCGCGCCTGCAACGGCCGTTAACGCTTGCCGCGCACTGTGCGTCACCGGCGCTCGGCCGATCCACAACCCCCACGTCCGCTTTTAATACGCTTTTTCAAATGGATAGACGGCTATCCACAAGTCGTTTGACTCATGTGTGCAAAACTAAATAGAGTCGAAATAGTAACTTTTCAGTACATCGTTTAAAAGTTAGCGTTCCCCATGGCTACAGAAAAAGCCGAAACCGACCGCGTTCCAGTTACGTTGGCGCTCTCGACCATCAACTATCTCGAAAGACTGGTGAGACAGGGCACCCACGGCACCAGCGTTCCCGGCGTCGCAAGAACTTTGATCGAGGAAGGCATTCGGCTCGCCATCAAGGACGGGCTGCTTGCAATCCGCGACAATGGAAAGGCGTCCTGACGGGCAACGACGCGGCGGTCTTCACAGAATGTGGAACCGAGAAAATGCTTACGAATTTACCGACCTGGACCACCGATCGCGTCGAGCTCCTGAAGAGCCATTTTGAGGCCGGCCTCACCTGTCGCGAGATAGCAGCCAGCATCGGCGTCAGCCGCAACGCCGTGATTGGCAAGCTTGCCCGCCTCCAGTTGACGCGCGGCCCGGCCCGGGCCGAACCACGCCCCACCAAGGCTGCCAGAGAACGCTCCCGAAAATCCATTCCGCGCCTGCAGTACAAGATCCTGCAGGCCGTCTATGAAAACGCGCAGCCGCTGCCGGAAGTAACGATCACAAGCGAACACCGCTGCTCGCTGTTCGAACTCAGCAACCAGCGCTGCCGCTGGCCGATCAGCACGCCAGGAGCTGAGGATTTCTGCTTTTGCGGCGACACGCCGGTGGAAGGCATGCCCTATTGCACCGGGCATACCCGCCTCGCCTACCGCCCGGGCTCTCGCCAGCGCGTTGCGCGCGCATATTGACGAGCGACATGCAGTTATCGCGAAGATACGAAGAAGCGATGCGTCGGTTCTGATTCCATCAGAACCGACCGTCCGCTAACGCGTGATGACTTTTCTTCGAATGTCATCCCACTTTATCTTTTGTTTGAGCATGATCTCCGCGCAAACGCGTTCCGCGTTTGTCGCGAGGGAAAACCGCTGCACACTTTCCGGATCATGCTCTAGCCGAGCCGCCAGCCGACCTCTTCCGTAAAGCTCTTGTAGAACTCCGGCGTGTAGGCCTTTTCCGGGGCCTGCCGCACCCGCTCGTCGAGCTTGTGGGCGTCGTCGCCGACGAGAATGCGCCAGCGCTCGGCCTTGACGCCATCGAGGATGATCTTTGCCGCGGCCGCCGCCGTGGTCGGCGCCTCCTCGCGGAAAGTGCGAGCGCGATCCCGCGCGATCTGTTGGATGTCGTCGTCCGACATCGCCGCGGTGTCGATGCCCATGCCGTTCAGGCGCTGCCGCGTCGCCAGGATTTCATTCGGGCTCAGTTCTTCGGATTCCGATCCGCTCTGGATCTTGCGCGAATTGGAAACGATCGAGGTACCGATATGCCCGGGCATCACAACTGAGCATTTGATATGCGGAGCGTTGAGGCGCAGGTCCGTCATCAACGCTTCGGTAAAACCTTTCACCGCGAACTTGGCGGCGCTGTAGGCGGTGTGCGAGGCGCCTATGCCGACGGATGCCCAGAAGCCGTTGACGCTCGATGTGTTGATGATGTGGGCCTCGTCGGCCTTCATCATCAGCGGCAGGAAAGTGCGGACGCCGAGATAGACGCCGCCCCAGCAGATGTTGAAGGTGCGCTCCCACTGCTCGCGCGTGTTGGTGAACAGGCTGCCGCCGCCGCCGATGCCGGCATTGTTGAACAGGAGATGGATCTTGTCGGTCGCCTGCTGCTCGATCAGCTCGTCGCGGAAGCGCTGCAGGTGAGCCTCGATCGAGACGTCGGCGACATGGGTGGTAATGCGCAGACCCTGCGGCAGCTTTTCCGCCTCGCACAGCCGCTTGGTTTCGGCCATTGCTTCCGGCGAGACGTCGCACATCGCGACATTGCAGCCTTCGGCGACAAGCTGGCGCGCGAGTTCGCGGCCCATGCCCGTGCCGCCCCCGGTGATCACGGCGAACTTTCCGGCAAAATCCTTCATTGCGACGCTTACCTCGATTTTCAATTTTTGAGTTGGGGCCCTCATGGAAATGAAGCCCGTGTGGAAGGACAGTAACAGGTGAGAACCGCCGGTAAAGCCGCCCGTAAAGACGGGCAGCGCGATTGTCTCGTGACCGTTTCGCGGAGCGGAATTTACTCCGCCGCCTCGCGAGAGCCGCCCAGTGCGCCCAATCCCTCCAGCGCCTTTCGGATGGCGGCCTGTTGCGCAGGCGACGCTTCGGGCATCGGCGCGCGGGAGAATGTCGTTGGCAATCCCTGCAGCGACTGCGCGTAGCGCGTGCACGCCGGCAGATTGTCTGAGACGATGGCGTTCCACAGCGTCAGCAGTTTCTTGTGCAGCTCGAGCGCATGGGCGTGGTTACCCGCCTTGACCGCATTCCAGAGTTCGACGGAAGCATGCGGCGCCGCGCTCAGGATCGCGGCGATCGAACCATGCGCGCCGAGCGCGTACGACGGATACATCAGCGCATCGACGGCGCTGTAGATCAGTTTGTCCGGCGCCATCATCATGAGATCGGCGAACAGTTTCAGATCGCCCGCGCTCTGCTTGACGCCGACGACGAGCGGCACCTCATTCATGATCCGTGTCAGCAGCGCCGGCGACAGATAGGACCACGGCACGACGTTGTAGATGATGATCGGCATGCCGGTTTCGTCGGCCATGCGACGGAAGTGATCGACCATCGCCTGCTCGTCCGGCTTGAACAGATAATGCACCGGCGTCACCTGCAGCGCTGCGACGTCCATGTCGCGCACCAGCCTGCCGCGGCGGATCGCATCGCGGGTGGAATCGACGATGATCCCGGCGATCACGGGCGCGCGCCCTTTCGCCGCTTCCACCGTCGCCGCCACCAGGTCCCGATATTCCTCGTGGTCGAGCGTATGCCCCTCACCGGTCGAACCGCCGGCCGCCATGCCATGACTGCCGGCCGCGATCAGCCAGTCGACCTCAGGTGCAACGAGTTTGAACTCGATCTCGCCGTCTTTCCGAAATGGCGTGGTCATCGGCGGTATCACGCCGGTCGGACGTGTTTTCATCGAACTGCCCTCGCGTTCCATCCGAATGTGCGGGTGTGTCCCCGCTTTCCCGGCGATACCAGCCGGTCGCGGTAAGCCTACTGAATGTCGTCGCGGCGATCCAGTTGCAGCATCAACGCGGCTGATCAGCAGAAATGCCGGAGCAACAATGGAGGTGGCGACTTTTGCGCTGCAGCGCCGGGGCCAGCGGTTGCGCTGGCAGTCCCTTGACCTATGTCAATGGACTGCACGGCGCGATGGCGAATCTTCCCCGGGGCGTAACCTGCTCGCGTGACAGGTGCGGGGGATTGTTCACCTGACGCCGCTTGCTGCGAAAAACCGACATATCGAGGGCACCGCAGATGAATGTGGCAGTCCGACTCCTGATCGCTTTGGCGGTCGCGTTGACGTCGCTGGGTGCGATGTCGCCGGAACGTTCCGAACAACCCGCCGATGAGACCGAGATACGCATCGGCAATCTCATGCCCTATTCAGGAAAGCTGGCCGAATTCGCCGCCATCGGAAGAGCCCAGGCTGCCTATTTCGACATGATCAATGCCCAGGGCGGGATCAACGGCCGCAAGATTCGCTTCATCTCCCGCGACGACAATTCCGATCCCACCGTTGCGCTCGACATGACGCGCAAACTGGTCGAGCAGGACAATGTCCACCTGATATTCGGTTCCTTCGGAACGCCAGGGAACCTTGCGATCCGGCGTTTCCTGAACGAGAAGAAAATTCCTCAACTGTTCCCGGTTTCCGGCGCCGATGAGTTGAGCGATCCGAAGGCGTTTCCGTGGACGATGGGCTGGCAGCCGTCATCCCAGGCCGCGGGACGCATCTATGCCAACTACATCCAGGCCACCTATCCGCAGCGCAAGATCGTGATCGTTTGGCAGAACGATCACTTCGGCAACGACCTGCACAAGGGAATCCAGAAGGGCCTCGGCGACCTCAAGCGCATGATCATCGTCGGCCTCGCCTTCGATGTCGCCGATGAGCATATCGATGGACATGTTTCCATCCTGAAGCGATCCGGCGCCGAGATCCTCCTGTTCGCAGGCGTCCCGACAGCGGCCTCGCAAGTCATCCGCTTTGCGGCAGACCTGCATTGGCACCCGGCGTTGCTGTTGAACGATGCGGCGGCCTCCATCGGCGCCACATTGGGGCCGGCAGGGGCGCAGAAATCCGCTGGTGTGATTTCGGCCACGTTCCTCAAGGATCCGACCGATCCGGCCTGGAAGGACGATCCGGCAATCAAGAACTGGCTGAACTTCATGGACAAGTATTATCCCGACGGGGACAAGGGCAGCGGCGCCGCGCTTTACGGCTATGCCGCCGCGGAGACGCTGGTTCAGGTGCTGAAACAATGCGGCAATGATCTCTCGCGCGAAAATATCATGCGGCAGGCAGCTTCATTGAAGGACTTCGAGGTTTCCGTCCTTCTGCCCGGCATCAAGGTCAACACGGGCGCGGACGATTACCGGCCGATCAAGCAGATGCGCCTCGTTCAGTTCGACGGCCGCACCTGGCAGCTAATCGGTGACGTGATCGATACGGCGTTCACGGACGGTCAGAACAAATAGGCCGCGAGATTTTTCCCAGGCGCGCGCGCTTGAAGCTCGATGCGTCAGCGCTTGCAGATGTCGCGGGTCTCTTTCTGCTCGCTGCGCATGACCTGCATTATTTCGGCCGGGGCAAAGCTGCCGAAATCGGCGGCGACGAGCGTACCGTAGCGACGGTGGTTCTTGAGCATGAGCAACAGGCGATCTCTGATATTCTCGATGGCGCGTGCGTCATCGGCCGATATCGCCGGCTTGCCTGTAGAACCGGCGGTCTGCTTGGCGTAGGCAAAGAACTTGGTAGTGGCCTCCACTGCCGCGGCGCGGTTATCGGGATCGCAGAGTTCGCGATCGTCCAAGGCGTAGATGCAGCTCGCCAATTGTCCCCATGAGTTGGCCTGATTGATCGTCTGGTTTTCGGACCAGCGGTCTGACTTGCCAGCCATTGCGGAAATGTTCGCCTGCATGCTGCCGGCCTTCAGGATGAAGTACGCTGCGCTCGGCTCCATCTTACTGGCGTCCGGACCGACGTCCACCGCCTTGAAAATACAGCTTCGCACGACCGGCGCGGTTTCCGGCCGGCCGATACGATTGGTGTCGGCAAACATTGAAACACTGGGTCCGCCCGAGAACTGGCTCTTCACCAGATCCGATATTTTAGGCGCCCAGATCCATCCGCCGACGACGAGGAAGCCGCCGAGGAAGGCAATGATGGGCATGCGGATGAGGCTGAAAATTTCGCCGGCCATTTCAAAACTCCTGGCACTAGGCCTTCGGGCAATTGTCGCTCGTACCTTTGTAGCGATCGAGCATCGGCTTCATCGCTGTGGGCACGCTCCAGCCGAAATCGGCCTTGATCAATCGCCCACTGCTGGTGTCCTGCACCAGGGCTGCGTTGATCGCGCGGTTGCGCGGGCTGTCCCAGAGCTTCCTGACTGTGGACATTTCGGCTTCGCCATATCGCTTGGCCGTGTTCATCATCTCATCGAACTTCGCAAAATAGCGATTGATGTAATCGACGATGTAGGCGCGGTTGTTCCGCTCGCAGACCGCGTTGGGGTGCGTGACGAGATAGCAGTTCAGCGCCGCCGTCATGTCCCTTGCCCGGTCGAGATCGCGCCAGTCAACGCGATGCGTGTCGGTGGAAAGCTTCGGGAGCAGCCCGTCCCTTTCGGGCTGTTCAAGCGCGGGGTAACACGCCTCGCGTATTTTCGCCGCCCTCCACTCGCCCATACGTTCGCCGCCCGGCAGGTAATCCCCGGTATGGCCCATGACAAAATAGTTGATCAGGTTTATGCCCAAAAAAATGCCGCCAAGAACAAAGGCCGCACGCTTCAGGAAATCCATGGCTGATACTCTGCACAGGTTGTGCTCGGGCATTTTGTAACACCCAGAGTATGCCAAGAACGTTAACTGCGGATTCGATGCAGGGGTTGAGGTTAAGACGAATTTACCTTCTGGAGCGGGCTAAATTTAGCCCCAAGGCGTGTCCCGGCACCTCGCGTGAACCTTGAGCCCGCGGCTGCGACCTACATACGAGAGGCAGTATCAATCTATGGGAGGCCGCGGTGACCCATTGGCGCGATACCATGGTCGATCGACCGGAAACGGATGCCGGGTCTTATTTTACAGGCTGGACGATCAGCGGCGTAGCTGTGCTGGGGACCATTGTTGCCGTCTGGGCTCTCGGCATCTAGCCGAGATCAGGATCGCCATCCGTGAAGATATAAATGGTCGGAGCGAGAGGATTTGAACCTCCGACCCCTAGTCTCCCAGACTAGTGCGCTAACCGGGCTGCGCCACGCTCCGATGCCGTTCCATTAGCTGCGATCAGCGTCCGGCGCAAGGCGCGCGAGTGGCCTCTTTGAGGCCCAATGAGCGGGCCCAGTTCCCGCCGGCTCAGCCGTCCTTCATTGCCGTATCCAGCAACTCCCGGCAGGAGATCAGATCCTTCAGCACCCGTTCGAGGCGTTCGCGGTCGGCGTCCGACGGCCCCGGCTTGCCCTTGGCGAACGGCAGCAAAATGCCGTCGTCGTCGGTATCGGCAAAGCGATAGTCGATTTCCTTCTCTTCGGTCTCGTAATCCTCGTCCTCGGAATCGGCATCCGCGGTCGGGATTTCTCCCTCTTCGGGCTCCTGCAGACTGAGACCGATCGCCTCCTCGACCGCTCCGAAGGTGACGGCAGAAGTCTGGTCGGCAAGGCCCTGTACCGATTTGATGCCGTGCTCTTTCAGGATCCGCTGCACGCCGCGGATGGTGTAGCCCTCGCCGTACAGCAGACGGCGGATCCCCTTCAGCAGATCGACGTCGTCGGGGCGATAGTAACGCCGCCCGCCGCTTCGCTTCATCGGCTTGATCTGGGCGAACCGCGTCTCCCAGAATCGCAGCACGTGCTGGGGAATGTCGAGCTCTTCAGCGACTTCGCTGATGGTGCGGAACGCATCCGGCGCCTTGTCCAAATGCCACTCCTCTCAACTCATCTAGTTGGTGAAGACGCAGTACTCGCCTTGCTACGCGGTCGTGCTACTCGGTCTCGCTATTCGGCCTTGCTTTCGCCGTTGCCCACCGCATGGCCGTTGATGCGCTGCTTCAGAATCGCCGATGGCTTGAACACCATCACACGACGCGGCGAGATCGGCACTTCAGTACCGGTCTTCGGGTTACGTCCGATCCGCTGTCCCTTCTTGCGCACCATGAACGAGCCGAACGACGACAGCTTCACCGTCTCGCCTTTCTCCAGGCAATCGGTAATCTCTTTCAAAACGAGCTCGACAAACGCGGACGATTCCGTTCGCGAGAGGCCCACCTTCTGGTAGACCGCCTCGCAGAGATCGACACGTGTGACTGTTTTTCCGGTCCCGGTCATCGCCTGCCCCGCACTCTCGGCGAACAAATTTATTGCCTGAAATTATGAGGTTAGCACGCAATGGTCAACAGCGAGCATCATGCAGAAGCATGAAGTCGGCCACAATTTTAATCGGTAGTTTTACCCAGCGCTTACCAGCGCACGAGGGCGGAACCCCAGGTGAAGCCGCCGCCCATGGCTTCAAACAGCACCAGATCGCCCTTCTTGACGCGCCCGTCCTTGACGGCAACCGCAAGCGCCAGCGGAATCGACGCCGCCGACGTATTGCCGTGCTGATCGACGGTCAGCACCACCTTCTGCGGCGCAATATGAAGCTTGTGCGCTGACGCGTCGATGATTCGCTTGTTGGCCTGATGCGGAATGAACCAGTCGATGTCCTCGGCGCTGGTTCCCGTAGCATTGAAGGCGTCCACGATCACATCCGTGATCATGCCGACCGCGTGCTTGAACACTTCGCGGCCTTCCATCCGGAGATAGCCGACGGTCTGGGTGCTGGAAGGACCGCCATCGACGAACAGCTTTGCCTTGTGCCGGCCGTCCGAGCGCAGATGCGTCGTCAGCACGCCGCGGTCGGAAGGCAGGCCCGGCTGGTCCTGCGCCTCGAGCACGACCGCGCCGGCGCCGTCGCCGAACAGCACGCAGGTGCCGCGGTCGTTCCAGTCGAGAATGCGCGAGAAGGTTTCGGCGCCGATCACCAGCGCGCGCTTGTAAGCGCCGGAACGCAGGAAATTATCGGCGGTCGCGAGCGCGAAGACGAAGCCGGAGCACACCGCCTGCAGATCGAAGGCGGCGCCGTGGTGGATGCCAAGTTCGTTCTGAACGGCGACCGCGGTCGCCGGAAAAGTGTTGTCCGGCGTCGAGGTCGCCAGCACGATCAGGTCGATCGCCTGGGCGTCGAGGCCGGCATGCTCCAGCGCGGCGCGCGCGGCGTTGATTGCCAGATGCGAGGTGAACTCGCCTTCGGCCGCGATGTGCCGCTCCCGGATGCCGGTACGCTGCACGATCCACTCGTCCGACGTATCGATCCGGGCGGCGAGTTCCGCATTGGTCAGCACCTTCTGCGGCAGATAGGAGCCGCAGCCCAGCACGACCGAACGTTTCGCAGTCACGAGACAGCCTCCTGCGCGGTCTGTGCCAGTGCACTACCGTCGCTATTTATCATCTGATTGATCTTGGTGAGGAGATCGCAGCGGACCATCTCATAGCCAACATCGATTGCGTAGGCAAAGCCTTCGGCGCTGATTCCGCCATGGCTTTTGACGACCACGCCTTTCAGGCCAAGCAGCACGCCACCATTGGATTTGTTCGGATCGAGCTTGTCCCGGAGCGCCTTGAACGCGCCGCGGGCGAACAGGTAACCGATCCGGGATAGCCAACTGCTTGCCATGGCGTTGCGCAGAAAATCCGCCATCTGCCGCGCAGTGCCTTCGGCGGCTTTCAACGCGATGTTGCCGCTGAATCCTTCCGAAACGATCACATCGGCCGCGCCCTGGCCGATCCCGTCGCCCTCGACGAAGCCGATATAATTGAGCTGCGACGCGCGCAGCAACTCGGCGGCCTCGCGGATCTCCTCATGGCCCTTGATCTCCTCGACCCCGATGTTGAGGAGGCCGACAGTCGGCCGTTCCCGGTTGAACAGCACGCTCGCCATCGCGCTGCCCATCACCGCCAGAGCCACGAGATGGTGCGCGTCGCCGCCGATCGTGGCGCCGAGATCGAGCACGACGGAATCGCCGCGTGCCGTCGGCCACACGCCCGCAATGGCCGGGCGATCGATCCCGGGCATGGTGTGCAGATGGAAGCGTGCCATCGCCATCAGGGCGCCGGTGTTGCCGGCGGAAACCGCAACATGAGCCTCGCTTCGCTTCACGGCGTCGATCGCAAGCCACATTGACGACCTTTTGCGGCCGCGGCGCAACGCCTGGCTCGGCTTGTCGTGCATACTCACCGTGACATCGGTATGGACCACGCGCGATGCTGCCTTCAGCGCCGGATATTTCGCGAGTTGCTCGTCGATCAGCTTGCTGTCGCCATAGAGCAGGAATTCGGTGTCGGGATGCCGTTCCAAAGAGATTGCGGCGCCGGGAATGACGACCGATGCGCCGACATCGCCACCCATGGCGTCAAGCGCGATTCGAACCTTTTGAGGCATGAACGTCCCGGAAACCTGATCTCTTGCGGCCCTCGTAGAGCCCGGCCGCGCACTGGAATGGCACCGCTAAAGCGATGCTCGGTGAAACGCAACGCGCGCCTCCGCCGGGCCGCGACAATAGCGTGTCCCCGTTCTGACACAACCTCTTGAGGGCGGTCTTTTGGCGAAAGGGAAGCGGTGTGGCCCGAAATCCAAAATAAGAAATATACCCAGATAATTCAATATCTTATTTTGGATTCTTGGGAAGATATTGGAGCTACTTCAACCCGAACGCAGCTTCCTAGGCCACTTTAGCTGCCGGCTACTTGCCCTTGGGCTTCCTGGCGCCCGATTTTTTCGGTTCTGCTTTCAACGCCTTGAGCGCCGCGAACGGATGATCTTCGGGATCGGCTGCTTCAACCACCGGCTCAAATACGGCGCCGGGCTTGCGCGGATAGGGATCGACGGCGAGATACAAGGCGTCGGTGGCAACCCTGCCGAGGTCGATCATACCGTTCTCGATCGGCTCGGGCGGATCGGGCATCTCCTCGTCGCTCTCTTCGGCCTCGTCGACCAGCGCGGCCATCTGCGGGATCTGCTCGGGCGGCGCGAAGATCAGATCGATCGGTTCGTCGATATCGTTCTCGATCTCCTCCAACGTCACCACGCAGGTCTGGCCGATCCGCGCCCGCACGTGGCCGACCACGTGGAAGCGGCCGCCGCTCTTTGGCGTGACGTCGAAAGAGGCCCGCACCGAAAGCACCTCACGCAAGCCTCCGACATCGGCCACGGCAGCGCGGATGGCCTGATCGGCCTGGATATCGCGATGCAGGCCCGTCTCCGGTATCTGCGCTACCGCGACGGGGACGCGCCACGGGTCGGGTTTCTCTGTCGTACCGGTCTTGCTCATTGCTGTGCGCCTGCCTTCTCGGGCGAGGGAAACCTGGCCGAACCACTTACCAGCGCCGCCTCGCCCTGGCTGTCGAGGGCGGCCATTGCCGCCTCGGCATAGACCGCAAGCAGGCGGGCTTTTTCGATATTCTCGCCGTTCAGGATATTCTTGCACATGGCCTGTGCCAGCGCCTCGCGGCCGTCCGTCAGCGCCAGGTCATAGGCCGTTGTCCGGCCATAGAAGGCCTCGCCGAAGGCCTGCATCCGCTTCGGCACCTTGAGGTCGCTGACCCCCATCTCGCGCAGATTATCGTCCATATCGTTGCAAAAATGGTCGAATAGCCCCTGCGACAGGGCCGTGGCCCCCTCGACCGATTTCAATCGCCGCAGCACCAGCCACAAATGCAGCAGAAGCAGGTCAAAACGGCCGTTAACCGTGTCCGGAACCCCAAAGTCCCGATAAAACAACGGTTCTCGCGCCTGCGTCACGATCATGCCATAGATGGCCTCGATGGTGCCGCGCAACGGCGGCCGGGGTTTCCTGAAGTGATTGAACGGCCAAAGCATTGTGGGTTCCGCGAGCGAGCCCTCCAGATTCTTTGCCGGGGGCCCGCGCATGTTGCAATCCAGCGTGCTGCCCGGTACGTCAACGCACCGCGCGATGCAAGAGGACGGGCTAATTCCTGACATGACCGAAATGAGCCACCTGAGCACCAGCGTGCCCTCGTCGCGCCGCCTGTCCGCATGCCGGCGCGGTTTTCGCGCGGCGGCGGCCGTGGCATTGGTCTGCGCGGCGCTGGCCGGATGCACCGGCGAGCAGTTCCAGAAGGGCTATATCCTGCCGCCCAACGCGCTGGAGCAAATTCCGATCGGCGCCAGCCAGGATCAGGTGCTGATCGTGATGGGAACGCCGTCCACGGTGGCGACCCTGAACGGCGAGGTGTTCTATTACATCTCGCAGCGCTCCGAACGCAAAGTCGCTTTCATGAACCAGCAGGTCGTCGACCAGCGCGTGATCGCGATCTATTTCGACAAGAACCGCCAGGTGACGCGGCTTGCCAATTACGGATTGCAGGACGGCAAGATCTTCGACTTCATCAGCCGCACCACGCCCACATCCGGCCAGGAGCTCAGCTACCTGACGCCGCTGTTCAAGCTCTTGAGCTTTAACTAGAGCCAGTCACTTCTGAATCACTCTGTTCCGTGGCGCGGAAATCATGCGCCAAGTCGCCCGCTTGCCCTCTGCGCGCGCGCTGCCTACGGTCCCTGCCAACAAGAATCCAAAGCAGGGAGTGAACTTGTGACGATTAAAGCTATTTCTCGCCGCCGTGTTTTGACCGGAGCTGCAGCCGTTTCGGCGGCGGCGATTTTGCCGCGCTCGAGCTTCGGCTCTGACTGGCGCCCGACCGAGACCGTGCGTCTCATCGTACCGGCAGCGGCGGGCGGCAGCACCGACGTGATGGGACGTTTGCTGGCCGCGCATCTGCAGACCGCTTGGGGCCAGTCAGCCGTCGTGGAAAACCGCTCCGGCGGCGGCGGCACCATCGGCACTGCCGAAGCCGTGCGGGGCAAAGCCGACGGCCACGTCATCCTGGTCGGCAATCCCGGTCCGAACGCGATCGCCTACAGCATCTTCCGCAACATGACCTACAAGGCCGACCAGTTGCAGCCGGTCAGCAACATGATCCGGATTCCCAACATTGTCTCGGCGCATCCGTCGACCGGCATCAAGTCGATCCCAGAGTTGATCGCCTACATCAAGGCCAATCCGGACAAGCTTACCTACGGCTCCTCCGGCGTCGGGCAGAGCCCTCACCTCACCGGCGCCTGGTTCCTGCAACTTACCGGCCTGAAGATGGTCCATGTGCCGTTCCGCGGCGCAGGTCCGGCGCTGCAGGCGGCACTCGCGGGCGACATCCAGATACTGTTCGACAACCTCTATCCCACGCTGCCGCAGACCCAGGAGGGCAAGCTCACCGCGCTTTGCGTGACCACGCCCGAGCGCAGCCCGGCGGCGCCGAACATTCCGACCATACGCGAGGGTGTACCCGAACTTGCGAAGTTCGACGTCTCCTCCTGGTTTGGCGTCTTCCTGCCGAAGGCAACGCCCGCTCCCGCCGTCGAGGCGCTCAACAAGGAGATCAAGGCGATGCTGGCGCGCGATGACGTCAAGAAGACCATCGGCAACATGGGCGCCACCGCCGACTGGGGCACGCCGCAGCAATTCTCTGACTTCGTGCAGGCCGAGACCGCGAAGTTCGGCGAGATCATCAAGCGCGAAGGCCTGCAGATGGATGTGAATTGAGAAGTTCGTAGGGTGGGTCAGGCGAAGCCGTAACCCACCTGCGGTCTCGGCGCGCACAAACATTTCGGTGGGTTACGCTGCGCTAACCCACCCAACGAAGGCCGAAACAAAAACCCCGCGGCTCGCACCGCGGGGTTTTCGTTTCGATCGGCTTTCGCCGGCTCAGTGCGCCAGGATCGCCAGCAGCAGCAGCGCCACGATGTTGGTGATCTTGATCATCGGGTTGACCGCGGGACCCGCCGTATCCTTGTAGGGATCGCCGACGGTGTCGCCGGTCACCGCCGCCTTGTGGGCGTCGGAGCCCTTGCCGCCGTAGTGACCGTCCTCGATGTACTTCTTGGCGTTATCCCAGGCGCCGCCGCCCGAGGTCATCGAGATCGCGACGAACAGGCCGGTCACGATCACGCCGAGCAGCATGGCGCCGACGGCCGAGAACGCCGCCGACTTGCCGGCCGCGCCGCCGCCCGCGATCGCGTAGATCGCGAAGTAGACGAAGATCGGCGACAGCACCGGCAACAGCGACGGGATGATCATTTCCTTGATCGCCGCCTTGGTCAGCAGGTCGACGGCCTTGCCGTAGTCGGGCTTGTCGGTGCCCTGCATGATGCCGGGCTTCTCGCGGAACTGGCGCCGCACTTCCTCGACGATCGCACCGGCCGCACGGCCGACGGCGGTCATGCCCAGCGCGCCGAACAGGTACGGCAGCAGGCCGCCGAACAGGAGGCCAACCACGACGTAGGGGTTGTTGAGCGAGAAGTCCGGAGCGACACCCTGGAAGTACGGATGCTTGGCAGAATTGCCGATGAAGAACTTGAGGTCTTCATTGTAAGCCGCGAACAGCACCAGCGCGCCGAGACCGGCGGAGCCGATCGCATAGCCCTTGGTGACCGCCTTGGTGGTGTTGCCGACGGCATCGAGCGCGTCGGTCGACTTGCGCACTTCCTTCGGCAGGCCGGCCATTTCGGCGATGCCGCCGGCATTGTCCGTGACCGGGCCGAAGGCGTCGAGCGCGACGATCATCCCGGCCAGCGCAAGCATCGTCGTGGTCGCAATCGCGATGCCGAACAGGCCGGCAAGGCTGTAGGTGATCAGGATGCCGGCGATGATGACGATCGCGGGCAGCGCGGTCGCTTCCATCGAGATCGCCAGACCCTGGATCACGTTAGTGCCGTGGCCGGTGACCGAGGACGCCGCAATCGACTTCACCGGGCGATAGTCGGTGCCGGTATAGTATTCGGTGATCCAGATGATCAGGCCGGTGACGACAAGGCCGATCACCCCGCACTGGAACAGCGCCATGCCGGTGTACTTCACACCCGCCAGCTCGCCAAAACCGATCAGCCAGTGAATCACGGCTGCGACGCCCAGCAGCGACAGCACGCCGGTCGCGATCAGGCCCTTGTACAGCGCGCCCATGATGGACTGGCTGGCGCCGAGCTTGACGAAGAAGGTGCCGATGATCGAGGTGATGATGCAGACGCCGCCGATGGCGAGCGGCAGGGTCATCATGTTCACCAGCAGCGGCGAGTTCGCGAAGAAGATCGCGGCCAACACCATGGTGGCGACCGCGGTCACCGCATAGGTCTCGAACAGGTCGGCGGCCATGCCGGCGCAGTCCCCGACGTTGTCGCCGACGTTGTCGGCGATGGTCGCCGGGTTGCGCGGATCGTCCTCGGGGATGCCGGCCTCGACCTTGCCGACGAGGTCGCCGCCGACGTCAGCACCCTTGGTGAAGATGCCGCCGCCGAGACGGGCGAAGATCGAGATCAGCGAGGCGCCGAAGCCGAGTGCCACCAGCGCGTCGACGACGACGCGGTCGTTGGCCTTCAGCCCCATGATCTGGGTGAGATAGGCGAAATAGATGGTGACGCCGAGCAGCGCGAGGCCGGCCACCAGAAGGCCGGTGATCGCGCCCGCCTTGAAGGCCAGTTCAAGACCGCCGGCCAGCGAAGTGGTCGCCGCCTGCGCGGTGCGCACGTTGGCGCGGACCGAGACGTTCATACCGATGAAACCGGCGGCGCCCGACAGCACGGCGCCGACCAGGAAGCCGATCGCAACCAGCATGCCCAGAAAGTAGGCCAGCAGCGCGAAAATCACGACGCCGACCATGCCGATCGTCATGTACTGGCGGCGCAGATAGGCCTGCGCGCCTTCGGCCACCGCCGCCGCGATCTCCTGCATGCGCGGATTGCCGGCGTCCGATTTCAGAACGGAAGACGTCGCCCAAATGGCGTAAACGATCGAAAGCGCTCCGCAGAGCACAATCACCCATAATGCTGTCATAGAAGTTGCCTCAGATGCTGGTTTTCCGCCCCACGCCATCCCGCGAGCGCGGCCGGCGCTTATTATGGAGGCCTTCCCTGCCCAGAAGGGTGACCTCAAATCGGCGGGACCATGCCAAAATCGTCTCCCCGGCGCAACGCCGCCGAGGCCGGAATCCGTCGATTTTTGAAAGGATTCACCGGTAACCCGGGCTCGGCAAGTCGTTGCCTGGACAGCGGGCAGGCGCTGGCCTTGAGGTTGGGCCCAAAAATACAAGAACCCGCTCAATCCTATCGGGATCGAGCGAGCTCACTAGCCATTCCAGTACATCCGTGAAACGACCGTTTCGAGGCCTTAGACGAGCGACAGGTTTTCCGCGCTCACCTTGCCCCGCATCTTGTCGGTCTTGAGTTCGAACTGAACCTTCTGACCTTCGGCCAGTCCGCCGAGGCCCGCACGCTCGACGGCGGAGATGTGCACGAACACATCCTTACTGCCATCGCTCGGCTCAATGAATCCGAAACCCTTTTGACCGTTGAACCACTTCACTGTTCCCGTAGCCATTTCTCTTCTCCAAAGCACATAGGCTTTCATTCCGCACGGCGATCGCGCGGATTCAAATCCAATATCGACGATGTCTCTGGAAGAAGCCCCAAAGGGCGCGTTCGAAAAGGCACGACGGTAATCGAATGGCAATACACCTATAGGTTTTCGGCGAAATAGCAATGGCGGGCGGGAAATAAAGGCCGGCGTTTAGCGTGCCACGTCAAAAATGGCTGTAAGAGCGACGTTCCAGCGTTATTTCCTTGCCCTGTCCGTCGATGAACTTCGGAACCGCGCTTCCAGCGATCACCGTTCCAATGGAACCCACCGTGACGCCGACACGCGTTGCGGCTTGCGCGAAAGCCTCGACGCGATCCTCCGGTATCGTGCACAGGATCTCGTAATCATCGCCGCCTGCAATCAGTGTTTCCAGGCCGACAATGCCGCGCGACACCAGATCCTGCGCCGCGCCGGACAACGGGATCGACTCCAGATCGATCACCGCGGATACGCCGGACACGCCGCAGAGCTTGGTGAGATCGCCGGCAAGGCCATCCGACACATCCATCGCCGCGCTGGCATGGTCGCGCACGATCTCGGCCAGCGCCACGCGCGGCTGCGGAATGCGATAGCGCCCGACCAACGCCTCGCGTGCGGCCTTGTCGGATGCGGCAGCATGCACCTTCCCGCCGTGCAGGATGGCAAGCCCCAGCGCGGCGTCGCCGATCGTGCCCGTCACCATCACCCGATCACCCGGACTGGCGCCGCTGCGATGAATCATCTTCCCCGGCGGCACGCGGCCGAACGCGGTGACCGAGACCATCAGCGGCCCCGGCGTGGATACGGTGTCTCCGCCAAGCAGCGGACAGGCGAATTGCCCAGCATCGTCGCCGAGCGCCGCCGCGAACGGCTTTAGCCAGGCGTCGTCGGCGCTGCGCAAGGCCAGCGTCAGCACGAAGCCGGCGGGCTTAGCGCCCTTCGCCGCGAGATCGGAAAGGTTCACCCGCAGCGCCTTGCGCGCGACCGTGTCGGGGGGATCGTCAGGCAGGAAATGCACGCCTTCGACGATGGCATCCGTCGTCACCACGATATCGTCGCCCCATGACCTCAACGCCGCGGCGTCGTCGTCGAGATGGAACGAGCCGGGGTCTGTCGCGAGCGGCCGGAAGTATCGCGCGATCAGCGAGTCCTCGCCGGACGCGGGTTTGACGCTAACCACGCGCGAACTCGTCGGCGCGGAACTGACGCGCGATCTGGTCGAGTACGGCGTTGACCATGCCGGTCTCGTCCTTTTCGACGAAGGCATGCGCGACGTCGACATATTCGGATACGACCACGCGGCCCGGCACATCCCTGCGGTGCTCCAGCTCATAGGAGCCGGCGCGCAGCACCGCGCGCAAAATCGCGTCAATCCGCTTCAGCGGCCAGCCCTTCTGCAGCGCATCGTCGATCAGGGGATCGAGCCTCGCCTGGTCGCGCACCACGCCCGACACCACGTCGCGGAAAAACGCCGCCTCCGCCGGCAGGTATTTGTCGCCTTCGACTTCGTTGCCGAGCCAGTGGCTCTCGAACTCGGCGAAGATGTCGTTGATGCCGGCGCCCGCGATGTCCATCTGGTACAGCGCCTGCACGGCGGCCAGCCGCGCCGCGCCACGGCGATTGGCTTTCTTGTCAGTGGCTTTGGCGGGCTTCTTCTCTGCCATCATCATCAGGCCTTTGCCAGCCGGCGTTTGATCCGCAGCATCGCCAGCGCCGCACGCGCGGCGTCGCCGCCCTTGTTGAGTTCGCTGGCGCGCGCTCTCGCCCAGGCCTGCGCATCGGTATTGACGGTGATGATGCCGTTACCGAGCGGCAGCTTGCGCGTGACCGCCAGATCCATCAGTGCGCGCGAAGATTCGATCGAGACGATCTCGAAATGGATGGTGTCGCCGCGCACCACGCAGCCGAGCGCGATCGCGGCGTCATAGGGCTTGCCGTTCCTGTCGGCAGCATCGAGCGCAATGGCGATGGCGGCCGGAATCTCCAGCGCGCCGGGAACCGTGATGACGTCGTGCGTCACCCCGGCGGCCTTCAGCTCGGCGACGGCGCCTTCCAGCAGCGCATCCTGGATGTCGTCATAAAACCGCGCCTCGACGATCAGCGCGCGCGCGCCTGTGATGTCGGTCTGGTCTTTCAGCGGTGCGCGCCGTGCGTCTGCCATCGTTCAATCCATTTCACTCTGGTACTGGCGCGTTATGTAGTCGCCGCGGGTGGCTAAGCCAAGCACTTACTCGGAGCGTCGTCATTCCGGGATGGTCCGAAGGACCAGACTTCAGGGGTGCAATTGCACCCCGGCGAATCTCGAGATTCTGGGCTCGATGCTAACGCATCGGCCCGGAATGACGGCTGCTCCGTCACTTCATTTCCGACAGCCGCGCCGCGTAGCGGGCCATCAGGTCGACCTCGATATTGACCTCGCTGCCTGCTGCCCAGCCGCTGAGCGTGGTGACGTTGAGCGTATGCGGGATGATCAGCACCGAAAATGTGACATCCTCGACCGTGTTTACGGTCAGCGACACGCCATCCAGCGTTACCGAGCCTTTGGCGGCGATGAAGCGGGCGAGCTCGCGCGTCGTGCGCAGTTCGAACCGGGCCATATCGGGCAGATCGTCACGCTTGACGATGGTCGCAATCCCGTCGGCGTGCCCCGCAACGATATGGCCGCCGAGTTCGTCGCCGATCTTAAGCGCCCGTTCGAGATTGAGTTTGGTGCCTTTGGCCCAATGCTTGGCCGTGGTCATGCCGAGCGTTTCCGCCGCGGCATCGACGTCGAACCAGGTCTTATCGCCCTCGACGCCGGATGCTACCACCGTGAGGCAGACGCCATTGCAGGCGATCGAGGCGCCATCGGCGATCGTTGTCTGGTCATAGCGGCAGGCGATCCGCATGCGGTGCAATTGCCCCTGCGCCGTTGGTGTCAAGGCTGTGATCTCGCCGATGTCGGTGACTATTCCAGTGAACATTTTACACCACCGTCATGGCCGGGCTTGTCCCGGCCATCCACGTCTTCCTTTTCATCTGCCGCCAAGACGTGGATGCCCGGGACAAGCCCGGGCATGACGAGCTTAGACAGCGCGCTCATAAATAGTCAGAGTGTCCTTATCCAAGCTTTCGCTAGCACGTGTCCTGAACGCGGGCGACCCGGTGATTGCCGAGAGCGGCAATGCGTCCAGCGCGGGAATGCCGTCGGCGCCGACCTTGTCGGGGCCGCGCAACAGCCAGATTTCATCGACCAGGCCGCTGGCGACGAAGGAGGATGCGACCCGCGAGCCGCCTTCCACCATCAGCCTTGTGATGCCCTTGCCGGACAGCGCATGGAGCACTGCCGGCAAGTCCAGTCCGGGCGGTTTGGCGGTAGCCGCAACGCGCACCACCTGCGCGCCGGCGGCGCCGAGCTTCATGGCTGCGGGAGCGTCGGCGAAATCTGATGTCATCACCCAGAGCGGCGTCTGCCGCGCGGACTGAACCAGCTTGCTGGTGCCGGGCAGCCGCAGCGCGCGATCCAGCACCACCCGCACCGGCGAGCGCGCTTCCATCCCCGGCAGGCGGCAGGTCAGATGCGGATCGTCCGCCAGCACCGTGCCGATGCCGACCAGGATGGCGTCGCATTGCGCGCGCAGCAGATGCACGCGTGTCTTCGCCGCCTCTGCGCTGATCGCGACCGGCTTGTGGCCGGCAGCGCCGATCTTGTCGTCGTCGGATACCGCGAGTTTCAGGATCACATGCGGGCGCTTGTCGCGGACGCGGCGGAAATGCCCGGCGTGATCGCATGCGGCTTCCTGAGCGCCGAGGCCGACCTCGACGGTGATGCCGGCGGCGCGGAGTTTTGCGTGCCCCTGCCCGGCCACTTCCGGATTGGGGTCCTCGATCGCTGACACCACGCGCGCAATGCCGGAGGCAATTACTGCATCAACGCACGGCGGCGACTTGCCGAAGTGCGAGCAAGGTTCGAGCGTCACATAGAGCGTGGCGCCGCGCGCGGCCTCGCCGGCGCGCTTCAGCGCCTCAGGCTCGGCGTGAGGCCGGCCGCCGGGTTGGGTCCAGCCGCGGCCAACGATGACGCCATCCTTCACGACGACCGCGCCGACGGCCGGATTCGGCCAGGTCCGCCCCAGCCCGCGACGGCCGAGCGCCAGCGCCAGCTGCATGAAGCGCTGGTCCGCGGCTTTGGACTCCCTGAGTTTCTGCCCGTACTGGTCTTCCAGGATGCGGAAGATCATTTGCGCAACGTGGTGACCCGCGCGTCGTCTTCGCCGGTGAGTTCGCCGAGCACGGTCTCGAAGTCCTTGGCCTCGCGGAAATTGCGGTAGACGGAGGCGAAGCGCACATAGGCGACGTCGTCGAGCTGGCGCAGATGCTCCATCACGATCTCGCCAATCGCCTCCGAGGAGACTTCCGCCTCGCCGCCGCTTTCAAGCTCGCGCACGATGGCCGAGACCATCTTCTCGACCCTTTCAGGGTCGACTGGCCGCTTGCGCAGACTGATCTGCAGCGAGCGGACCAGCTTGTCTCGGTCGAACGGCACCCGGCGACCGTTGCGCTTGATCACGGTCAGTTCGCGCAACTGCACCCGCTCGAAGGTGGTGAAACGGAAGTTGCAGGCGATGCACACCCGCCGCCGCCGGATCACGGCCGAGTCCTCGGTCGGCCGTGAATCCTTCACCTGTGTATCGAGACTGTTGCAGCTCGGACAGCGCACCACTCGCGTCCTTTATTGATAGATCGGGAAGCGGTCGGTCAGCGCCTTCACGCGTTCCTTGATCGCAGCTTCAACCAGCGGCGCCTTGCCGTCTTCCGACTGCGCCAGCGCATTGAGCACTTCGGCGATCATGCCGCCGACCTGCTTGAACTCGGCTACGCCAAAGCCGCGCGTGGTCGCCGCCGGCGTGCCGAGACGCAGGCCCGAAGTGACGAACGGCTTTTCGGGATCGAAGGGAATGCCGTTCTTGTTGCAGGTGATGGCAGCGCGCACCAGCGCCTTCTCCGAGACGTTGCCCTTCAGACCCTTCGGCCTGAGGTCGACCAGCATCAGATGGTTGTCGGTGCCACCAGAGACGATATCGAGGCCGTGGCCGCGCAGCGTTTCCGCCAGCGCCTTCGCGTTCTCGACGACGTTCTTGGCGTAGACCTTGAAGTCCGGACGCAGCGCCTCGCCGAACGCTACCGCCTTGGCGGCGATGACATGCATCAGCGGACCACCCTGCAGGCCCGGGAAGATCGCCGAATTCAGTTTTTTGGCAATCGCCTCGTCGTTGCACAGGATCAGGCCGCCGCGCGGGCCGCGCAGCGACTTATGCGTCGTCGTCGTAGTGACGTGGGCATGCGGCACTGGCGAGGCATGGACGCCGCCGGCGACGAGGCCGGCGAAATGCGCCATGTCGACCAGCAGATAGGCGCCGACGCTGTCGGCGATCTCGCGGAAGCGTTTGAAGTCCCACGCGCGCGAATAGGCCGATCCGCCGGCGATAATCAGCTTCGGCTTCACCTGCTCGGCCTGCTTCGCCACTTCATCCATGTCGATGATCTGGTCCTCGCGCCGCACCGTGTAGTGCGAAGCCTTGAACCACTTGCCGGACATGTTGACCGGCGAGCCGTGGGTGAGATGGCCGCCGGCGGCGAGGTCGAGGCCCATAAAGGTATCGCCGGGCTGCAGCAGCGCCAGAAACGTCGCCTGGTTCATCTGGCTGCCGGAGTTCGGCTGGACGTTGGCAAAGCCAGCGCCGAACAGCTTCTTGGCGCGCTCGATCGCCAGCGTCTCGGCGACGTCGACCCATTCGCAGCCACCATAGTACCGCGCGTTCGGATAACCTTCGGCGTACTTGTTGGTCATCACCGAGCCCTGTGCTTCCAGCACGGCCCGGCTGACGATATTTTCGGACGCAATCAGCTCGATCTCGTGCCGCTGGCGACCGAGTTCGCCCTTGATCGCGGCGGCGATTTCCGGGTCGGCCTCGGCAAGGGTGGCCGTGAAGAACGAGTCGGGCGCGGAGGCGGTCTTGGCGCTGGTCATTGGACGAAATATCTCCACCGCCGCAGGCCCTTGGGGGCAAAGCGGGCGGGTCTGGTGTGGCCGGTCGAAAGAAGCCTGTGAGATACCACATCCGGCCGAAGTGGCCAAGCATTTGCGGTATCCGGCTGGTATTTGTGCAAGATATGGTGGGGATGTAGGGGGTTCCCAGGCCCCCTGTTTCCCGTCGCCTCCGGTCCGAAACCCCATTCACCGTCACGCAAACCGGTACGGCCCGCCCTTGGCGACCGAGCGCTGGAACGCCGGCCGGGCGTGCATGCGCTCCAGCCAGGCGGCAAGGTTCGGATAGGCGCCGAGCTTGTCGAACACTTTTGCCATCTCGCCGACAAAGCTCATCTGGATGTCGGCACCGGTCAGCGACGCCCCGACGAAGAACTCCCGCCCCTTCAGTGCGCCGTCGACATAGCCGAGGTGGTTGGCCAGTTCGCTGTCGATGCGCGGATGCAGGGGCGCGCCAGCCTCCTTCAGCCGGCCGACATAGAGGTTGAGCATCAGCGGCAACATCGCCGAGCCTTCGGAATAATGCAGCCACTCGTTGTAGGCTTCGTAGTCGGCGCTGCCGGGCGCCGGCATCATCGCGCCCTTACCGTAATGGCGGATGATGTAATCGACGATGGCGCCGGACTCGGCGATGGTGGTGTCGCCGTCGGTGATGACGGGCGATTTGCCGAGCGGATGAATCGCTTTCAACTCCGGCGGCGCGAGCCGGGTCTCGGCGTTGCGCTGATAGCGCTTGATCTCGTGCGGAAGCCCGAGCTCTTCCAGCAGCCACAGGATCCGCTGCGAGCGGGAGTCGTTGAGATGGTGGAGCGTGAGCATGGGGTTTCCTCGTTGTTGCTGGCGCGGTTCACTTGAGACTGTCATTGCCAACCAGGCGAAGCAATCCACATCGCAGACCGTAGGATGGGTGGAGCGAAGCGATACCCATCAATGCCACCAATACGGCGCATGTCGCGATGGGTTTCGCTGCGCTCTACCCATCCTACAGCAGCCAGTACGCCGCGGCCCATCAGCGTCATTGCGAGCGCAGCGAAGCAATCCATTTTTCCGTTATGCCGCGAGATGGATTGCTTCGCTGCGCTCGCAATGACGGTGATATAGATTCGCGATCTCGCGACATGTTTTGCCCGAGGTTTTCATCTCTTTGTCCGCCCTCTCATTCGGAGGGCGCAGGGAAGACCGGGTGCTTGCTGCACCCGAGGTCTCGTGTGCCGTTGCGCATAAAGGAAAACGCACACGAGCATACAGGTACAGCGGGGGCATCCCGGCCTTCCCTGCGCAATGGCTTTACGGCTTATAACGAGCTCTCCCCGGAGAACGGCTCTTTTGCCTCCGTCGCCCCCGAGAAGCTTCGCTTCTCTTGGACTTAACGCCAGCACCGCGACGCCAGGACCACACGACTTCGCCGTACGCTTCCGGCGCGCACGTCTCGCGCCATTCACGTCCATCGCATCTCACCGCGCGTTCGTGACGATGGCCGACGCCCCTCATCTGCCGTGAGACGGGCGGAGTTATGCGACTGATTTGGGTGAGAACGAAAGCAGAATATTTTTGAGAGCGCCACTGGACACAACATCTAGCTGATTTGTCCCTCAACCTGCGCGAGATTTTCGTCGGTCCTCTCGTGAACCAGATCACATGCGGGCGTTTTGACTGCGCTTATAAACCATCCGGGGCTGACAGATGGATTTCCCAAGATGGAAAGCTCACTCCCACACGGCGACCGTAGCGGCCACGAAACCTGCGCGATTTGAGGCCGTGATCGCCAACTGGAACCGGTATCGCAACAAAGACGCGAGGGCGGACGCGCGGTAATCGCACTGCGCTCAATCGAGAAGCAAGCGGCCGACCGGTTCGGCGCGGTCGCTGCCGCCTTTGACGACGACGATCTCGCCGCTGGCCGGCGAGACGCCGGTCAACGCCGAAATGTTCGCGCCGTGCGTCACGATGAGCAGGTTTCCGCCTGCCGTCCATTTGGCGATGAGCGCGCGCCCTCCTGCCGTAAGCGTCTCCCTTTGATCGCGCAGCACCACGACATTGCCGAATGTCGGCTCGGTCTCGATCGTGCCGAGGTTCATCAATTTGGCGGTGTCGGTGCATCGGCACCACGGCGAACTCAGGATCTTTTCGAACGCGATCCCTTCCCGTTTGAGCCGCGCGCCGATCTTTTCCGCGTCCGCCCTGCCCTTGGCGCTGAGGTTGCGCTGGGTGGCGCAATCCTCGACGCGGAAGCCGGGCGGATCGCCAAAGCCTCCCGGCGCATCGGCGTGCCGCATCAGCGCGACATGCCCGCCGGCGCGCAGGGCATTCCAGGCCTTTGCAGCCTCGTCGGCGATGGCGGTCTCCGCCGTGGCGCTGAGGCCGAGCAGGAGTACGAAGATGGCGAAGCGAATAAGGGACATAGCCACCTCACTAGAAGTAGGCAATCAGGCGTCCCGCACAGATAACGCCGAGCCACAGCAGGATCGATAGCAGCGCCGTCGCCTTGGCTCCAAGGGAGGCTTCCTTTCCCCACGCTTCAGCATGGCGCCATGGGATCGCATGCGCGATCACGATGTTGATCAGCGCCGCCACAATCAGCAGCGCCTTGGCCTGGAATGCCGGGTTCTTCACAACATGCGAGGCATCGGCGCTGAACAGCAAAAATCCCATGCTGATCGCGAGCAGAAAGCCGGCGCGCGACACCGGCAACAGCAATTGCGCCATCGGCTGGATCGCAATCGCGCGCCCGAGCCCCAATAGCCTCAGATCGAGCGCCAGGATCGATCCGACGAGCACCACAAAGCCGATGATGTGCAAAATCTCGACCGCGGGATAAAGCGCGGGCGAAGAGCGCATCGTGTGCCCCAGCGCGCTTTCCTGCAGCGACAGGAAGATCGATGCGGCCGGCTGATGTTCCACGCGCGCCTACCGCAACTCGATCCGCTTGCCGTCGAGCACGATATATTCGATCCGCGCCTCGTCCGGCTTGGTGGTGTGAGGATAGCCGAACACGGTGCAGGTCTTGCCGGGCGCGATCAGATCAGCCGTCGCGCCACGCGCCTGCATGCGCGAGGGCGGCGCCAGGACGAAGTGCCAGCGCTTGCCGTCGACCTCCATCTCGATCTCGCAATGCGGGTTCTCGAAGGTCGATTTCAGGATCTTGCCGGTGACGGTGAAGGATTTTGACGTATCGTATCCGCCCCAGCCGTGATGGGCGATGGCGGAAGCCGGCACGAGCGCTGCCGCAAGCGACAGGAATAAGCGACGGGTGAGTGAGGTCATGGCAGCCTCCGTCGATCAGAGCCCGGAATCTATGGCGGCGTGCGCGGGGCAGCAAGCCTTTCTCCGCCAGGTTGTCCTTCCATCCGCTGCGTCGATCGGGTCCCCCTACAGCCCCGTATATCCAGCCTTCACCGGATCATTGCTGCCGTCGAGCTGGCGCAAATAGGTCAGTCCGCACACCGTCAGCCGGTGCGGATCCTTCTCGCCGGCCTCGACCAGCGTGGTGAGATAGGCCGTCACCTTGGCGCGCGCCTCGTCGCTGGCTGCGGAAGTGCAGTTCAGAAGCAGGTCATAGGTCTGCATGATGCGATCGATCGCGGCTTCCATGGAATTCTCCTCACGTGGGATGACACCGTTGATACGGTCAGGCCGATACGCTGGCCTCGAATTTGGCGATTGCCCTGTTGGCAAGCCTGATCCGGTTGAATTCGCCGAGCTGGAACATCTTGACGATGATTTCGAGCAGCCGCTCGTCGGTGGCGAAGCTGTCGGCGATGGCGCCGGTTTTGCGGAGGTAGTTCGAGGCGATGGCATAGGCGTCGTCCACCACCTCGAAGTTCATGACCTGCAACCCACGCTCGACCAGCATGCCCCACCTGTTTTATGGCCGGGCCGACAATGCGCAAGGGCGCGAGATGGTTCCATTTTTTTTGGAACACGGAACTTTGGGCGATCAAACAAACGTGCTTCGGCCTGATTTCACTCAGGAAATCGGCAGTTCGGTCTGCGGATCGAAGAAATGCAGGCGGCCGGCCTGCGCCGACAGGCGAACCCGGTCGCCGCGCGCGATCACGGTTTCCGCCGGCACGCGGGCGGCGGTGATGCTGGCATTGCCCACCCTCGTCTCCAGCAGGATTTCCGAACCGAGCTGCTCGACGACCTCGACGTGGGCGTCGAAACCAAGGCCCGGGGCGCCGGTGCCGAGCGAGAGGTGCTCCGGCCGCATGCCCATGATCACGCGGCGACCGCTGTGCACCGCGAGCGCGGACGCATCCGCGGGCCCGATCGTGAGCCGCAGGCCCTCCGTCTCGACCGATGTCACGCCCGCCGCGCTGCGCACGTTGACGTCGATAAAGTTCATCGCGGGCGCGCCGATGAAGCCGGCGACGAACTTGTTGGCGGGCTTGCCATAGACCTGCAGCGGCGTACCGATCTGCTGAATGCGGCCGTCGCGCATGATGACGACGCGGTCCCCGAGCGTCATGGCCTCGACCTGGTCGTGGGTCACGAATACCGAGGTGGTCGGAATTTCCGCATGCAGCCGCTTGATCTCGATACGCATCTGAGCGCGCAGCTTGGCATCGAGGTTCGACAGTGGCTCGTCGAACAGAAACACCTGCGGGTTGCGGACGATGCAGCGGCCGAGCGCGACGCGCTGCTGCTGGCCGCCCGAGAGCTGCTTCGGCTTGCGCTGCAGCAGATCATGCAGCCCGAGCATGCCGGCGGCGCGGTCGATCGCCGTCTTGATCTCAGCCTCCGGCGTCTTCTTGTTGCGCAGGCCGAAAGCCAGATTGTCGTAGACGCTCATGTGCTGGTAGAGCGCGTAATTCTGGAACACCATGGCGACGTCGCGGTCGCGCGGCGGCAGGTGATTGACCACCTTGTTGCCGATGCGGATGTCGCCGCTGGTGATGTCTTCCAGGCCTGCGATCATGCGCAGTGTCGTCGACTTGCCGCAGCCGGACGGGCCGACCAGCGCCACGAACTCCTTGTCGGCAATCTCGAGATCGACGTCCTTCACGGCGTGGAACAGCGAGCCATAATGCTTGTTGAGCTTGCTCAGTGAAATTGCTGCCATTGCCTCGCCGCTATTGAACCTGTTGCTGTTCTGGAAAGCCCGCCGCAAATCGCGCGGCGGGCCTCACGTCGTTGATTACTGCGCGGCCTTGCTGACCAGCGGGGCGTTCTCGGCGAGTACCTTTGCAATGTCCTCGCGCTTGCCGGTGACCGCTTTGGTGACGGCGTCGTTGAACGCCTTGTGCACGGCGGGCCATTGCGGGAAATAATAGGCGCCGCGCACCTTGTCCGGGGAGTCGAGCACCGCCTCCTTCAGCAGCTTCATGAAGGGATCCTGCGCGGCGATCTCCGGCCAGAACTCCATGTTGGGCGGTGGCGCGCCGGTCGCCTTGAACATTTTGATCTGGCCTTCCTTGTCGAGCATCATCGCATTCAGCATCTGCTTGGCGAGCTTCTTGCGCTCTTCCGGTATAGACTTCGGGATTGCCCAGCCCCAGATGTCATCCCAGCCGAAGGGCTTCTTCCGGTCGGGGCCGAGTGGGAAGCGCGCCGCGGCGACCTTGCCGGCAATCTTCGACTTGTTGGGATCGTTGAACGTGCCCCACCACAGCGTATCAGCCACCGTGAATGCGGCGTCGCCCGCCATGAAGATGGCGTTGGCTTCGTTGCGGTCATAGGCCGGCATGCCGCGCGGCGCGATCTTGTGGGTGTTGATCGCATCCCACCAGTACTCCACCGTCTTCTGCATGCAGGGGTCGGTCATGCTCGATTTCCAGCCGGCTTCCGCGAGCTTCTTGTTGTCCCGCTCGTAGGCCGGCAGCAGCACGTCGCAATTGTTGGCCCACATCGACCAGAACCAGCTGAACCAGGAGTGGTTCATCGACATGCCACCGACATAGCCGAACTTCACCTTGCCGTCCGCCTGTAGCTTCTTGCTCAGGGTGACGAGCTCATCCAGCGTCTTCGGCACTTCGTCGGGCTTGACGAGGTCGGAGCGGTAGAAGAACACGCTGAAAGTCTGGCCCATCGGTACGACGGTGTTCTGTCCCTGCGCATTGGCGAACACGATGGGCGACATGCTCCATTTGGAGCCAAACTTGTTGGCTTCGACATCGTCGGTCGGCTCCAGCAGATGCGCCCAGGTCTGACCCCAGTCGTCATTGTGCCAGATCACGTCATACTGATCGGAGTTCGAGGTCAGCGAGGCCGTCATCTTCTCGACATAGACGCCGTAGGAATTCGGCACCTTGACGATCTTGACGCCGTTCTTGGTGCCCCAGGCCTCGAACATCGCAATCGAGGCATCCTGGATCGGGCTCGGCTGATAGCCGATCCGCAGCTCCTTCACCTGTGCGGCGGCACTGCCGGTCACAGCCACCAGGGCTGCGGTTGCCGCAACGAACCATCTCGCCAGTCCCTGCATCGCCTCTCCTCCTCTTTTTGTCGTTGTGTCGTGTCGTCCCTCAGCTAGATCCGTAGTCCCCGAATGACGTATTTCTGGCCGAACAGCGCGATCAGGAAGGCCGGCACCAGCGCCATGACCGCGGTCGCCGCCATCAGATTCCAGCGCAGTCCCATCTCGGTGACGAACTGCGCCATGACCACCGTGATGACAGGCACGCGATTGCCGGTCAGGATCAGCGCGAACAAAAACTCGTTCCAGGTGAACAACCAGCACAGCACCGCGAGCGCCGATATCGCCGGCAGCGCCGACGGCACCGCGACGCGGATGAAGGCGCCCCACCGGGTGCAACCGTCGACCATGGCGGCATATTCCATCGACGGATCAATGCCGTCGAAAAAGCCCTTCATCAGCCAGGAGAAGAAGCAGATGTGCACCGCTATGTGCGGCAGCAGCAGGCCGGTATAGGTGTCATAGAGGCCCCAGCTTTGCGTCACAAAATAGAGCGGCAAGACCCAGGAGATGTAGGGCACGCAGCGGAACACGTAGATGGTGCCGAACCAGAGCCGTGAGGCCGGCCCGGTGAAGCGCGACAGCATGTAGCCACTCGAGACCGTCACCAGCAATGAGAACACGGTCGCCAATGTCGAGATCAGCGCGCTGTTGAGAAAGGCCGCCACGATCCGGTCGTCGGTCAACACCTCGGCGAAGCTGGCGAGCGTGAACTCGGTGCCGCGATGGACGTAATAGATGCCGGATTCCGGGCGCAGCGAGGTCAGGATCAGCCACAGCACCGGAAAGGCAAACGCAAAGCAGATGAAGGCGACCGCGAGCGCAAACAGCGTCTTGCGGCCCATCGGCGGCAGCCACGGCAGAAATTGGGGGCGGCTTACCATGGCCATCGGATCAAGCCTTTGCGATACGGTCGACGAGGCGATAGAGCGCCACGCCAATCACGAGAATGACGAGCCCACCGATGATCGCGGCCGCCGAACCGCGGCCGAGATCGAGATTGAGGAAGGCGTGGACATAGGCGTAGAGGCTGAACAGTTCGGTCGAGCGCCCCGGCCCGCCGCCGGTCAGCGTCCACACGATATCGAAGGTGCGGAAGGCATCGATGGCGCGGATCACCACGCAGACCACGATCACCGGGCGTAACATCGGCAGCGTGAGATAGCGGAACACGCGCCAGGTGGTGGTGCCGTCGATGGCGGCGGCCTCGAATGGCTCCTTCGGCAGGCTCTGCAGGCCCGCGAGCAGCAATAGCGTGAACCACGGCGTCCACAGCCAGATGTCGGTCAGCAAGATGATGCCGAACGCGCTCCAGCGCTGCACCAGCCAGGGCTGCCCATCGAGGCCGATGGCTTCCAGCACCACATTCACGATGCCGAACTGGTCGTTGAAGATCCAGCGGATCATGATCGCGGCGATCACGGGCGCCACCATCAGCGGCACCAGGAGGATCGTCTGCACCAGCTTCTGTCCTGGGAATGGCCGGTTGAGCAGCAGCGCCAGCATTAGCCCCGCCACTAGCGCACCGGCAACGCTCAGCACCATGAACAGGAAGGTGTTCGGCAGCACTACGTACAGGAACGCCGGATCCGATATCACGGCGACATAGTGGTCGAAGCCGATCCAGGTCTTCTTGGGATTGTAGAGCGCCCAGTCGCGAAAGCTGGCGTTGGCGCCAATCACGATCGGCACGACCTGAAACAACAGCAGCAGCAGCGCAGCCGGCGCGATCAGAAG
Source organism: Bradyrhizobium sp. WYCCWR15520 (assembly GCF_056174665.1). Lineage (NCBI taxonomy): Bacteria > Pseudomonadati > Pseudomonadota > Alphaproteobacteria > Hyphomicrobiales > Nitrobacteraceae > Bradyrhizobium > Bradyrhizobium sp. WYCCWR15520. The sequence goes on from NZ_JBWBWM010000001.1 coordinate 285,601, forward strand.
CAGCACGAAGCGCTGTTGCTCGCCGAACATGGGACGCCGTGATGCCGACAAGCCCGTTTCCCCATTTGGGCGTCAAGCCGTCACGGCTCTTTTCGGCCGCTACGTGCGTGAAGCCTGTATTTATTTGGGATTATGGGCGGGGGCTCGAAGGCTAGTCAATCCGGATTGTGCAAGAGGCACAATCGGATGATGCAAGGGACTAGTGAAACGCCGGGTGCTGCTGCAAGCATTCGTGCGCAGCGGCGCGACTTGAGGTTGCCTGAAAGACAAAACGCACCGGACCCGGAAAACCGGGGCCGATGCGCTTTGAGCAAGGCTTACTGCCTTGCCAGTTCATTATCCGCTGTTGGCTGCCGGTCTTCTAACCGGCCGGCTTGCCGTAAGCAGATCGAAATTCTCAGAGCCGATACAGGATCTGGTCGGTCCAGAACCGCTCGAGGCGGTGCAGCGACTTGTTCAGCGTCGCGAACTCCTCGTTCGAGATGCCGCCGACCTGCTCCACCGTCTTGACGTGCTTCTGATAGAGTGCGTCGACGATCTTGCGGATCTCCTGGCCCTGCGCGGTCAGGCGGATGCGGACCGACCGACGATCAACGCGGGAGCGCTGATGATCGAGGAAGCCGAGCTCGACGAGCTTCTTCAGGTTGTAGGAGACATTGGAGCCGAGATAGTAACCGCGCGTGCGCAGCTCGCCCGCGGTCAGCTCCTTGTCGCCGATGTTATAGAGCAGCAGAGCCTGCACCGAATTGATGTCGGCGCGGCCGCGGCGATCGAATTCGTCCTTGATGACGTCGAGCAGCCGGCGATGAAGCCGCTCCACCAAAGTCAACGCTTCCAGATAGAGCGGCTGCACCGGAGTTTGACCGGCAGAGCGTTCAGCGGTTTCCACCGCCGTCGCAACGGCTTTGATCATGACACTTCCCCTGTCGTCGTTTTTCGACTTATTTCGACGAAACTTCTGTCCCGCCTGATAGCTTCAACTTAAGGGGCCCGTTTGAAGATCCGCTTAAATAAGACAATAAAGAGATCATGAATTTAACAGAGTGAATTGTGCATTAAGCCCTATGGATCAAGGCTTTTTGCAACATTTCATTGAGGCTGGAAGCGTCCTGTTCACGCTTCGTCTGCACCCCCTGTCGCATTCGGAAACAGGTGCGTCTGAAATCGAAACGCTCGCGTAAGATGTGTGGTGGAACCCTTTACGCCCCTTAACGGTGACTGAAAGGTTACCGGGAAAATTTTGGAAAATTGTACGGGACCGCGTCGCGATTTTTGCACGCGAATTGATTATGGCGGAAAACTGACACGTTGCTTCTCCCTTCTTCCCGCGTCGAGGGAGCGCATCAGCGCAAACCGCTACGGCGGGCGTTCGCGCGCGGCCATCCATGCGAGCATGAGATAGGCGCCGAGCATCACGGCCTCGAGCGCCACCACTGTCAGGCTGCCGCCATAGATCCCCGGGAACATCAGTTCGATTACCGCCATCGACACCACGGTGGTGAGCCACACCACCGCGCCCCAGGGCGTGGCAAGCCAGAGGCCGACGGCGGCGACGAGCTCGATGACGGCGAAATAGACGGTCGCCGTCTGCCAGGCCATCGACTGGTTCTCGAACGCCTCTTCCTCGCCGCCGATGAAACCCGTGACCTGCGCCCAGTGGTACAGGCCCTTCATGATCGACACGATCGCCATGATGCGCAGGAACAGCACGAGGCGCCGCGTCCACACATTCTCCTCGGTCTCGATCCGTTCCGACGACATCGCCCCGACCGACATCGCATTGTCCCGGGCCTTGTCCCGCGCCGAAAGGTCAGACGCCGGCCCACGAGCTGAATTGGAAGCTGCCCCCGGAATTGGGGCTGAATGGTGCTGGAATCTGCTCATGGCTTCATGTCTTGGCCCGCCGGCACGGCAAAATCAATTGCCGATGAGATGGATCAAGGCGCGGTGACGGGCGGCGGGCAAGGTGCTAGAACTGGAACAAATCAAAATTGAGCCGTCGTCTTCAGGAGTACCCATCACATGGCGATCAAATTTGGGCGCCCGATCGAAATGCGCGACGCGCCGCGGCGGCAGACCGCCCTCGCCTCCACCCCGCTCGACCTGATCATCCGCCCCCGCCGCAACCGCAAGGCGGAATGGACGCGGCGGCTGGTGCGCGAGAACGTGCTGACAACAGACGACCTGATCTGGCCGCTGTTCGTGGTCGACGGCACCAACGCGCGCACGCCGGTGGCCTCGATGCCCGGCGTCGATCGCCTCACCGTCGATCAGGCGGTGCGCGATGCCGAGCGCGCGATGAAGCTGAACATCCCCTGCATCGCACTGTTTCCCTATACCGAGCCGTCCCTCCGAGACGAGACCGGTTCCGAGGCGCTCAATCCGAACAATCTGGTCTGCCAGTCGGTGCGCGCGATCAAGAAGGAATTTCCCGAGATCGGCCTGCTTTGCGACGTCGCGCTGGATCCCTTTACCAGTCACGGCCATGACGGGCTGATCGAGGACGGCAAGATCCTCAACGACGAGACGGTGGCGGTGTTGGTGAAACAGGCGCTGGTGCAGGCCGAGGCCGGTTGCGACGTCATAGCGCCCTCCGACATGATGGACGGCCGCATCGGCGCGATCCGCGAGGCGCTGGACGACAATGGTTTCGTCGACGTGCAGATCATGTCCTACGCGGCGAAATACGCTAGCGCCTTCTACGGCCCGTTCCGCGACGCCATCGGCTCGGCAAAAACGCTGACTGGCGACAAGCGCACCTACCAGATGGACAGCGCCAATTCCGACGAAGCCTTGCGCGAGGTCGAACTCGATATCGCAGAAGGCGCCGACATGGTGATGGTGAAACCCGGCATGCCCTATCTCGACATCGTGCGGCGGGTGAAGGACACGTTTTCGATGCCGACCTTCGTCTACCAGGTGTCGGGCGAATACGCCATGATATCAGGCGCCGCCAGCAATGGCTGGATCGACGGCGAGCGCGCGATGATGGAAAGCCTGCTCGGCTTCAAGCGCGCCGGCGCCGACGGGATTTTGACGTATTTTGCGCCGAAGGCCGCGGAGAGGTTGAAGGCGGAGGGGTAACCCTCGCTCTCTCCGCGCGTCATTGCGAGGAGCGAAGCGACCGAAGCAATCCATCTATCCGGTATGCCGTGAGTTGGATTGCTTCGCTTCGCTCGCAATGACGGGGTGGGAGCGGAGGCTCGCCCCCAAACCAGCCGAATATTGCTCGCTGTTAATGGTCGCAGGCCTTGGCGGCGGCCCGGCCGGTTCCCATGTCTCGTTCGGGAAATATCGGCCTGGAGGACGAACCATGTCTTATAGCGGCTCTGGCAATAGCGGCGGCGCGGATGCCGGCGGCCCATCAAGTGCTGGCGGCGCCTGGCGGAACGACGGCGGGGTGCCGCCGCATGCGTTCGATCCCGATATGCAGCCGGAACTGTTTCGCGGCGTGCTGACGCGGCGGGTGTTTGCGTTTCTGATCGACCTCGTGGTGCTGTCAGTGCCGGTCGTCCTCGGCTACATCTTCATCTTCGTGTTTGGCATCGTTACGCTGGGACTTGGCTGGATGCTGTTCTGGCTGGCGTGGCCGGCTACCATCGTGTGGGCGATTGTCTATTACGGTGCCTCGATCGGCGGGCCGCATTCGGCGACGCTTGGCATGCGCGCAATGGATCTGGAATTGCGTACTTGGTACGGCGCACCGGGCTATTTCGTGCTCGGGGCCTGCCATGCCGTGCTGTACTGGATCTCCGTCTCGTTCCTGACCCCGCTGGTGCTCTTGATCGGTCTGTTCAACGGCCGCCGCCGGCTGCTGCACGACATGATCCTGGGAACCGTGGTCATCAACAGCTCGGTTCGTACCCAGGTAGCGCCTTCGCCCCGCAGCAGCTACTGAGCGACCAGCAAACCGGATTGACCGTCAGCCTTTGGGGCGCAATGCTAGAGCCGGTCCGGCCCGCTGAATCGGGTCGGGCCGGCACTTTTCTTGTGTGAGGCGTTTTTTTAACGGGAACTGGTGTCTACTTCGCTCGAAAGCGCTATGGTTGATTGTTTCGGAGGCCTGACGAACCGACGTGACCCAGCACTCGCGTGATACCCCGCAATTCTACCTGACGGCGCCCTCGCCCTGCCCCTATCTGCCGGGCCGGCACGAGCGCAAGGTGTTCACGCATCTGGTCGGCGACAAGGCCGGCGACCTCAACGACCTCTTGACCCATGGCGGCTTCCGCCGCAGCCAGTCGATCGCCTACCGCCCGGCCTGCGACCAGTGCCGGGCCTGCGTTTCCGTGCGCGTCATCGCCAACGAATTCCGTCCCTCGCGCAACTTCAAGAAAGTCCTAGCGCGCAATGCCGACATCGTCGGCGAGCAGCGCAGCGCAGTGCCGACCTCGGAGCAGTATTCGGTATTCCGCGCCTATCTCGACAAGCGGCACCGCCATGGCGGCATGGCCGACATGACCGTGCTCGATTACGCGATGATGGTGGAAGACAGCCATGTCGAAACCCGCATCATCGAGTACCGCAAGCGCGGCGTCGACACCGGCATCACCGGCCGCGGCGAGGAGCTCATTGCGGTGGCGCTCACCGACGTGCTCAGCGACGGGCTGTCGATGGTGTACTCGTTCTTCGAGCCGTCGCAGCAGAGCCGCTCGCTCGGCACCTTCATGATCCTCGACCACATCACCCGCGCCCGCCGGCTCGGGCTGCCTTATGTCTATCTCGGCTACTGGATCGAGGGCTCCAAGAAGATGGACTACAAGGGCCGCTTCCTGCCGCAGCAGCGGCTGGCGCCGTCAGGCTGGCTCCGGGTGGACGCTTCTGGCGAGATGCTGACCGAGCCGCAGGATTAGGAAGCTCTCGTAGCCCGGATGGAGCGCAGCGAAATCCGGGGGCCGTACTCAAGATTCCCGGATTGCGCTTCGCTTCATCCGGGCTACGAATTCCAATCACCCGAAGAACGTCTCGACCAAGAGCTTCACGTTCAGCGCCACGATGATGCCGGCGACGATCCACGCGACGGCAGCCACGACGCGAGGGATGACGAACTCGCCCATCTTGCGCCGGTCGGAGACGAACCGCACCAGCGGGATCACCGCGAACGGCAATTGCATCGACAGGATGACCTGGCTGAACACCAGGAGTTGGCTGGTGCCGCGTTCGCCATAGATCGCGGTGACGATCACGACTGGAACGATGGCAATGCCGCGGGTCAATAGCCGCCGCGCCCAGCTCGGCAGGCGTAGATGTAAAAAGCCTTCCATCACGATCTGGCCGGCCAGCGTTGCCGTCACCGTCGAATTGAGACCGGAGGCGAGCAGTGCCACTGCGAACAGCGTCGAGGCGATGCCGAGGCCGAGCAGCGGCGACAGCAGTTCATAGGCCTGGCCGATCTCGGCGACCTCGGTGCGTCCGCTCGAATAGAAGGTGGCTGCGGCGACGATCAGGATCGCGGCGTTGATAAACAGTGCCAGCATCAGCGCAATCGTCGAGTCCGTCGTCGCCCATTTGATCGCCTCGCGGCGGCCTTCGTTGGTGCGTTCATAGGCGCGGGTCTGCACGATTGCGGAGTGCAGATAGAGATTATGCGGCATCACGGTCGCGCCGATGATGCCGATCGCGATGTAGAGCATTTCAGGATTGGTGACGATCTGGGGCGACGGCACGAACCCCTTCAGAACGGCAGCCACCGGCGGCGCCGCGGCCACGATCTGAATCGAAAAGCAGATCGCGATCACGATCAGCAGCGAGATGACAAAGGCTTCGAGGAAGCGAAAACCCTTGTTCATCAGGAGCAGCAGCAGGAAGGCGTCGAGCGCAGTGATCAGCGCGCCCCAGATCAGGGGAATGCCGAACAGCAGGTTGAGCGCGATCGCGGTGCCGATCACCTCGGCGAGATCGCAGGCAATGATCGCCGCCTCGCAGGCCACCCACAGCATGAAGTTCACGGGCCGCGAGAAGCTGGCGCGGCAGGCCTGCGCGAGGTCGCGGTCGGTGACGATGCCAAGCCGCGCGGCGAGCGCCTGCAACAGGATCGCCATCAGGTTCGACAGCAGGATGACCGCAAGCAGCGTGTAGCCGAACTTCGAGCCACCAGCGAGGTCGGTGGCCCAGTTGCCGGGGTCCATGTAGCCGACCGAGACCAGATAGCCGGGGCCGAGGAAGGCCAGCAGCCGGCGCGACCAATGCCCGCCAAAGGGCACCGAAATGGTCGAATGGACTTCAGGCAGGCTCCGCTGGGCACCAGCGGCCGCGTCAGCGCGCCAGCCAGTGGCGGTCGTATCGGTCATGGTCAAACTCTTGGCCGAGGGTTCGGCGCCCAAGCCAGGCGTGCGTGCGTCCATTTCAAAGGGATAAACGAGCTTCGATCTTATTGCAAATCATTTGCAACTGCATCTGGCGATCACGAAAATGATACGGACAATCCTCCTTGTAAAGCACCGAAGAAGTGCTTTACGTTATAGCCCATGATCAAGGTTCCAGTCGAAACGCCGACGGCCACCCTGCGATACGCCCTGGCGCCCGACGCGGCCGGCATTGCCGCCATCGAAGCGACCTTTGCCGACTACGATCGGATGATGGCCATACTCGCCGAGGTCGCACCGGTTGGCGCCAACCTCGTCGCGCTCCACGCCCAGGCCTATGAGCGGATCCGAATTGAGACCGGACTGCCCGCCCGCCTCGTGACGCTCGGCCTGCGCGACCGCGCCAACTACGTGGCCGGCGCGGCGGTGCGCAAGATTCCGCTCGACGACAAGCTGTTCGCGATCAAGGGACCGACTTCCGTGACCATCAGCACGGTCCGCGGGCGTGTTTTGGTGCCCTTCCATATCCCTGGCTATCTCGACGGCTGGGAAAGCCCCTTCCCGGCGCATCTCGTCTCGGATGGCCACGTCTACGAAATCCACATCGCCGTCAAATCGAAATCACCACCGGAGGAGAAGACCATGGTTCACGAGGGTATCCTTGCACGTATGGGTAGACTTCTTGCCGCTATCGCCAGCGAGACCATCGACAATGCCGAAAACAGCAACAAGGTCGCGCTGGTCAAACAGGCGATCCGCGAGATCGACGCCGGCGCCGACGAAGCGCGCCATGCGCTCGGCAAGTCGCGCGCCGAGGAGTTCCGCCTCAAGCGCCGGCGGGAAGAACTCGACGCCGACGTAGCCGGGCTGACCGAGAAGATTCGTCTTGCGGTTGCAGAAAACCGCGAGGATCTCGCGCGCGCCGGCGTTGCTCGGCAAATTGATCTGGAGTCGCAAGGCACCGCGCTCGAACGCGCCATGGATTTCATCGAACTCGAAATCGACGAGCAGACCAAGGCCTTACAGGCGATGCTTGGCGCGCGGCGTGAAGCCGAAACTCGCCTCGCCGATCTCGAAGCGAGCCTCGAAAAACATTCACCGCAGGAAACCGGACGCACGGCTGGTGCGACAAAGACAGTGAGTCCCGATCGGGCCATGGCCGCGATCGCCCGCGTCACGGGTGTGCCGGCTTCCGGCGTGCCAGGTGACAAGGAACTCGACGAACTCGACCGGTTGCACCGCGAAAAGGAAATCGCGGCACGCCTTGAAAGGATCAAGTCGCAGCAATGAGTGCCCTGACCGACATCCTGCTGGCGCCGGACGTGCGGCCCTTTGCCGTGGCCGCGGCGATCATGCTGGCGCTCGGCGGCATCGAACTGCTGGCAACGCTGGTCGGATTTTCGCTGAGCCACATCGGCAAGGACATCGGGGTCGAGACCGACAGTGAAAGCGGCCTCGGCGGCCTGTTCCTCTGGATCAATGCGGGACGTCTGCCGCTGTTGATCCTGATCATCCTCGCGCTCGGCGTGTTCTCGATTGCGGGTTTCTTTCTGCAGGGCCTCGCGCATGGCATCGGAATCTCGATTCCGGCCGCGATCGCGGCCCTTGCCGCTGCAGCCCTCAGCCTTCCCGCCATCCGCGTCACCAGCCGCGGCGTCGCCCGTGTGATTCCGCGCGACGAGACCTATGCGGTCGACGAGGCCGACTTCATCGGGCACGTCGCCGAAGTTTCGGTCGGGCCGCTCGACCAGGGGCTGCCCGGCCGCGTTCGTCTCAAGGATGTCTTCGGCAACTGGCATTCTCTCGTCGCACGCGCCAGCCCCGAATCCACGCCGCTTCCGGTCGGCGCCAGCGTGCTGCTGGTCGACCGTGACGCCAAGAGTTTTATCGCTATCTCCGCACCCGCCGACCTCATTGCACAACAACGATCAGACAGGGTTTAAAACATGTGGGAACTTGCAGTACCCGTCGCTATTGGCGTCATTGTCGTTCTTGTTATCGGTCTCCTGCTTGCAAAACTCTACCGCCGCTCGACGCGTGACGAAGCCTATGTCCGCACCGGTCTCGGCGGCCAGAAAGTCGTCCTCGACGGCGGCTCCATCGTCCTCCCGGTTTTTCACTCCGTCGCCGCGGTCAATCTGAAGACGCTGCGGCTGGAAGTCGCCCGCGGCGGCCCGGACTCGATGATCACCAAGGACCGCATGCGCGTCGACATCGGTGCCGAGTTCTATCTGCGAGTCAAACCCGATAGCTCCTCGATCGCGCTCGCTGCGCAGACGCTGGGCAGCCGCACCCAAAATGGCGGCGAGCTGCGCGAGCTGATCGAAGCCAAGTTCGTCGACGGCCTGCGTTCGGTGGCCGCCACCATGAATCTCGAAGAGCTGCAGGAGCAGCGCGCCACCTTCGTGAAGTCAGTGCAGGAGGCGGTCGGCGCCGACATCCAGAACAACGGCCTCGAACTCGAGTCGGTGTCGCTGACGCGGCTCGACCAGAGCGACATCAAGCATTTCAATCCGAGCAACTTCTTCGACGCGCACGGTCTGACGACGCTGACCAAGATCACAAGGGAGCGCGAACAGGAGCGCAACCAGATCGTCCGCACCACCGAGGTCAATATCGCGCAGCAGGACCTCGTCGCCCGCCAGACCACGCTGACGATCGAGGCCACCAAGCGCGAAGCGGAACTGGCGCAGCAGCGCGACATCGCCAACAAGACCGCCGCGATGCGCGCGCAGACCGCGCAGGTCGAGCAGACCGCGGTGCAGAACGAGGCCGAGTATCGAATCCAGCAGGAACTTGCTGTCGCCAACAAGCAGACCGAAGCCAACCAGTTGCGCGACACCCGCAAGATCGAGGCCGATCTCGCCGTGAAACGGCGCAACACCGAAATGGAGCGCGACTTGCAGATCGTGGCGCAGGAAAGCGCGATCGCGATTGCCACCAAGAGCAAGGAGCAATCCGAGGCGCAGACGGTTGCCGAAACCGCGCGTGCGCTGGCAATTGCGGCCGAGGAAAAGGTCACCACCGCCAAAGCCGTCGAAATCGCCGAGCGCGACAAGATCATCAACGTGATCGCGGCGCGCAAGGCCGCCGAGACCGAGGCGATGCCGATCACCGTGATGGCGGAGGCCGAGAACCAGGCCGCGAACAACAAGGCGGAGGCCATCACCATGCTGGCCAAGGCCGACGCCGATGCCGCGATCACGCGCGCGGCCGGCGTCAAGTCGCTCGGCCAGGCCGAGGCCGAGGTGGCGGCGCTGAAGGCGGAAGCCCGCAACAAGCTCTCCCAGGCGATCGTCGACTACGATCTCACGCTGGCGCGCATCAACGTGATCCCGAACGCGCTGGCCGAAGCGGTCAAGCCGATCGAGAAGATCTCGGACATCCGGATCTTCGACACCGGCGGCATGCTCGGCCGCGGCGGCGGCAACGGCGCCATGAACGGCCACAGCAACGGTCTCGGCCTCGGCGACGGCCTTGCCGCACAACTGCTGTCGGTCTCGGCGTTCAAGCCGATCATCGACAAGATTCTGGCCGAAGGCGGTTTTGCCGCCGGTCCTGACGCGCTGACCAGCCTGACCAATGCGCTCGCCGCGCAGCAACTGGCCGCTCCTCCGGCCGAACTGCCCGCCGTGCTTGATGAAGATGACGATGAGGTGGCGACGCCGCCCGCGACGATCTCCGGAACAGGCAAGGCGACGCTCGGACCCAAGACGTAATCAAAACGGCGGGCTGATCCGTCGTTTAGATCGAAATCGAAAGAGGGCCCGCCGCCATTCGCCGCGGGCCTTTTTTCGTGCGTCTGCGCATGTCTGAATTTATTATCGGCGCTCAGCGTTCGCCGAGATTGTCCATCGTGAACTTGCGAATCCGCTGCGCAAATGGGGCAACGACACCCGCGAAAGGTTTCCCGCCTTCCCGCAGCGCCAACATCTCCTTGCGTTGCTCCTCGATCAGCTCAAGCACTGCCTTTTTCTGCTCGGCCTTTAGGTCGGTTGCGCTCTCCGTGCGCTGGCGCGCGCCATCGAGAACCGTCTTGATCTCCGCCTCGGGAATCGTCGCAAAGAACCCTTTCATCGTTTCGTCTACTGCGGTTTTCCAGCTCTTCTGATTGAATCCCGCCTTGGTGATCAACTTTTGGCTCGCAGCATCCTTCTCGAACCAGTCGTCGGCTTCGTCATCGTCGTACGCGAAATCGCCAAACTCGGTCTTCAGCTTCTCGATAAGGTCAACGACGGTGCCGGCATCGCGAGAGGTCAATGCCAACGCGACCTTGTCGAATTTGGCCACGCTCAATGCAGCGAGCAAAGCAAAGGCTAATGCGACAGCCGCAGCTGCCCGTGAAGGGAAACCCTGCATTTTCAATCTACTCCTGTTGATTCCAATGAACGATCCCACCCACTTCACGGACGTGCTCACCGAATCAACAGGCAGCTCGCAAGGAAGTCGCGCCATCTGCCACTGCACATCAAATGCGCAGATTGTCAATTCGTCCGCCGCTCGATCCAAATATGCAGACGCGCTTGCGACATCGGACGACACCAGCGCAACGCCCTGCGGTGCTCCACGCGCGGCGATTTCTGTCGCGGGGACCGTGTGCTTCCGGTGCGTGTGGAGGTTTTTGTTTGTAGAGAAGCTTGTCGGGAAACGGGTGGGCTGGATCGTCCCTGGGCCGGACAATGCGCGGGAATCGAATCCATCATGGAACTCTGCCATGTCACCCGACCCGACGCCTCGCCTGCCCGCCACCTTCAACCGTCTGGCCTGGTCGAACCTCGCAGCCCAGTCGGCCGAGCAGATTGCGCTGGCCGCAGCGCCGATCGTCGCCGTGCTCCTGCTCGGCGTTGGCGAAGGCCAGACTGGCCTGCTGCAGACGGCGTTGACGCTGCCCTTCATCCTGTTTGCGATTCCCGCGGGCCTCCTTGCCGACCGCGTCTCGCGGCGCTGGGTGATGGCGGGCTCGGAGGCGCTGCGGGCAGCCGCGCTTGCCGCAATCCTGCTGCTGCTCTGGCTCGGACAAATGACGCTGCCCCTGCTGTCGCTGCTTGGCTTCATCGCGGTATGCGGCACGGTCGCCTACAGCGTCGCCGCGCCCGCGCTGGTGCCGTCGCTGGTCAATTCAGAGCAATTGCCCGCGGCGAACGCGCGGATCGAACTGGCGCGCACGGTGGCGTTTGCGAGCGGCCCCGCGCTCGGCGGTGTGCTGGTCGGATGGGTCGGCGCCGCGCCTGCGTTCGGCGTTGCCGCGGCGCTATCCGTGATCGCAGTCGTGCTGCTGTCAGGCATCTATGAGCCGGCGCGCGCGCCTGCCCCACGCCGCCATCCGCTGCAGGAGATCAGGGAAGGCGCGGCGTTCGTGCTGCACCATCCGCTGCTGCGGCCGGTGTTCATCACGCAGTTCATCTTCAACACGGCGTCGTTCCTGCTGCTCGCCGTGTTCGTGCCCTATGCCGTTCGCCATCTCGGGCTATCTGCCACCGGCGTCGGCGTGACGCTCGGGATGTATGGCGTCGGCATGGTGGCCGGCGCGCTCTCGGCCACGCGGGTGATGAAGCGCCTCGCCTTCGGCACCGTGATCGGGCTTGGGCCGGTGACCGGCTTCATCGCGGCGGCCGTGATGGCGCTGACCACGGTCGTTCCGGCGGCATGGCTTGCAGGCCTGAGCTTCTTCCTGCTCGGCGCCGGTCCGATCCTCTGGGTGATCTCGACCACGACGCTGCGCCAATCGGTGACACCGCCCTCGCTGCTCGGCCGCGTCTCCGCCATCAACATCATGAGCTACGGCGCCCGCCCGCTCGGCTCGGCGCTCGGCGCCATCGTCGGCGGCCTCTACAGCGCCGAAGCCTGCCTCTATCTGGCAGCCGTCATCTTCGCCGCGCAGGCGCTGGTGATCCTGCTCTCGCCCGCGGTCTCGCTGGCGCGGCAGCCGGACATGGTGGGTGAGCCGGCGCGCTGCTAGTGGGCCGCCGTCATTGCGAGGAGCAAAGCGACGAAGCAATCCATGCCTCGGCGAGTCGAGAGATGGATTGCTTCGCTGCGCTCGCAATGACGGAGCCAAGCAGGACTAGCTCGCCAGATACCGCTCATACTTCCCCGCCACCACCTCGTCCGCGGCGATATCCGGATCGAGCGTGTACAGATCCTGCGCGCGACCGATGCCGCGCAGCGCGTAGCGGCCGGTGGAGACCAGGTAGTTTCGCCCGGCCGCATCGAGGCCGGCGCGGAAGGCCGATGACATCAGCAATTCGCGGTCGACCGAGCGGCACATCGAGGCGATGCGGCTGACCTCGTTCACCGCCGGTCCCACCACGGTGAAGTCGAGCCGGTCGTCGCTGCCGATATTGCCGTAGAAGACCTCGCCGACATGCAAGCCGACATGGGCCGATGTCACAGGCCTGCCCTCCGACGTGCGGCGGGTGGTGAGCGCCTTCATGTTGCGGCGGAAGCGATGCTCGGCGCGCAGCGCGGCGCGGTTGGCCTTCGCCATGTTCTCATGGGTGAACATCGCCAGCACGCCGTCGCCGATCAGTTTCAGCACCTCGCCGCCGGCGTCGTGGATGGCGTCGATCGAAGCCTGCGCGTAATCATTGAGGAATGGAATGATCTCGCCGGGATCGATGCTCTCGCTGATCGCGGTCGAGCCGCGCAGGTCGGAGAACCACAGCACCGTGTTGATCCGCTCGGTGACGCCGCGCGTCATTCGTCCGCGCAGCACCTGCTCGGCGGTATCGCGCCCGAGATAGACGCGCCCCAGCGTCTTGGTGATATCGGCCTGCGCTGCGGATTTGATCGCAAGTCCCAACACCGGCACGAGGTCCCGCAATGCAGCCAGCCCCTGCGCGCCAAACCCTTCCTCGCGACGGGTCACCCAATAGGAATAGACGCAATCCATCTGCCCCATGGTGCCGGCCTCGCCGAATTGATGCACGTAAGCCACGAGGTGCTTGTGGCCCTTCTCGGCGAGTTCGTTGACGAACTTGAACCGTTGGGCCGCGCCGTCGGCGAGGTCGATCGGCAGTTCGTCATGGCCATGTTCGAGCATGTGATAGAAGATCGAACTGCGCCAGGCCGCCGCGGCTTCGCCCTCATTGGTCGAGCCATATTCGAATGCGTCGCTTTCGTTGGTCTCGGCATCGTTCCAGCGAAAGCCGCGGCCCTCGAAAATCGGGTGCAGCGTATCGATGAAGACCATCCCGCGCGACACGGGGAGGCCTTCGGCACAGCAGCGCTCGCAGAAACCGCGGATCAAATCGTTTTCGGGCAGGCCTGTAAGGCCCTGGCTGACCAGCCAGTTCATCAAGCGCAGACGGGGCGTGAGTTCCATACGCCATTATGCCGCGCAATCGTGACGAGTGAAAGCCTCGCGCCCTTCAACGTTTCGCGCGCGTCACCGCCTCGCCGTCTTCCTTGACGAAGGACTGTACGGGGTTGTCGAGCAGATCGAGCACCAGCTCCGATGGCCGACACAGCCGGACGCCTTTCGGCGTCACCACGAGCGGCCGGTTGATCAGGATCGGATGCGCGAGCATGAAGTCGATCAGTTCGTCGTCGCTCCACTTCGGATCGGACAGGCCAAGCTCGGCATAGGGCGTGCCCTTTTCGCGCAGCAGCTCGCGCGGCGAAATGCCGAGCGCCCCGATCAAATCGACCAGCCGCGCGCGGCTCGGCGGTGTCTTCAGATACTCGATCACCTCGGGCTCTTCGCCGCTTTGCCGGATCATCGCCAGCGTGTTGCGGGAGGTGCCGCAGGCGGGATTGTGATAGATCGTGACGGTCATGGTTAGGCCTCTTTCGTCGCTGCCGCCTCGCCTGCCCCACGCAGCAGCCAGGTCATGAAGATCAAGGCAACCACCGCGCCGCAAAGCTCCGCCGCGATAAAGCCGGGCAGATCGGCGGGGCGAATGCCGGAAAACGTATTCGTCATCGACCGCGCGATTGCAACGGCGGGATTGGCAAAGGACGTCGAGGCGGTGAACCAGTAGGCTGCGGTGATGTAGAGGCCCACCAGCCACGGCACGGCGACGCGGTTGAACCGGATGCCGCCCAGGATGGTGGCGATCAGGCCGAAGGCGGCGATACCTTCCGCAAACCACTGCGCGCCACCGGTTCGCATTTTCAGCGAGGCATCGATCAAAGGCAAGGCGAACATTGCATGCGCAATGATCGTCCCCGCAATCCCGCCCGCGACCTGAGCGGCGACATAGGCCAGCGCCTCGCGCGGCGCGAGTTCACGCTTCAATGCAAAGACCAGCGACACCGCCGGATTGAAATGCGCGCCCGACAGCGGTCCGAGAATGGTGATGAGTACAACCAGGATCGCACCGGTCGGCAGCGTGTTGCCGAGCAGCGCCAGCGCGACGTCCTTGGTCAAGGTCTCCGCCATGATGCCGGAGCCGACCACGGTCGCAACGAGCAGCGCGGTGCCGAGCGCTTCGGCCGCGAGGCGGCGCGGCAAATCAAAGTCGGACATTAACTGGCCTTCTCCTGGCCTGAGGTCGAGCCGTCGGTGCGGCCAATGTCGCGCAGCTTGGTCCCGAGCGACAGGCGATCGATGCTTTCCAGCGGCAGGCTGGCGAAGGCGGTAATTCGATTCTTGAGATAGCGGAAGGCCTCGACAAACGCCGCTTCCTTTTCGATGTCGGTACCTTCGACGGCGGCCGGGTCTTCGATCCCCCAATGCGCCGTCATCGGCTGGCCCGGCCATATCGGGCAGGATTCGCCGGCCGCGTTGTCGCAAACCGTGAAAACGAAATCCATCACGGGTGCATCGCTGCGCGCGAACTCTTCCCAGCTCTTCGAGCGCAATCCGTCCGTGGGGTAGTCGAGACGGTTCAAAACTTTGATCGCAAATGGATTGACCGTACCCTTGGGCTGACTGCCGGCGGAAAAGGCGCGGAAGTTGCGGTGGCCATCCTTGCGCAGGATCGCTTCCGCCAGAATCGAACGTGCGGTGTTTCCGGTACACAGGAAGAGAACGTTGTAGAGGCGTTCAGACATGGGCTTTCCTCCTTGTCTTCGGCGGACAACAAGGCGTGAGGTCTTCGATTAGCGGTCCGCAGATTTCCGGGCGGCCGTCGCAACAATCCCGCAGCATGAACAGAACTACGGCCTGAAAGGCCTTGAGATCAGCACGATAGACAATCGAACGGCTGAAACGACGCGCCGTCACCAGTCCCGCACGGGACAGGATGGCCAGATGCGACGACATGGTGTTTTGGGGCACGGCAAGTGCCTTGGCGATGTCGCCGGCTGCGAGCCCGTCCGGTTCGTGCTTCGTCAATAGCCGAAACACGTCGAGACGGGTCGATTGAGCAAGCGCCGCCAGCGCGAGAATGGCTTTTTCCGATTCCATATATCCAGACTTATCGATATATTGCTCCCTGTCAATCCTTGGCGATCCCCTTAGTTCGATAATTCTAGAAATACCGTAGACGAACCTGGCTTCATGTGAGAAGATTGCCCTCATGAAAATCGATGATGCCGCCGCCCATCTGGAAGCATTGGGTAACCCGACCCGGCTGAAAATCTACCGCGCGCTGATCCGCGCCGGCGGCGCCGGGCTTGCCGTCGGCCGGCTGCAGGAGAAGCTGAAGATCGCGCCATCCACCCTCTCCCACCACATCAAGGCACTGGTGGTGGTGGGGCTGGTAACCCAGGTGCGCGATGCCACGACGCTGATCTGCCACGCCAACTATGAAGTGATGCGGGAGCTGGTCGGTTTTCTCGTTGCCGAATGCTGCACCGAAAGCGCCGAAACCAAGGACACCAGGACCGCGGCTTGAATGCCGCGTTTTTCTCGACCGCTATTTCGATATTTCCAGTTTTATGGGAGGAAAGCATGAGCGAAGCCAAGACCGTCGCCATCATCGGGGCCGGGCCGGTCGGCCTCGCCGCGGCGGCCCATGTGCTGGAGCGCGGGCTGGAGCCGATCGTGCTGGAGGCCGGCGACAGCGTCGGCCACGCCATGCGGCAATGGGGCCACGTCCAACTATTCTCGCCCTGGGAATACAATGTCGACAAGGCGGCGGCGCGCCTGCTCGCGACCACGGGCTGGAATTCTCCCGAGCCGGACCAGTATCCGACCGGCGCGGAGATGGTGGAACATTATCTCGAACCGCTGGCCGGCAATACCGCGCTGAAATCCCGCATTCACACGTCGAGCCGCGTCACCGGCATCAGCCGTGTCGGCTTCGACAAGATGAAGACCAACGGCCGCGACAAGGCGCCGTTCGAAATCCGCTATCAGAACGGGCAAGGCCCGAAACTCGTCAAGGCCGACGCGGTGATCGACGTATCAGGCACCTGGCATGCGCCGAACCCGGCAGGCGCCAACGGTCTCCCCGCCATTGGCGAGAAAGAGGTCACCGACAGGATCGCTTACGGCATGCCCGATGTGCTCGGCAAAGACCGCGCACGCTATGCCGGCAAGACCGTTGCGGTGCTGGGCGCTGGCCATTCCGCGATCGGCACGCTGACCGATCTGGCGAAACTCGCTGAGCAGGCGCCGGGCACCCGGCCGATCTGGCTGCTGCGCGGCAGCGATCCCGCCAAGGCTTTCGGCGGTGGCGCGAATGACAAGCTGGTGGCCCGTGGCGAGTTGGGCGCGGCTTTTGCCGGCTTGGTGAGCGCTGGCCGGATTGAGCTGCAAAGCGAATTTCGCGTTTCGCATCTCATCGCAGATGGCCCCCGCCTCGTCATCGGCGCTCTATCGGGCTGCAGCGCCCGTCGCGTCATGGCCGATGAATTGATCGTCGCAACCGGCTTCCGGCCGGACCTCGATTTTGCGCGCGAGCTGCGCATCCGGCTCGATCCGGCGATCGAATGCCCGGTCGCGCTGGCGCCGCTGATCGATCCCAACATCCACAGTTGCGGCACTGTGCGCCCTCACGGCGCCCGCGAACTGGCGCAGGACGAGCCGGGATTCTACTTCGCCGGCATGAAGTCTTACGGCCGCGCGCCGACCTTCCTGATGCTCACGGGCTACGAGCAGGTGCGCTCGATCGCGGCCGACATCGCTGGAGACCGGGCGGCCGCGGAACGGGTCGAACTGGTCCTGCCCGAGACCGGAGTCTGCAGCCGCTCGTTCGCGCCAGATGCCAGCAATTGCTGCGGCGGCCCTGCAGTATCGGATGTTGACGCCTGTTGCGCCGCGGATGAAAAAGCAAAGCAACAAGGCAAGACGGGATGTGGTTGCGCGTCCTGATCAACAGGGAGTGAGCGGAATCTCGCTGGAAGGCCGATCCGTCATTGTCGCGATGTGCGTGGGGCAGCTCGGCAGCCTGCTTCCGCACGTCGTCGTACCCTCGATTCTGGCCGCATTCCTGATTCCGGAATGGCACTTAAGCGGCGCCCAGGCCGGCCTGCTGGCGGGCTCCGGCGCGGCGGGCTACATGCTCACAGTCCCCGTGCTGGCGACGCTCACCGATCGCATCGATGCGCGCAAGATCCTGATCGCGGGCTCGGCGGTCAGCGCGCTCGGCACGCTGCTGTTCGGTGCCTTTGCCACCGGCCTGTGGTCGGGCGCCCTCTTCAACGCCATCGCCGGCATCGGCTTTGCCGGCGCCTATATGCCCGGGCTCAAGGCGCTGACGGACCGTCTCGCACCCGGCGACTCATCGCGTGCGATCACGCTCTACACGTCGAGTTTCTCGTTCGGCGTCGGCCTGTCGTTCCTGGTTTCACAGCTTGTGGCGGACGCCTGGGGTTGGCGGACCGCGTTCTTCGTCACCGCCGCCGGACCGCTGGTGATGCTTACGGTCTGCTTCCTGTTGCCGCCGGTCGAGCCGAAGCCGGCGTCGGGGCGGCTCCTGGATTTTGGCCCGGTGTTCCAGAACCGGAAAGCCATGGGTTTTGTGCTCGGCTACGGCGCGCATTGCTTTGAACTCTACGGCATAAGAACCTGGATCGTGGCGTTCTGGACCTTTGTCGTTGCCCGGAATTCCGACGCTTCGATCCTGACGCCGGTCGTCGTCAGCGTGGTGTTCTCCCTGCTTGCCATGCCCGCAAGCATACTCGGCAACGAATTCGCGCTCCGGTTCGGCCGTCACCGCGCCATCACAGCCGTCATGCTTGCCTCCGCCGCCGTGGCACTTCTGATCGGCTTCTTCGCCGACAAGTCGCCCTGGTTGCTGCTGCCTTTGATCCTCGTTTATGCCGTCACGGTACCTGCCGATTCCGGCGCGTTGACGTCGGGCATGTCGATGGCGGCGGACCCGAGCCATCGCGGAGCGACCATGGCGATGCATTCCACGATCGGCTTCAGCCTCTCCGCGCTTGGCGCGTGGGCGCTGGGCGTCGCATTGGATGCCACCGGCGGTCCGCAGAGCGCGTCGGCCTGGATGGCAGCCTTCTCGGTGCTGGCCGCCGGCGTCCTGCTCGGCCCGCTGGCGCTGCTCTGGTCGAGACGAGAGACGCGACAACCGTGAACCAGCTTCCCATCATTTTGGCCCTCGGCACGACGCAGACGCTGGCCTGGGCGTCGAGCTACTACCTGCCCGCGATCCTCGCCGATCCCATCGCGCGCGATCTCGGCGTTTCCTCAAGCTGGGTGTTTGGCGCGTTCTCGGCATCGTTGGTGCTCTCCGCCCTGCTCGCCCCACGGATCGGACGTCAGATTGACCTCGTTGGCGGCAGACCTGTGCTGTCGATGTCGAATCTGATGCTGGCGGCAGGTCTCGCGCTGCTCGGCATGAGCACATCGGTCCCGCTCATGATCGTCGCCTGGCTCCTGCTCGGCATCGGCATGACCGCGGGCCTGTACGACGCCGCCTTTGCTGCGCTTGGGCGGATCTATGGGGATTCGGCCCGCCGCTCGATCACCGGCATCACACTGCTGGCCGGCTTTGCCTCGACGGTCGGATGGCCGCTATCGGCGTGGGGCCTGGAAACCATCGGCTGGCGCAACACCTGCTTTGCCTGGGCGGCGGCCCATATCCTGATCGGCCTGCCGATCAATTTGCTGATGCTGCCGGCGGTGAAGGGCGCGAAAGCCGCGGTGGCGGCAGCCGTCAAGCCGCATATCCCGATCGACCGCACCATGATCGTGCTCGCCTTCGTCTTTGCCGCGGCATGGACCGTCACCGGCGCGATGGCGGCGCACCTGCCGCGCATCATGGAAGCGGCCGGCGCGACCACTGCGCAGGCAGTATTTGCCGGTGCGTTGATCGGCCCCGCGCAGGTCGCCGCGCGGATCTTCGAGGCGGGCTTTCTCAGCCGCTACCATCCGCTGGTCTCGACCAAGCTCGCCTGCATCACCAATCCGATCGGCGCCGCGATCCTCTGGCTGGCAGGCGGCGGCGCGGCCAGCGTGTTCGCGGTCTTTTACGGCGCGGGCAACGGCATCCTGACGATTGCGCGCGGCACGCTGCCGCTCGCAATCTTCGGCCCCGAGAACTACGGTTATCGCCTCGGCATCATCGGTGCGCCGGCGCGGATGGCACAGGCGGCAGCGCCGCTGTTGTTCGGGCTTTTGATCGAGGCGATGGGCGCGCGGGTTCTGATCGTCTCCTCCGCACTCAGCATCGCGGCGCTGCTGGCGCTGTTCCTGCTGCGGAAGGGACCACCGCGGCCGCACCCGTAAACGGAATGGCGTGATGTTCGCCAGCCTACGGCGTTTTGACCTCGGACGTCGCAATCCATATGCCCGCAAACACGGCGACCAGCCCAACAATCAGGTTGGGCGTGATCGGCTCGCCGACGAGCTGGGTGGCGAGCAGGCCGGCTGCGATCGGATTGACGGTCATGGTGTTGGCAACGCGCGTCGGCGAGGCCCGCTCCAGCGCCAATACCCACAGGATGAACGCCAGCGCGCCGCCGGCGACGCCAAGATAGATGCCCGCGATCCATTGCGGCGTGCCGAACGCGTTCAAGGCCGCGACACTGCCGGTGAACAAGCCGACCAGGATCAGCGCCGCGGCGCCCGTCCCCATGCCGACGGTGAGGAAGCCCAGCGCGCTGGAGCGGCGGATGAACGGGCGAGACCACACATTGTAGAACGCCATGCACAGCACCGCGCCCGTCATGATCAGTTCGCCGCGCCACGCCCCCGCCGGAGCCGCCGCAAGCCCGGAGGCGAGCGCTGCGACAACACCGAGCACCGCGACGCAGACGCCGATCGTTTTCCGCTTCGTCAGCGGCTCGATGCCGAGCAGCGCCCCCACCATCATGGTCTGCAGCGGCAGCGTCGCCAGCGCCAGCGAAGCGCGCGCCGCGGTCGTAAACGTCATCGCGATGTTGTAGAAAACGAAGAACACGCCGAAGAAGCAAAAGCCAAGCGCAGCGACGGCAGGCCAGTCTGCGCGCTTCGGCCATCTCACCCTAAGCAGCAACGCTGCGGGCAGCACGCAGAGAAAGCCGATGCCCCAGCGCAGAATGGCGAGCGTGATCGGATCGGCATTGCCGGCGAGATAACGCGTGATCGCGGCCGCACTGCCACCGAGGCAACTAGAGACCAATGCGATGGCAACCCCGACCCCTTCGCCCACTGCCGCCTCCATCGCGTTGTGCGTTCTTGATCGCAGGATGCGCCTCACAAGAAGTCAACGCAAATGGCGGCAAGTGTCAGCAGAACGGGCGACCACCTACACCTTACGCGTGTATCGCTCGCAGGCCGGGTATCTGCCAGTTCGGAGCTGCGTCACATCAGCTAATTACGCGTCAATCCATTCCTAAATTTCAATCAATTGCATCGAACCCGCATAGCACGCCGCTAACAAGTTTTTGTCATGAGGATGAGCTAACTGGAATCCAGTCTTCCAGTAGTTTCGGAGCTCCGGTATGTCGAAGCTTCAAGGCTGTGGAATTGACAATGCAAGAAGCGATCCGCCTACGTGAACTGGAAGCCGAGTGCCGGCAGCGCGCGCTGAGCGAACCTGACAAGAAATGGTACTGGCTCGCGCAGGCCGCCAAGTACCAGGTACAGGCCAGCCAGAAGATCGCCTTCCACGCCGAGGAGGCCAACACCACCGACTCTCCAGAAGTCAAGTTGGCGCAATGGTCGCATGGTCGTGACGAGCGCCGGCTGGCGGGCCCCTACGCCTTGAAAGGCGAACGATAGTTAACGCCCCTGCTCTTCCGGCGGCCTGATGTGTCGGAACGAGAACAGCAGCGCCAGGTCGTAGGCGATCTTGAGCGTGCCGCAGACTACCAAAGGCAACCCCGTAAACGACGTCATCAGCAGCGCGCCCGCGATTGCCGGGCTGATCGCCGATGCGAGGCTGCGCGGCACGGCGGTGACGCTGGCGGCCGCGGGCCGCTCGGCCGGCGTCACCACCGCCATGACGTAGGAGGTGCGGGTCGGAACGTCCATCTGCGACAGCGCCGAGCGCAGCAGCAACAACCCGAGCGCCACGTAGAGGTTCGGTGCAAACGCCGCCAGGATCAGGAAGACGCTGGAGGGAATATGCGTAAACACCATGGTGTTGACGAGGCCGATACGTTTCGCGATCCAGGCCGCGACCGGATAGGAAAAGGCGCTCAGCGTGCCTGACCAGAAGAAAAACAATCCGGCCGCGGACAATGACAGATCGAAACGTTCGAACAGCCACAGCACCAGCAGGGACTGCGCGACGAAGCCGCCGGCGAAGGCATCGATGCTGAACAGCGCCGCGAGCTTGTAGACGGTGCCGCGCGACGGCCCGAGCGGTGCTTGCTGTGCCTTCTCCTCGCCGCGCTGGTGCGGCACATAGCGATAGAGCGCCGCGCAGGCGATGCCGAGCGCGGCGTAGGCATAGAACATCAGGCGGAATGCGGCGAGTTGGGTGGCGCCCCCAGCGACGAGGAAATCGGGCAGCGAGGCCGCGAGCGAACCCGCCGCGGTGCAGAGCGCGCCAATCAGGCTGTAGCGCGCGAACACCTGCGTGCGGCGCTCGTCGGTCGCGCTATGCGCCAGCACCGCATGCTCCAGCGGCACCAGCACGCCGAGATCGCCACCGGAAGCGTTGATGGTGCCGATGAAGGCGACGAGCGCGATCAGCACAAAATGCTCGACGGCCGGAAAGGCGATACCGGTCGGCGCCATCAGGCTGGCGCCCGCGATCAACAGCGGCCGCAGATCGTGGCGCGGCGCGATCCAGCCCGTGATCAGCGTCAGCAGCGCCGTTCCCAATAGCGATGCAGTCGCGACGATGCCGACAGCGACTGCGTCGTAGCCGAGCGCGCTCATGTAGGCCGGCAGAATGATGATGGCAAAACCGTCACCGAAGCCGCGCAGGCCACGCGCGACGTAGAGCAGCCTGATCAGCGCGTTGGCAGTGGAGGGGTTGGGTTCAGTCGCGATACCGGTCACGCTTGCGTCCATGCGCCATCCCCCACAAAAGCGAGAGTGCGCAGAGCTTGGACGGCGGACCGTCTGACGGGGAGCCTGCTTTGTCCCCGGTGGCCCGAAGCTAGGACCGAAACCGGTGGGGCGCAAGCGCCCTCTTGCAGGATGGGTGGAGCGCAGCGATACCCATCAAAAATCGCGGTGGCGCAGGAGGATGGGTATCGCTTCGCTCCACCCATCTTACGACATCGCGTGATTCAGTTGACAGCGGAAGTCTCCAGGGTTTAATTCGCCACATGGGGATGTTGCGATCTCCCCACGAGGCGACATGCCCAAGTATCGCGTCCCGTTTTCTTTGACGAGGGCGCAGCCATGTCAGCCTACACCACGATATCTCCAGACAAGCTTTCCAAACTGATCGGCACAGCAAACGCGCCGGCATTGATTGACGTGCGCACCGACGAGGATTTCGCCGCCGACCCACGCCTCATTCCGGGCGCGGTCAGGCGTAATCACGAGCAAGCCGCCGATTGGGGCGAAGCGTTTTCCGGCCGCCCGGCCATCGTCGTCTGCCTGCGCGGCCAGAAACTGGCGCAGGGTACCGCGGCCTGGCTGCGGCATCTCGATGTTTCGGCCGAAGCGCTGGAAGGCGGCTTTGAAGGCTGGAAGGCGGCCAAACTGCCGCTGGTGCCGGTAGCAAAACTCCCGGCACGCGACGCGAAGGGTCGTACCGTCTGGGTGACCCGCGCCCGGCCGAAGATCGACCGCATCGCCTGCCCGTGGCTGATCCGCCGCTTCGTCGATCCAAACGCGGTGTTCCTGTTCGTGACGCCGGCTGAAGTGCTGGCAGTCGGCGAGCGCTTCAATGCCGCGCCGTTCGACGTGGAAAATGTGTTCTGGAGCCACCGCGGCGAACTATGCACCTTCGACGTCATGGTCGAGGAATTTGGCCTCGCGACACCGCCGTTGCTGCGACTGGCAGCGATGGTCCGCGGCGCCGACACCGGCAGGCTCGATCTCGCCCCGGAAGCGCCCGGACTGCTCGCAGCGTCCCTCGGCCTGTCGCGGATGTTTGACGACGATCTCGAACAGCTCGAGGCCGGCATGACGCTGTACGACGCGTTCTATCGCTGGTGCCGCGATGCGACCGGCGAGACCCACAACTGGCCGACCAACAAGGCGAAGCCGTAATGGAAGCGACGATCCACAAAGTGACCGATGCCGACGCCGTGAGGGAAACCGGGCACGGCATCAGCATCAGTGAAGCCTTCCGCGTCTGGCTGCGGGTCGCCCTGCTCAGTTTCGGCGGCCCGGCCGGGCAGATCGCGGTGATGCACCGCATCCTGGTGGAAGAGAAGAACTGGATCTCCGAGGGCCGGTTTCTGCATGCGCTGAACTACTGCATGCTGTTGCCGGGACCGGAGGCGCAGCAGTTGGCCACCTATATCGGCTGGCTGCTGCACCGGACCGCCGGCGGCATCATGGCGGGCGGGCTGTTCATCCTGCCCGGCGTCATTGCCATCATGGGGCTGAGCTATATCTATGCGGCCTATGGCAATGTCGGCTTCGTCGAGGCGGTGTTCTTCGGGCTGAAGGCTGCCGTGCTTGCGATCGTGGTCCACGCGGTCGTCCGTGTCGGCAAGCGCGCGCTGCGCAACCGGGTGATGATCGCGCTTGCGGCGATCGCCTTTGTCGCGATCTTCTTTTTCAACGTCCCCTTTCCGATCATCATCATCGCAGCCGGCGTGATCGGCTATTTCGGCGCGCGCAGCGGCCGGCCGGAGTTTGCCGCCATCGAACACGGTGGCGGCGGAAAGAAAGTGGCGGCGGTCGACAGCCTGCTCGGTGACGAATTGCCGGAGCATGTCCGCCCGAGCGTGGCGCGGGCGCTGAGGGTAAGTTCGATATGGCTGTTGCTATGGGTCATTCCGGTCGCGGCGTTGCTGATCGGGCTCGGCCAGGCCAATGTGTTCAGCCAGATCGCGCTGTTCTTTTCCAAGATGGCGATGGTGACGTTCGGCGGCGCCTATGCGGTGCTGGCTTATGTCGCTCAGCAGGCGGTCGAGCATTATCACTGGCTGGAGCCGCGCGAGATGCTGGATGGCCTCGGCATGGCCGAGACCACACCGGGGCCGTTGATCATGGTGCTGCAGTTCGTCGGCTTCATGGCCGCCTATCGCGATCCCGGCGCGTTGTCGCCGATGGTCGCGGCAACGCTTGGCGGACTATTGGCGACATGGGTCACTTTCATCCCCTGCTTCCTCTGGATCTTCCTCGGCGCGCC
The DNA here is from genome assembly GCF_056174665.1 of Bradyrhizobium sp. WYCCWR15520. Taxonomy (NCBI): domain Bacteria; kingdom Pseudomonadati; phylum Pseudomonadota; class Alphaproteobacteria; order Hyphomicrobiales; family Nitrobacteraceae; genus Bradyrhizobium; species Bradyrhizobium sp. WYCCWR15520. Next base: position 310,451 of record NZ_JBWBWM010000001.1, read on the forward strand.
CTACATCGAGACCCTGCGCGGCAACAAGGGGCTGGCGGGCGCGCTGTCGGCCATCACCGCGGCGGTCGTCGGCGTGATCCTCAACCTGTCGATCTGGTTCGGGTTGCACACGCTGTTCCGGCAGACCACGCCGGTTCGCTCGTTCGGCCTGTCGTTCGACATGCCGGTGTGGGGAAGCCTCGATCTGGCAGCGTTCGTGCTGGCGGCTGCCGCGGCGACGGCGATCTTTCGCCTCAACATCGGGATGTTGTGGGTGCTGGCTGGTTCGTGCGCGGCGGGCGTGGCGTTGAGGTTGGCGGGGTTGGTTTGAACAGAGCGAAGATTCGTAGGGTGGGCAAAGGCGCGTAGCGACGTGCCCACCATATATCGGCGTGTTTCATCACGAATGGTGGGCACGCTGCGCTTTGCCCACCCTACGGCGTCACACCCGCTCCGCCGGCGCCAGCCGGCACGCCTCGGCGGCGGCTTCGATCTGCAGCGTCGGGTGATGAATGTTGAACCGATGCGAAAGCTCTTCGCACACGCGGTGCAGGAAGGCGTCGTCGCTGCCGCCTGGCCGCACCAGATGCGCGGTCAGCGCCGTCTCGTTGGTGCTCATGGCCCAGACGTGGAGGTCATGCACATCGGAAACGCCTTCGAGGCCGGCGAGATAGTCCCGCACCTGCGCCAACTCGATGCCGCGCGGCACGCCGTCGAGCGCGAGATTGACGCTGTCGCGCGCCAGGCCCCAGCCGCTCCAGAACACCACGGCCGCAATGACGAGGCTGATCGCGGGATCGAGCCACAGCCATCCCGTCAGCATGATGATTCCGGCGGCAACCACTACGCCAAGCGAGACGCCGGCGTCGCCGACCATGTGCAGATAGGCGCCGCGAATATTGAGATCGCCATGGCGGCCGCGCATGAACAGCAGCGCGGTGCCGCCGTTGATGACCACGCCGAGCGCGGCGACCAGGATGACGGTCATCCCCGCAACCGGCGCGGGGCTATAGAGCCGGTTGACCGCCTCGACGACAATACCGCCGACCGCAACCAGCAGCAGGCCGGCATTGAACAGCGCCGCCAGGATCGAGGCACGGCGATAGCCATAAGTATGCCGCTGCGTCGGCTGCTTCTGCGCAAGCCATGCCGCACCCCATGCCAGCAAAAGCGCGACTACGTCGGAGAGATTGTGAACGGCGTCGGAAATCAGCGCCAGCGAGTTGGCGGCATAGCCGAAGATCAGCTCGGCAATGACGAATACCGTATTGAGCGTGGCACCAATGGCGAACGCCCAGCCGAAATTGTCCGGCGCATGGCTGTGGCCGGCGTGACCATGAGAGTGATCATGGACGTGGGAACGATCGTGATGAGCGTGATCGTGCGCCATTTCGCCTCGATGAACTTCAACGGCGACTTATATAGCGCGACGGATTTCGAATACTATTACAACGAAACCGCGATCAGTTCTTCCACGAGCGGACCGCCACCGACCGGAAACACGATGAACTGCTTGCCTCTGGCCATGTAGGTCATCGGCGCTCCGACCGCGTTCGCCGGCACGGCAATCTCTGCCAGCATTTCGCCTGAGGTCTTGTCGTAGACCCCGAGATGCGGATCGAAATTGTTGAGATCGGCGATCCGGCGCGTGCCGCCCGGCGGCAAGCGCGGCGCGCTGAAATAGCCGGACTGCACAACGATCATGACCGTCTTTGTAATCAGCGCCCAGCTTCGCGTGGGAAATCCCAGCCGCTCGCGAATACCGAGCTGACGGATCAGAGGAATGAGCTCGCCGCGCCCGATCGGGATCCGCCAGCGGTGATCTCCGCTGTTCATGTCGATGGCGAGCATGCTGCCGAATGGCGGCTTGAGGAGCGGCATACCGCGCGGACCGGACAGGTAGCGGAACTCGCCGATGAAGTCGTAGGGCGATTCACCTGGCCACGGTCTGCGAACAGTGACGACGAACGGCAGGCGATAGGTGCCGACATAGAGCATGCCGGTTTCCGGATCGATCGCGGCACCGGCCCAGTTGCCGCCGCCGGCAACACCCGGCACCTGGATGGTGCCCCGTTCGGACGGCGGGGTGAACAGTGGACCATGATCGTATTTCGCGACGATATCCTTTGCCTCCTGGTGAAGCTCCGGCGTGAAAGCGATCAGGTCGTCGTCCCGCACGCCCTGAATGTCGATCGCGGCCGGCCTTGACGGAAATGGCTGGGTCTTCGATGCGCTTTCGCCGGGCACGCTCGAAGCCGGCACCGGCTGTTCCTCGATCGGCCACACCGGCTGGCCGGTGACGCGATCGAATACGTAGACGAACGCCTGCTTGGTCACCTGCGCCACCGCCTTGACCGGCTTACCGCCGACGGTGATGTCGATCAGGGTTGGCGCCGCCGGAGTGTCGTAGTCCCACAATCCGTGATGCACGAGCTGGTAGTGCCAGACCTTTTTGCCGGTGGCCGCTTCGAGACAGACGAGGCTGTCGCCATAAAGCCCGTCACCAGGACGGTGGCCGCCATAGTAGTCGTTGGTCGGCGTGCTCACCGGTAGATAGATATAACCGAGATCCTCGTCCGCGCTCATCGGCGCCCAGACGTTGGCGTTGCCGGCCTCCCGCCACGAATCCCGTTGCCAGGTCTCGACGCCGGGCTCCTCTCCCTGCGGCACCGTGTGAAAGGTCCAGAGCAACCGGCCGGTCACCACGTCGAAGCCGCGCACGTCACCCGGCGGCGACGGGCTTTTCTGCCACCAGTCCATCACAGACGAACCGACCACAATGACGCCGCGCACGATCACCGGCGGCGAACTCATGGTGTAGTAGTCGCGATCGACCGGGCGGCGCAGCCCTTGCGCAAGGTCGATCCGGCCGTCGTTGCCGAAGCCCAGCACCGGCTTCCCGGTCTTCGCATCCAGCGCGATCATCTGCGCGAATGCCGTCAGCATGATGATGCGCTCGTCATCGCCGTTGCGCCAATAGGCGACGCCGCGGTGCAGCCAGCCGTCATTGGCGGGAATGCCGAGCCCGTTTTCATAAACCTTGGGATCAAACACCCATTTGGTTTCGCCGGTCGCGGCATCGATGGCCGCGACCTGTGACAGCGTCGTCGATGTGTAGAGCACGCGGCCGATCATTAGCGGCGTCGATTCATGGGCGCGGGTCGGGCCGATTTTCGGATTGGCGTCCTTGACCGCCATGTCAGGGGACTTCCACCGCCAGGCGACGCGGAGATTCTTGGCGTTGTCGCGGTCGATCTGCGTCAGCGGCGAATAGCGCGAGGCGGCGTAGGTGCCGCCATAAGCGGGCCATTCGCCCTGCGACAGTGCTTTGGCTGACTCAGGTAGCGCGCCGGGGATGGATTGGGCGTGGAGCGTGGCGGGCGTCGCTACCAAGGCAAGCGCTAGGCCGATCACTGTGATGAGCCGTCGCGATCCTGCTTTGCGCAATGCCGCCTCCCTGACCCCTGAGGCAAGCATCGGCGAGAACAAGCACGCAGTCAAAGGGGATCAGGAGAAATCGAGACCGGATTACGAAACCGTAATCCGGTCCCCGACCCTACTCCACGCCGCGCAAAAACTTGTTCGACTTCGGCAGGCCGTGTGCGAGGCGGCCGGCGTCGGCGCGGGTGCCGCGCCAGTCGGCCAATTCCTTGGCGCTCATGCTCTGCTCGCGGCCGGCGGAGTCCTTCCAGGTCAGGCCGGCCTTGAACTCGAACACGGCGACGTCGGACAATTTGGCGCTGGAATATTTCTGCAGCCGCACGCCGCGGCCACGCGCCATCTCCGGGACCTGGTCGAGCGGGAACAGCACCATCTTGTGGTTGGTGCCGATCGCGGCGACGGTGTCGCCCTGCACGGTCGCAATCGCGCAGGCCTCGTTCGGCATGGTGACGTTGAGCACCTGCTTGCCCTTGCGGGTATTGCTGACGCAGTCCTCTTCCTTGACCACAAAACCCTGGCCCTCGCTGCTCGCGATCAGGAACTTGCGCTCGCCCTTGTTGACGAACAGCGACACGATGGCCGCGTCCTGCTCGAGGTCGATGAACATGCGGATCGGCTCGCCATGGCCGCGGCCGCCCGGCAGCTTTGCGACGTCGAGCGAGTAAAACTTGCCGTTGGTGGCGAACAGCAGCAGCTTCGACGTGGTCTCGGCGAAGAAGGCGTGGTCGAGCTTGTCGTCGGTCTTGAAGGCAAGGCCCGAGATATCCTCGACATGGCCCTTCAGCGTCCGGACCCAGCCCTTCTCGGAGATCACGACCGTCACCGGCTCGCGCTCGACAAAGGCTTCCTCGATCGCGGCGAGGTCGTGCTCGGGCGCGTCGGCGAACTGGGTGCGGCGCTTGCCGAGCGGCGTCTTCGGCCCGAAGATGTCGCGTACTTTCCGGACCTGCTCGCCGACCTTGGACCATTGCTCGGCTTCGGAGCCGAGCAGCGACTTGATGCCCTTCAATTCGTTGCGAAGGTTCTTGTCCTCGGTGCGGATCTCGAATTCCTCGAGCTTGCGCAAGCTGCGCAGGCGCATGTTGAGGATGGCGTCGGCCTGGACTTCGGTGAGCTTGAACGCCTTGATCAGCGCCGGCTTCGGCTCATCCTCGGTACGGATGATCTTGATCACCTTGTCGATGTTCAGATAGGCGATCAGGTAACCGCCGAGGATTTCGAGCCGGTTCTCGATCTGGGTCTTGCGGTAGTTGGAGCGGCGCACCAGCACGTCGCGCAGATGGTCGAGCCATTCGCGCAAGCACTCCGCAAGCCCCACCACCTTGGGGATCTTGCCCTTGATCAGCACGTTGAGGTTCAGCGAAATCTTGCTCTCGAGCTCGGTGAGCCGGAACAGCGATTCCATCATCAGCGCGGGATCGACCGCGCGGGATTTCGGCTCGATGATCAGGCGAACGTCCTCGGCGGATTCGTCCCTGACGTCGCCGACCAGCGGCAGCTTCTTCTCATTGAGCAGTTCGGCTATCTTTTCGACCAGCCGGGATTTCTGCACCAGCCACGGAATTTCAGTAATGACCACGACCCATGTGCCGCGGGCGCCCTCTTCCTGGGTCCACTTGGCGCGGGTGCGGAACGAGCCGCGCCCGGTCATGTAGGCTTCGGCGATACTTTCCTTTGAGTCGACGATGATACCGCCGGTTGGGAAGTCCGGGCCCTTGACCCATTTCAGCAGCGCCTTGGATTTCGCCTCGGGCTTGTCGATCAGATGCAGCGCGGCGTCGCAGAGCTCGGCGGCGTTGTGCGGCGGGATCGAGGTCGCCATGCCGACTGCGATGCCCTGCGCGCCGTTGGCAAGCAGGTTCGGGAAGCCGCCGGGCAGAACCACCGGCTCCTTGCTCTGGCCATCGTAATTGGCGCGGAACTCGACGCCGTCCTCGTCGATGCCCTCGAGCAAGAGCCGCGCGACCTCGGTCATGCGCGCTTCGGTGTAGCGGTAGGCGGCCGGGTTATCGCCGTCGATATTGCCAAAGTTGCCCTGGCCGTCGACCAGCGGGTAGCGCGAGGAGAAATCCTGGGCGAGACGCACCATGGCGTCGTAGATCGCCTGGTCGCCGTGCGGATGGAACGAGCCCATCACGTCGCCGACGATCTTTGCGGACTTCTTGAACGGCGTGCCCGGATCGAGCCGTAGCAGGCGCATGCCGTAGAGGATGCGCCGGTGCACCGGCTTCAGCCCGTCGCGGGCGTCCGGCAAGGCGCGGTGCATGATGGTCGAGAGCGCGTAGGCGAGATAGCGCTCTTCCAGCGCATCGCGCAGCATCACCTCGTGGATTTCGGCCGGCTCTTCCGGCGGCAGCTGTCGTTTTCCCATGGGGAGGCGTTAAACTTTTCGGCTGAATCGAGCAAGATGCGAATGGGGGCGATTGTCGTCCTTACGCACGCAGGCACCAATAACCACAGGCGTTTGTGGCGAAAAATGGCTGGGGCCGCAGGGCCAATTGACGGGCCGCGGGCGTATGGGTCCCTGCTTTCGCAGGGACGACGCCGATGGTGGCGCGTCAAGCTGACGAGCTGATTCGGGCCCGATGCCGGGTCACCGCGTTGATGAACCCGTCCCTCGCATCGGAATGGCCCTGCCCGCGCGGCTCCAGCACGTGGCGGAGCAGGAACAGGCCGGTCAGCCGAAACCCGTCCTGCAGGTCCTGATCCGACCAGCTGTTGGGGCCGCCCTCGCCTTCGCGCAGGAAGGCCGGCAGCCGCAATAGCCGGTCCCGATAGGGCTCGCCGGCCGCGCGCGACACCGCGCCGCCGGATTTCGGCGAGACGTAGATCAGGTCCGTCGTCTCGCCGGTGGCCGCACAGTTTTCCAGGTCGAGGCCGAAGCCGAGCTCGGCCAGCATCGCGAGTTCGAACCGGATCAGATGGGCCGCCGCGCCGCCGGCATCGTCAAAATCGTCCAGCGTGCGGTCGAGCATCTCGTAGATGTCCTCATGCGGGTCGCGCTCCGGCAACAGCCGCGCCAGCGAGGCCAGATGGGTGACGCCATAGACCGCATGCGAGGATGCCAGCAGCGTCGCCGCGCGCAGCCGCGTGCCTTCGATGGCATAGGTGCCGAGATGCTCGTCGAGCCGCGCCCGCCACACCGCGGTGACGCTGTTGCCGGGCTGCAGCAGCGGCCGCATCCGCGATCCGGCGCCGCCGCGCACGAGGCCAAGGTGGCGACCGTGTTCGCGGGTCAACAGCTCGACGATGGCGGAGGATTCGCCATGCCGCCGCACGCCAAGCACGATGCCCTCGTCGGTCCATTCCATGGGCGTAACTATAGCGCCATATAAAGCCAGCCACAGAAGTTTTCAGACACAAAAGACCATCGCGATGGCCAGCATTGTTGGTGGCCTGATCGTCGGAATCCTCGAATTTGCGTTCCGGCTGGTCTCGGAAATCCTGCCAACCGTTTGCTATTTCACGGGGCTCGCGCTGGTATTCGCGGCTACGCTCGGCAGAGTTTCGGTCGAACTCCCCAAAAATCTCACCAGGTCGGCTGGACGGACGAACTGCGGATCGCGCGCTCGCCTCAGGGACGAACGACCCTGTCTCCCGCGCTCGGCGTCATCATCGGCTTCATCATCTGGGCCATCATCGTGAGCGCGTCGATTGTTTTCTACGCGCGCACATGACGGCCAACCGCGATCAGTCCTGGCCGGGAGGCGCTCGCGCCTTTGGTTGCCGAAAGGCGTGCTGCTTGCACTAAAGGCCGCCCGAGGGGAGCTCGCGTAAGGTGTGCTGACGTATAAGATACTCTCAATGGCTGTCATGCCCGAGTGAAACTACGTTCAGGCCATGCTCAGTCTGGACCCCAGAAAGAACGACACGTCCCTGATGCTTGACCTGCTGCGCACCGGCGCGGCCCAGATGGTTTGCGTCGGCCACGCCGTCATTTTTTTTGCAGGCGGATTCAATGAACGCTGGCCTCTTCCCCAAAATGCCGGCGTCGCGCTGTTTTTCATTCTGTCTGGATTCCTGATCACCTACACCCTCGTCGAGCGCTCGAAGAACCCGTCATATGGCTTTGGAACATTCCTGATCGAGCGGACGGCTCGCATCTATTCCGGCCTGATTCCGGCCCTGGCGCTGGTGATCATCGTCGACGGCATCGTCCTCCACTTTGTCAACGATCCTTCGATCTCCGCTGCCTATGATCTGCGAACGCTTCTGGTGAACCTTGCCATGTTCGAAGGGTACCGCGGCAGCCTGAGCGAATTTTCCATTACGCAGTGGCGGCAGTTTGGATCCGCGAGCCCGCTTTGGACCCTGGCGATCGAGTGGCACATCTACCTCTTTGTCGCCGCCATCTTCTTCATGGGCATGAAGACGTCCACGATTCCGCTGCTGGTTCCGGTCGCGATCCTGTTCGGCCAAGTGCCGTCCCACCACATCTTCTATCCGTTCCAGACCGACGGCGTCGGCCAGGGACTGTTCATTGCATGGCTTCTGGGCGCCTACGTCTATTTCATCAGCCGGCGCATCAGGATACATCCTCTGGCCGCGGCAGGGATGGCTGTCGTTGCCCTTGCCTATTATCTGCTGTCGACGCACGCCGGCGGCGAATATAAGCTCACCTCCTATTTGGCGCTCGCCATCTTCATCCTCTTTTTGGTCCAGGCCTCGCAGGCCACACGCATCATCGGATCACCTCGCGTCGCCACCGCAATCCGGTTTTGCGCCGGTTATTCCTTCACGCTGTATCTGATCCATCATACGCTGATGTACGCAGTGCTTCTTCTGGGCTATCGCGGAAGCACCGTCGCGATCGGCATGATCCTCATTTCCAACGTGGTTGCGGCCGCGATGGCAATCCCGACCGAGATGAAGCACAAAACGATTGCACGCTTTCTGTCGCGGCTGGCAACCGCCACCGCCGAGGAGGCACGCCGCAGGAGCGCCGCAATTCTCAATCTCTCACGCAGGTGTGTGCAACGCTGCCGTGTCCAGGAGTGCGACAAGCAGGAAGAAGCGAAGAAGCCCTCGACAATACGGCATGCCTGAGACGATACGGAAGCCGGACCCGGGGGTACGGCGGCTTGCGCCGTCACCAACGCCGCCGGACAGCTATGCGTTGAACCAGCCAACCGCGTCGCCGGTGAAGGAGAAATAGAGCCCGGCCGCGGTCAGCGCGCAGGAGATCACCTCGATGCCGCTACCGAACTGAATGCCCTTCTCGCCGATGATCTGCACGAGCGACATCACCGACAGCACCAGGGCCGCCACCAGGACCCAGCGCGGCCAGTTCTTGCGATGTTCGGCGGCGAGCCGGACGAAATAGGCCAGCAGCAGGATCAGGCCGGCCGCCATCAGCGTTCTGGTGTTGATCACCTGCTCCGTCATCTTCGCCGTCGGCGTGCGGTCCTGGAACGCGACCGAGATCGCGTCCAGCGTCAGCGACAGATACAGCAGGACTTCAAACCACACGACGTTGCGAGGTAAGGTCATCGGGCTTGTTCTTCGTTGTGGCTGGCGTGCTGCCTGCTCATTCCTTGGGGAATTCCAGTCCCATTTCCCGGTAGCGATCGGGGTCGTCGCCCCAGTTCTCGCGCACCTTGACGAACAGGAACAGGTGCACGGGTACGCCCAGGATCTCCGCGATCTCCTTGCGCGACTCCGCGCCGATCGACTTGATGGTGGCGCCGCCCTTGCCGAGCACGATCTTGCGCTGGCTCTCGCGCTCGACAAAGATCGTCTGCTCGATCCGGACCGACTTGTCCTTGCGCTCTGTCCAGGTGTCGGTCTCAACGGTCGACTGATACGGCAGTTCCTGGTGGAGTTGGCGATAGATCTTTTCCCGGGTGATTTCGGCTGCCAGGTGCCGCAGCGGCGCATCCGACATCTGGTCCTCGGGGTAGTGAAACGGTCCCGCCGGCACGCCCTTCGCCAGCGTCTTGCGCAGGTCATCGACGCCGTCGCCCGACAGCGCCGAGATCATGAAAGTGTGCTCGAACTTCATGCGCTCGTTGGCGGCCTGCGCCAGCGCCAACAACTTTTCGCGCGGGATCAGATCGATCTTGTTCAGGACCAGGATTTTCGGATGCTGCACCGTTGCCAGCTTGCCCAGGATCGCGTCGGCTTCCTCGTCGATTCCGGCCTTGGCGTCGAGCAGCACGCAGACGAGATCGGCGTCATGCGCGCCACTCCAGGCGGTGGAAACCATGGCGCGGTCGAGCCGCCGCTTCGGCGAGAAGATGCCGGGCGTATCGACCAGGATGATCTGCGCATTGTCCTCGATCACGATGCCGCGTATCAGCGCGCGCGTGGTCTGCACCTTGCGCGAGACGATCGTGACCTTGGAGCCGACCAGCGCGTTGACCAATGTCGACTTGCCGACATTGGGGGCGCCGATCAGCGCGACGAAGCCGCAGCGGGTCTCGCTGGACGCGCCGGGTGCGGGTTCAACTGTCATTGCTGCCGCCACCGACGCCTTCGCGTTCGATCATCACGGAAGCGGCGACCTTCTCGGCGGCGCGCTTGGAGCCGCCGACGCCCTCCGCGGGCGCCAGTCCCGGCAGATCGACGGCAACGCGGAATTGTGGGTCGTGATGCGGCCCGGTGCGCTCGATCTCGCGGTAGACCGGCGTCGGCAAGCCCTTGCTCTGGGCCCATTCCTGCAGCACCGTCTTGGGATCGCGCAGCGGCCGGCGCGGCTTGCGCATCCGTTCCAGCCAGTTTCGCTCGACGAATTGCGACGCCGCCGCATAGCCGCCGTCGAGATAGATCGCCCCGATCACCGCCTCGCAGATATCGCCGAGCACCGATTTGCGCAGACGCGCACCGGCCCCCGCGCCAACCGCGCCGAGCTTGATGTCATCGAGCAGCCCGAGCGACTTGGCGACGTCGGCGCAGCTCTCCTTGCGCACGAGATCGGCGAGCCGCTTCGACAATTCACCCTCGTCGGCCCGCGGATAGGCGCGATACAGCATGTCGGAGATGATCAGCCCGAGCACGTGATCGCCGAGGAATTCCAACCGCTGATAGCTGTCGGCGCGATGGCGGGTCGCGGGCTTCAGGGCGGAGACATGCGTGAACGCCGTCGTCAGCAGCGCCGGATCGGAGAACTTGTAGCCGATGCGGCCCTCGATCGCAGCGGCCGCAGCCTTGGCCCCAGCCTTGCCGCGCTTCTTCTTCGGCGTAGCGACGCTCGGCGCATCCGCCGGCGGACCCGCCTCGCCTGAGGCCGCTGCGTCGGGAATGGTCGCGGTCTCGTCGTTCATCGCACGATTGTGAATAGGCGATTCCAGCGCACCGCGGTCGGCCAACGCCAGAACATCCATGCGTGTTCGCCCTCGGCAATGGAGAAGAAGATCATCTGCGCCCGGCCGACGATATTCTCGAACGGCACGTAGCCGACGGCCGACAGCACGCGGCTGTCGGTCGAGTTGTCGCGGTTGTCGCCCATCATGAAGAAGTGGCCGGGGGGCACGGTGTACACGCTGGTGTTGTCGTAGAAGCCGTTGTCGACGCAATCGAGCGATTCATAGCTGACGCCGTTCGGCAGCGTTTCCTTCCAGCGCTTGACGCGCGCGGTGGCGTCGGAGCCGCAGGGGTCCTCGCCGATGAAATCGGAAAGCCGCTCGCGCTTGACCGGCTTGTCGTTGATGTAGAGCAGCCCTTCCCGCATCTGGATGCGGTCGCCCGGCAGGCCGATCACCCGCTTGATGTAGTCGGTGGAGTCATCCTTCGGCAGGCGGAACACCACGATGTCGCCCCGGTTCGGCTCGGAGCCGAAGATACGCCCCGAGAACAGAGGCGGCGACAACGGAATGGAGTAGTGGCTATAGCCGTAGGAATATTTCGAGACGAACAGGTAATCGCCGACCAGCAGCGTCGCCTTCATCGACCCTGAGGGAATGTTAAACGGCTGGAACAGGAAGGTGCGGATCACCAGCGCGATCAGGAGAGCATGGATGACGACGCGGATGGTTTCGCCCAAGCCGCTTTCAGATTTTGTGCTGGAGGTCACGCTCATCGCTTTCCCAATTCCCGCGAGCGCTGGCCCGCACGGTGGCAGAACGTTTTCCGCACGCGAATCGCCTGGTTCGCGTCAGGAAAATGGTCTCAATACTGATGTTGAGGGCCAATTCCGGCGCTAACCTGAATCGGCCCTGGCTCGAACTAGTTGCTGCGCGTTTTAGACGGTTGTTCGTGGGGGCGCAATCAAGTGCCGCCTCAAAACTTCATAATCCATTGAAAAACAATGATTTTTAGTTTTGCTCCGCTTCCCCGGCGCAAACGCCTGCGCGGCTCATGATTTGCCGGGCGTGACCGCCGAAATTATGACGAAGGCCTGCGCCAGCGGCCAGTCATCGGTGATCGACAGATCGATGCGCGCCTCGAACCCCTCCGGCGTCAGCGCTTCCAGCCGGGCCAGCGCGCCGCCGGTGAGTTTCATGGTCGGCCGGCCCCCGGGCAGGTTGACCACCCCCATGTCCCGCCACCAGACGCCGCGTCGGATGCCGGTGCCGAGCGCCTTGGAGCAGGCCTCCTTGGCGGCGAATCGCTTGGCGTAGGTTGCGACCACCATCTTTTCGTTGTTGGCCCGGCGCGCCGCTTTGGCGCGCTCGGCGTCGGTGAAGATGCGGTCGAGGAAGCGGTCGCCGTGACGCTCGATCACCTTGGCAACCCGGGTGATGTCGACCAGGTCGGAACCGATGCCAATGATCATGGCCGGCCCGCAATGTTCTGGCGGCCGCGGTCCATCGCGGCGCGCATTTGCCGCACGGTCTCGGGCAGGCCCACGAACAGCGCCTCCCCCATCATGAAATAGCCGATGTTGAGTTCGGCGATCTCGGGCAGCGCGGAAATCGTCTCGGCGGTCTGGTAGTCGAGCCCGTGGCCGGCATGGACCTCCAGCCCCGCGGCGCGGCCCAAAGCGGCCCCCTTGACGATTCGCTGCCATTCCGCCTCGGCCTTTGCCGCATAGCCGTCGACCACGGCATCGCACCACCCGCCGGTATGGATCTCAATGACCGGCGCGCGCAACTTTGCCGCCATCTCGATCTGCCGGGGGTCGGCGGCGATGAACAGCGACACCCGGATCCCGGCGTCATTCAGCCGGGCGATGAACGGCGCCAGCGCATTGTGCTGGCCGACCACGTCGAGCCCGCCCTCGGTGGTGAGTTCTTCGCGCCGCTCCGGCACCAGGCAAACGGCATGGGGTTTTGTGGCGAGCGAAATCCGCAGCATGTCCTCGGTCGCCGCCATCTCGAAATTCAGCGGCTTCGAAATCTCGGCCTTCAGGCGCGCCATGTCGCCGTCGCGGATATGACGGCGGTCCTCACGCAGATGCGCGGTGATGCCGTCGGCGCCGGCCTCGATCGCGGCGAGCGCGGCCCGCACCGGATCCGGCCGCTCGCCGCCCCGCGCGTTGCGAAGGGTTGCGACGTGGTCGACATTGACGCCGAGGCGGAGCGGAGGAACGGGCATTGCGGTCTCGCAGATTTGCTTGCAGGCAAAAAGGATAGCACGTGTCATGCGCGGGCGTGACCCTGCGCATCCATTTACTTGAGAAGGATGGATTGCCGGGTCAAGTCCGGCAACGACAATACGGTCTACCCGTTGACCCGCTCAACCTTGGCGACGACGGCCTTGGCGCGCAATTGTGCGATAATTGCACTGAGATGCTTGAGGTCATAGACCTCGAGATCGATGGTCAGCTCGGTAAAATCGGGCGAGCGGCGCGACATGCTGATATTGTCGATATTGCCGTCATGCTCGGCGATCACGGTGGCGACCTGGGCGAGGCTGCCGGGCTCGTTGACGTTGTGCACGAGTATCCGCGCCGGGAAGCGCTGCGGCATGGTCTCGTCGATATCCCAGCGCACGTCGAGCCAACGCTCCGGCTCCTCCTCGAAATCCTTCAGCGCCGGCGACTGGATCGGATAGATGGTGATCCCCTCACCCGGCGTGACGATGCCGACGATGCGGTCGCCCGGCACGGCGCCGCCGTTTGGCGCAAACTTCACCGGCAAATCCGAATTGATGCCGCGCACCGGAATCACGGAGGTAGAGCGCGCCGGGTGCGGCTCCGACTTCAGCTTCAATTTCACGGCGAGGCTCTTCTTGGCCCCGTACTTTACCAGCCGTTCTTCCTTGTAGTCCGGATACATGGCGCGGGCGACGTCGGAAGCCTTCAGCTCGCCGCGTCCGACGGAAGCCATCACGTCCTCGATCGAGGTGCGGGCCAGCCGCGGCAATGCGCCCGTCAGCTTGTCGTCGGCATATTCGATCTTGGCGCGCGCGAACAGGCGATCGACGATGCGGCGGCCGAGGCCGGCATATTGGTCGCGCACCGCGGTCCGGGTCGCGCGCCGGATCGCCGCGCGCGCCTTGCCGGTGATCGCAAGCGATTCCCAGGCCGACGGCGGTGCCGACTGCGCCTTCGAGGTCAGGACCTCGACCTCGTCGCCGTTCTGCAGCTCGGACGACAGCGGCGCGAACTTGCCGTTGATCTTGCAGCCGACTGCCGAATTGCCGACGTCGGTATGCACGGCATAAGCGAAGTCGATCACGTTGGCCTGACGCGGCAGCGCGATCAGCTTGCCCTTCGGGGTGAAGCAGAACACCTGGTCGTGGAACAGCTCCAGCTTGGTGTGCTCCAGAAACTCTTCCGGATTGGCACTTTCGGAGAGGATGCCGACGGTATGACGGAGCCAGGCAAAGGCGTTGGATTCGTGCTTGAGCCGCTCGGTCGGCGAGCCTGCGCCCTCCTTGTAGAAGGCATGCGCGGCGATGCCGAATTCCGCGATCTGATTCATCTCCTCGGTGCGGATCTGCAATTCGACGCGCTGGTTGCCGGGACCGATCACGGTGGTGTGGAGCGAGCGGTAGTCGTTCTGCTTCGGCGTCGAGATGTAGTCCTTGAAGCGACCCGGCACCACCGGCCAGGTGGTGTGCACCACGCCGAGCGCGGCATAGCAGTCTTCGATTTCGCTCAGGATGATGCGGAAGCCGTAGATGTCGGACAATTGCTCAAAGCCGATCGACTTGCGCTCCATCTTGGTCCAGATCGAGAACGGTTGCTTGCGCCGGCCATAGACGCGCGCGATGATCCCGTTCTTCTGCAGGTTCTTGGAAAGCTGGCTTTCGATCTCGCCGATCAGATTGCGGTTGCGGTCGGCGAGCGCGTCGAGCCGCTGCTTCACTACTGCATACGCTTCGGGATCGAGCACGTGGAAGGACAGATCTTCCAGCTCCTCGCGCATCTCATGCATACCCATGCGACCGGCGAGCGGCGCATAGATGTCGAGCGTCTCCTCAGCGATGCGGCGGCGCGAGGCGTGCGGCACGAATTCCAGCGTGCGCATGTTGTGCAGGCGATCGGCGAGCTTGATCAGGAGCACGCGGACGTCGTCGGCGATCGCGAGCAGGAGCTTGCGCAGGTTCTCGGCCTGCTTGGCTTCCCGCGAGACCAGCTCCAGCCGCTTCAGCTTGGTGAGCCCCTCCACCAGCGCGCCGATCTCGTGGCCGAAGATGTTGTCGATCTCGGCCCGCGTCGCCTCGGTATCCTCGATAGTGTCGTGCAGCAGCGCCGCCACGATGGTGGCGTCGTCGAGCTTGAGGTTAGTCAGGATCGCCGCGACCTCGAGCGGATGCGAGAAATAGGGATCGCCGGACGCGCGCGTCTGGGTGCCGTGCGCCTTCATGGCGTAGACGTAGGCGCGGTTGAGCAGGTCTTCGTTGGTATCAGGGTTGTACGAGCGGACGCGCTCGACCAGGTCATATTGGCGCATCATGCGCGAGCGCGGCGATTTCGGCTTCTCCGCCACCGGCGATGTCGGGGCGACCGCGACCCCACCGGTTGCGGCCTGCATCTGCCTTGAGCTGCGGCGCCAATACGCCATTACATCACTGCCTTCTTCCACCAGACCCGACGGGTCCCGCTCTTAGCGTATCTAATGCGTTTTCGGACGGCGATGCACGCCGCCCGGGCCGCGAAACGGTTCAATTTCGCTTGGGCCAGCGGCCATCCAACGCCCACCCCTGCGGCCAGCCGGCTGGCCTAGGTCAGCCGGTTTCCACCGCACCCGCCAAGGACGCATTGTAACCGCAAAAATGTCAACAAAAGCAAAGGCCCGGACGAATGTCCGGGCCTTCGACAGATCGGGGAGTTCGGGACGACCGGAATGTTCCGGATTACTCGTCTTCTTCGGGCTGCTCTTCCGGCGGCGCCAAGCCTTCCAGACCCTTGAGCAGCTCTTCCTCGGTCATGCGCTCGACCGCGACCTCGGTGTCGTCGGCATCGACGCTGGCGCCGGCCGAGCCGATCAAAGGCACGGTATCGGGCTCAGGCTCGTCGACCTCGACGAATTTCTGCAGCGAATGAACCAGTTCCTCGCGCAGGTCTTCCGGGGAAATCGTGGAATCGGCGATTTCCCGCAGCGAAACGACCGGGTTCTTGTCGTTGTCCCTATCAACCGTGAGTTGCGATCCGGATGAGATCATACGGGCGCGATGTGCCGCCAGCAACACCAGGTCGAACCGGTTGTCGACCTTATCAATGCAATCTTCCACGGTGACGCGCGCCATAGACTGTCGCTCCGTTATCTGGGGCCAAATATGTCGGTATTGGGGGCTAGTTATAGCGGCGGGGGCGGTTTCGCAAGACTAAATTTGTGATTTGCCTTCCTAATGGGCTCTGATACCCCAGCTTCGGGGCCAGAATGGCCGGAGCGTCCAGGACGCGGCGAGGTTGCCGTAGACGCGGCAAGGTTGCTGCACAGGACAAGTAAATCTCTTCATTGCACTGTCAAAAGTATAGGTTTTTCGCCCTCGCCTCACCATAATTGCAGTGGTGACTGTCGTGGGGCACGATTCACCGAACTTTAGGCAACAGAACTGGAAAGTGCGCGCGCTCGACGGCCGCTGCGCTAGAAAAGCTAACAACAACGTGAGAACCATTTGATGTCACCGACTTCCAACAAGATTGCGCTCTTCATTGATGGCGCCAACCTGTACGCAACCGCAAAGACGCTCGGCTTCGACATCGACTACAAGCGCCTCCTCAAGGAATTTCAGAGCCGCGGGACGCTGTTGCGCGCATTCTACTACACGGCGATCATCGAAGATCAGGAATACTCCTCCATCCGCCCGCTGATCGACTGGCTCGACTACAACGGCTACACCGTCGTCACCAAGGCAACGAAGGAATTCATCGACGCTTCCGGCCGGCGCAAGGTGAAGGGCAATATGGACATCGAACTCGCCGTCGATGCCATGGAACTCGCCGAGCATGTTGACCAGATCGTTCTTTTCTCGGGCGATGGCGATTTCCGCTCGCTGGTGGAAGCGGTGCAACGCCGGGGTGTTCGCGTCACGGTAGTGTCGACCATTTCGAGCCAGCCGCCGATGATCGCCGACGAACTGCGCCGCCAGGCCGACGTCTTCACCGACCTCGTCGAGTTGCAATCAAAACTCGGCCGCGACCCCTCCGAGCGTCCTGCCCCGCGCGAGCCGCGCCACCACTCCCCGCAATTCCTGCAGCGCGCGACCACGGTTGCGACGCGGCCCGGGGATGAGGATTTCGACGATTGAGAATAGGCCCATACGCTGCTAGAGCCTCGGTTCTGATTGAAAACAGAACCGAGGCTTTTGTTTGCCGCGCGCATCTGACGCGAACCGGTTTCCATCCCGGATCAGGTCCGTGGCTGGCTTTCGCTCGAAACGCTTTGGACACATGGCTAGCCTTCCCGCCCCTGCCGCCGCCGAACCCGATCGCAACTGCCCGCTCTGTCCGAGGCTCGCCGAATTTCGCAGCCAGGCGCGTGCCCGCGAGCCCGATTGGCACAACTCGCCGGTCGCTTCGTTCGGCGAAGCCACTGCGCAACTGTTGATTGTCGGGCTGGCGCCGGGCCTGCAGGGCGCCAACCGGACCGGGCGCCCGTTCACCGGCGACTACGCCGGCGATCTCCTGTACGCCACCTTGCTCGAATACGGCTTTGCCAGGGGCGTCTATCAGGCGCGGCCCGACGACGGCCTCAAGCTGGTCGATTGCCGGATCAGCAACGCGGTGCGCTGCGTGCCGCCGCAGAACAAGCCGTTGCCGGCCGAGATCAACACCTGCCGGCAATTTCTCGCGACGACAATTGCGACAATGCCCAAGCTGCGCGCGGTCGTCCTGCTTGGCCGCATTGCACATGACTCGACGCTCAAGGCGCTCAGCCTTCGCAGTGCCGCCGCCCCCTTTTCGCACGGCGCCGTGCACAAGGCCGGCGAAATCAAGCTCTACGACAGCTACCACTGCTCGCGCTACAACACGAACACGAGGGTGCTGACGCCGGAGATGTTTCGCAATGTATTTGCGACCGTGCGGAAGGATTTGGATAACTGAGCGTCATTGCCAGCGACAAACGCAAAGCGTTTGCGCAAGGGAGCGCAAGCGACGAAGCAATCCATCTATCCTCACGTTGAGGTATGGATTGCTTCGCTTCGCTCGCAATGACGGTTACGCCGGATTATCTTGCAGCCACGCCAGCACGTCGGCGGCGTTCCGGTCCGGCGGGAACACCGGATAGAAGACGTGGGTGATGCGTCCGTCATCGACGATCAGCGCCAGCCGCTTGATCAGCGTCAGTCCCGCCACCTCCATGGTCGGCAGGTTCAACGCACGGGTCAGTTTCAGCTTCTCGTCGGACAGCACCGGAAACGGCAGATGCAGCCGCGACGCCATTTCGGTCTGGTAGGCATTGTCCTGGGTCGACAGGCCGAACACGTGCTTGACGCCGGCCGCCTTCAACTCGGCAAACAGATCGCGGAACGAGCAGGTTTGCGGCGTGCAGCCGCGCGCGCCGGGGATCATGTCCCAATCGTCGACCAGGCTGATCTTTCCGGGCTCGCCGGTGCGGGGATAGGCGAACACCACGGTGCGGCCCAAAAGCGCCGACAGCGTCACCGAACTGTCGTCGGTGGCGAGCAGCGAGACTTCCGGGATCGTCAGGCCGACGAGATGCGCCGCCGTGCCGTCGTCCATCGGCGCCGGAATCTTGCTCCAGTCGACTTCGAGAAGGTTTTTCTGGTTCATGGACACCATTCTCCATCAGCCGTCATTGCGAGCGCAGCGAAGCAATCCACACTTCCTTGCAGCACAATGGATTGCTTCGCTGCGCTCGCAATGACGGATAAACCTTTCTATCCCCTCGCCCGCATCAGGCGGCCTTTTTCCCGGCCCCAGTCGCGCTTCTTTGCGCTCTCGCGCTTGTCGTGCAGCTTCTTGCCCTTGGCGATCGCCAGCAGCAGTTTGGCGCGGCCGCGTTCGTTGAAATAGAGTTTTAGCGGAATCAGCGTCATGCCTTCGCGATCGACCGCGCCCATCAGTCTGTTGATCTGCTTCCGGTGCAGCAGCAGCTTGCGTGGTCGCTTCGGCTCATGGTTGAAGCGATTGGCCTGCAGATATTCCGGAATATTGGCGTTGATCAGCCAGATCTCGCCGTTCTTGGAATCCGCATAGGATTCCGCGATGGTGGTCTTGCCATTACGGATCGATTTCACCTCCGTGCCGGTCAACGCAATGCCGGCCTCGATGGTGTCGTCGATCGCGTAGTTGAACCGGGCCTTGCGGTTTTCGGCGACGACCTTGATCGGGCGCTCGTTCTTATCAGCCACGTTAGCCCTTCTTGAGGAGATCGCGGATCTCGGTCAGCAGTTCTTCCTGCTTGGTCAGCTTCGGCGCCGGCGCCGCCTCTTCCTTGCGCTTCAACTGGTTCATGAGCCGGATGACGATAAACAACACAAAGGCGACGATGAGGAAGTTCAGCGTCAGCGTCAGGAAATTGCCCCAAGCCAACACCGCGCCCTGCTTTTTGGCATCAGCCAAATTGTTGGCAGTGACTGCCTTGGACAGTGGCGTGAAATAGTTGGAGAAATCGAGACCGCCCGTGATCGCGCCAATCATCGGCATGATCACATCGCCGACGAGCGAAGTCACAATCCCGCCAAAGGCCGCACCGATGATGACGCCGACGGCGAGGTCGACGACATTGCCCTTCATCGCGAATTCGCGGAATTCCCTCAGCATGTTGGCTTCCCCTCTTCGTTCGCCGCGCGAGGTCAGCCGTTGGCCTAGTTGATCAGGCCGGCATGGACCATGGCGCTGCGCACGGCGGCCCGGGTCGGCTCGGATACCGGCACCATCGGCAGCCGCAGCTTCTCGTCGATCTTGCCGAGCAACGACAGTGCGTACTTCACCGGCGCCGGATTGCTTTCGATGAAGAGGTTGTTGTGCAGCGGCATCAGCTTGTCATGCAGCTTGAGCGCGGTGGCGTGATCGCCCTTCTGCCATGCGGTGTGGAATTCCGAGCAGAGCCGCGGCGCGACGTTTGAGGTGACCGAAATGCAGCCATGGCCGCCATGCGCCATGTAGCCGAGGATCGTGGCATCCTCGCCCGACAATTGGTTGAAGTCCTCGCCCATCGCCGCGCGCTGCTGCGACACCCGCACCATGCTGGCGGTGGCATCCTTCACGCCGGCAATGTTCTTCAGTTCGAACAGCCGCGTCATGGTCTCGACCGACATGTCGATCACCGAACGTCCCGGGATATTGTAGATGATGATCGGAATCCCGATCGCATCGTTGATCGCCTTGAAGTGCTGGTACATGCCTTCCTGGGTCGGCTTGTTGTAGTACGGCGTCACTACCAGCACCGCGTCCGCGCCTGCCTTCTCGGCGTGCTCGGCGAGCTCGACGGCTTCCTTGGTCGAGTTGGAGCCTGCGCCGGCGATGACGGGCACCCGGCCCTTGGCCTCGTCGATGCACCATTCGACGACGCGCTTGTGCTCGTCATGGCTCAAGGTGGGGCTTTCGCCGGTGGTGCCG
Source organism: Bradyrhizobium sp. WYCCWR15520 (assembly GCF_056174665.1). Classification (NCBI taxonomy): domain Bacteria; kingdom Pseudomonadati; phylum Pseudomonadota; class Alphaproteobacteria; order Hyphomicrobiales; family Nitrobacteraceae; genus Bradyrhizobium; species Bradyrhizobium sp. WYCCWR15520. The sequence goes on from NZ_JBWBWM010000001.1 coordinate 330,729, forward strand.
ACGGGCACCAGGCCATGGGTGCCCTCGGCAATCTGCCAGCTCACCAGGTCGCGGAAGGCGGCCTCTTCGACCGAGCCGTTATTGAATGGCGTGACCAAGGCGGTGAACGACCCCCGGAACTTTGTCTTGGCTGCCATGGACATCCTCCAAACGCTTAAGAAACGGCTCTACCGAAACTGGATTTCAATTCATATCGGGTCTGGTGATCAGGCGAAAGGGCTGTGCCGTATGGCGCTAGCGCTTTGTTCCGACGCGCTTTCTTGCCGCGGCCCGGCCTGTCCCCTGCGAAAATGGCCATAGCCGCGATTTTGCCGCGGTGATGGCGCAAACAGTACCAGCCGTCACGTTTTAGCATTTTGTCCACATATTCCATCAAATAGATCTAAGGCTCGAGCGACTGAATGATTCGCCGCCGCAGAGGAAAGCCGTGATCCCTTCCATCCGCGCCGCCGCATTGCGATCGACCGCACTGGCCACGGGCCTTGCGCTGGCCGTTGGGCTGACTGCTTTTCCCCTGGAAGCCTGGGCCAAGCCAAAAGTTCCCCTGCCGAAGCCGCGACCGATCGCCCGCAATGTCGTTCCCAAGTCGACTGCGAACGTCAGCGCGCCCAGCGCTCACACTGCGGCAACCGCCCCTGCGCCCGCAGCGCCAGCCCCGCCGCCGCCTGTGCTGGCACCTGCAACGCGCCAGCATGCCGCTGTGCCGCCTCCGCGCAAGCAGGTGGCCCCGGCAGTAGCCGCGACGACGTCGACATCGCAGGCCGACAAGGACGCGCTGGAAAACGTCATTGAGCTCGTGCGCAAGCAGAAGTCTGGCGATGCAACGCAGGCGCAAGCGACGATTTCGGATCCGGTCGCGCGCAAGCTCGCGGAATGGCTGATCCTGCGCAGCGACAACAACAACGCATCGGTCGAGCGCTACCGCGCGTTTATTTCAGCCAATCCGAGCTGGCCGTCGCAGATTTTCATGCGCCGACGCATCGAGGCCGCGCTGTGGGACGACCGCCGCGACGACGCCACGGTGTGGTCGTGGTTCGAAAACCAGTCGCCGATCTCGGCCAAGGGCAAGCTCGCGCTGGCCAAGGCGATGATCGCGCGCGGCGATCGCGCCAATGCCGAGCGGCTGGTCCGCGAGGCCTGGCGTCACGACGGCATGTCGGAAGACACCGAGAGCGCGGCGCTCGACATGTTCGGCCCGCTGCTGACGGCGGGCGACCACAAGACCCGGATGGATTCGCTGCTTTACGGCACCGAGCAGGAGGCCGGTGGCATGCGCGCCGCCAAACGGCTCGGCTCCGGCCATGTGGCGCTCGCGAAAGCCCGGATCGCGGCCAACAAGAAGGCTTCCAACCTCAGGGCGCTGCTCGAGGCGGTACCGCAGGAACTGCACGGAGAGACCGGCTACGTCTTCGCAAGGATCCAGCTGCTTCGCCGCGAAGAAAAGTTCAACGAGGCTGCGCAGCTCATGCTGAGCGCGCCGAAAGACCCAAACCGCCTGCACAATCTCAACGAATGGTGGATCGAGCGGCGCCTGCTGGCGCGCAAGATGATTGATGCCGGCGAGTATCGCAGCGCGTATCTGATCGCGCGGGATGCAGCGCTGCCGACGCGCGACATCTACAAGACCGAGCAGGAATTCACCGCAGGCTGGATTGCACTGCGGTTCCTGAAAGATCCGGCGGTCGCCGCCCAGCACTTCGCGCGCATCGGCGTCGGCAGCGCGAATCCAACCGCGCTCGCGCGCGCCGGCTATTGGCAGGGCCGCGCGGTGGAAGCCGCGGGCCGCGCGCAGGAGGCCCGCGCGGCGTACGGCCGCGCCGCCGAGCAATCGACCAGCTATTACGGCCAACTGGCGCGCGCCAAGCTCGGCCTGCCGCAGCTCGATTTGAACGGCGTCCCACGCGGCCGCGGGTCCGAGCGGCTGGAGATCGTCCGCGCCGTGCAGTTGCTCTATGAACTCGACGAGCGCGAGCTTGCGATCCCGATTTTCGGCGACATGGGCGAGAACGGCGATCCCGATGCGGTGGCGGGCCTCGGCGAACTCACCGCGCGCTATCATGACGCCCGCGGCATGCTGCTGCTCGGCAAGGCCGCGCTCAACCGCGGCCTGCCATTCGACCACTACGCCTATCCCGTCATGGGCATTCCGTCGTTCAAGCAGCTCGGTCCCGAGGTGGAGCCCAGCGTCATCTACTCGATCGCGCGGCAGGAAAGCGCATTCAATCCGGCGGTCGTCTCGCCGGCCCAGGCTTACGGACTGATGCAGGTGACGCCGGACGCGGGGCGCTATGTCTGCAAGCGCGCCGGCGTCAGCTTCGACCTTCAGCGAATGAAGACCGATTCGGTCTATAACGCGACGCTCGGCGCAGCCGAACTCGGCGGGCTGCTGGAGGACTACCGCGGCTCCTACATCCTGACTTTCGCCGGCTATAACGCCGGTCGCGGCAGCGTGAAGAAATGGATCGAGCGCTACGGTGACCCGCGCGATCCCAAGGTCGACGCCGTCGATTGGGTCGAACTGATTCCATTCTCCGAGACGCGCAACTATGTACAGCGGATCATGGAGAATCTGCAGGTCTACCGAACGCGGTTCGGCGGCGGGACCAAGCTTCAGATCGAAGCTGACCTGCATCGGGGCGCCAGCGTCCAATAAAGGCGCCGGCCTGCCCACTCCCATCAATGCCCGCCCTGTCGCGCCCCGCGTGGAACGGCGCCTTTGTGCCAAGCGGCTGCGGACAGCGTTGCCGGTCAACACCCGTCATTGAATTCACTTCCACCGCTCGGGCCGACCTCGGACGCCTGAGCTGGCACAGCGGACAACTCCGTCCGGGTTTCCGCTCGGACAAAGAAAAACCCCCGGCAGTTGCCTGCCGAGGGTTCTCCGAGTGTTTCAAGTCTTTCGGGATCAGAAGTTACGCTGAGCGCGAACGTTCAGGAACACAGTGCTCTGGTCCCGGAACTCATAGACCGCGGCGGGCTTGGGAGCCGGCGCTGCAGCAATAAAGCTCGCACCCGTGAACTTCTGGTCGAGGAAGAACGCACCGACTTCAGCCGAGAACGTCAAGTTCTTGACAGGAGTCCAGCGCGTGATCAAACCGACCTGAGCAATGTTGAAGTCTGGGTTACAGCTATAGTCCGCTGATTTGGTAGCCAAGCCACCAGTTGCAGCGGTAAAGGCGGCGCAATAGGCACCCGCGGCGGAAAACGGATCAAGCGTGTCGCCATCGTACCGAACCGCAGCGTAGCTTCCCCAAAGGCTGGTCGACCAGTAGGGATCCCAGTTGTGGTTGAACGCACCACGGACACCCCAAGCGTTCGTCAGAATTAGGCCCTGGGTGGCACCGCCACCGAACCCACCCGAGTAGATGGCGTCAGTTGAGACACCGAAGCCGAAGCTCTGGTAAGCACCCGGAAAGCTGCTGCCGCCGAACATCAGGAACTGCGGCGTACCGCCGGAGGTCGAGATCACGGCCTTCGTCATACCCTTGGAATAGGTAGCGTCGATCTTGAAGTCGTCGCCAGCACCCGTCGGGAGGTTCTTGATCTGCAACGCAGCCGTCACCGCTCCGCCCCACTTGCTGTCAGGGTGGCCGCTGATCTCGGACAGGTTGTTCGGAGCAGCAGTCGCAGCAGTCAGCACGTTGTAGGAAGCGTTCACGTTATGCAACGCGCCCGAAATCTGGAACAGACCCCAAGCCTGGTCGACGCGGATGTTGCCGACGATATCAGGAGCCTGGATGCCGCCATAGGCGTTGGCGGGCACGCCACTACCGGTAGCCGGGAGGCCGACCGAAAGGTTGCCGACGACGGTACGGCTGAACACGGTCGGATCATCGAGACCGATGGTGGCCGACACGCCGTTGCCGAACTGCGCGGTGTACTGGATGTTGTTGACGCCGGTCACGTAGTCAGGACCGCCCATCAGGAACGAGTTGTTGTTGCCCGGATAACCGTTCCAAGGCGTCGCGTAGGCCGAGGCCGACTTACCGAAGGTGAAACCAGCGAACTGGATGAACACCATTTCAACCGCGACGTAGCCGCCACCAGCGGTGGACAGCAGCGCGCTATTCAGGCCGCCAGACTGCGATCCGACCGCAAGACCCGGGTTGGAGCTTCCGAAGTTCTGGAACTGGAAGTCGGCCTGACCGAAGGTGCGGACAACGCCGTATTCGGTGGCGGTGCGGGTATCAACCGTCAGCGCCATACGGGAACGGGAGTTGAAGTAATCGCGGTAGCGATTGCCCTGGCCGTTATCGCCATTATAGAACGGCTGACCGTAGATGCCGCCGTTGAACGTAGTGTCAACGCGCAGATAACCACCCAGCTTGATGCAGGTATCGGTGCCCGGGATATACCAGAATCCCGCGCCATACAGGGAGCAGATCCTCACGTACTCGACCGCTTTGGCCTTGACGGGAAGATCGGCCGCCTGTGCTCCGCCCATAGCGACGAGCGCCGCCGCTGAGCCGAGAATAAGGCTCTTAACCATCTTCATGCTAAACCTCCAAGTTGCTCTGTAGGGAAGGTTCCGGATCCGCTGGGTGAAACACCCTAAGGTTGGTTCCCTTGTCCCCTGAAACCCGCTTAGTCGCTTCGCGCCTTCGGACACTCCCGCATGAACGCGAGGGACTTAAGCGAACCACCTAAAACGGGACGACCTCGGGATGCCCCCCTCCGTCGCCCGATCACAATTACCGAGGACTCCTGCACAAGCAACAAAGGAACCGCTTCGAACGGCTTGGCTCCGCCCCTTTTCCAAAGGGTGTTGCACAAATAACACGCGTTTGTGATTGAACTTTACTTGCAACCTGTTGATTTTACTTCATCTTTTCGAATAGCCCCATCTGACAACCGAAAACTGCGGTGGGCACCGCAGCAACCGCCCTCTCCCCACAGAAACGCTTTTGCGGGCATCGAATCGAACCGGCAATTTCGCCGATTCCATCCCCGACATCACACATATAATAGAGTCATCTGCGGAGCCCCCTTGGCCGGGCCGGCGACCGAAAGGCGGAACCTGTCTGGCACCGATAAATGAAAGGCTCAAGCTGCCGCATCTCGTCGTCAGCGACGCTGAGCGCGGCCAGAGCACGCGAAAGCACCCCCTCCTCCGCGGTTGAATTGCACCCTAAGATTGCATCGAACCCAATACTAGAGCATGACGCATGCAATCCGCTCAACCGGAACCGAATCGCATACAAGCGACGTCGAATCACGTTCGCGCGATGGGCGTTTCATTTCGAGGCATTCGGAGCTGGCACGCCAGGATGTCCGACGAGGGCCGCGACGCGATGATTGCGCCAGCCGCGTGGCCGATGGGCTGTGGATCTGCGTTCCTGCCGCGCCAAGCCTCGAACGCCGGCTGCGACAGCACCACGGACGCGCGAAGCGCCAGTGCCTCTAAATGGCCTCGGCGTAATTTGAATCTGCCGCTTGCGGCTGGCCCTCGCGTCAGGCATATCCGCGCTTACGGAGCTGTGGCCGAGAGGCTGAAGGCGGCGGTTTGCTAAACCGTTATAGGGTTGTAAAGCCCTATCGAGGGTTCGAATCCCTCCGGCTCCGCCAGCACTACCTTGTAAGACACTGATACATATTGATTATTTTGACGAATAGTCACCTCGGTCCCCAGGTCAGTCCCCAAACGATGCGCAGCCCGGCGGTGTGGGGCATTGGGCGTCGTCGCGCTTGTGCCGATGGGTGTCCATCCTCTGATGCACTTCGCAAGATTACTCTGGGCTATTTACCGGCTCCGGCTTGCACGCTGGCGGCTGGAGCGCCGCATCGCCAGGCGATAGCCCGGACGAAATAGGTGTCCTCGCGGCCATCGCGGCCGCTGCGTCCTGGCGGCGATTTTTGTTACCACCTGAATGAAAGCCCGGTAGCCATCGTCAGGCCCACTAAAGCCGCAACCGCGAGATCAGCGCGCCGCGCGCATCGCGGGCCCGCTTCACTTCACTGTAATCTGGAGGGTCTCGCAAAGTCATAGCGTCCTGAGGAAAACCACGATGGTAGCATCCCGGTCCTCGGGATGGGCCGCGAAGTGGCGATCTCGCGCCGCATCGCTGTCCTCATCTCGGCAACACCGAATTGTCACGACCTTCTGCGGGCGGCTGGACGAAATCGGCGCTTCCAGTTTTGAGAGCCGTCTTTCCAGCAGCGTCATTTGTCAATCGCCTCTTCCAGTTTTTGAACGCGCTCTTCAAGCTCTGCCGTCTCGATGATTTTGGCGAACGCCTGCACCATTTTTGTCAGCTCTGCGGCCTCCGCCGGCGTCAGGTCGCCCTGCCCAACCGCTTTGACAAGGGCGCCCATGGCCGGAACCGCGTCGTTGAGCGTTTTCATCTCCGGCAAGTCAAAAGCCACTGGGCTGTCTTTGCGGGGCGGCAGGATACGATCCAGGCAGAGACGCAAAGCCGGGATATCACCGGTCAAGGCAACGTCGATCGCCTTTTGGGTCAACGCCTGCGCCTGGCCGTCAAGGAGAGTCTCAAGGGCGATCGTGGTGGCGTTGCGGGAGCCGTTCGGCCGTCCGTCCGGGTTGCCAGACTGACCTTTCTGAAATGGCCTCCCTCGTTGTTTTCCCACTGTATTTTCAGCCGACATCGGACCAGCACCCCCTCAGGTCAATGAGCAAACGAGTATGTCGCTCCGGAAACGTCCCAAAGGCAATCTATATCCTGATTTAAATTTTTGCGAGTAATGGTGGTCGAACTTGGTGGAGTGACGCTCTGCAACCCACCTCGGCTACAAGCTGTTCACCAGGGGCCTCATTCCAAGAAGCCTTTCTCCATCAAGCAACGCCTTGCGGGTATCCGGCTTACTCCAGATTTGCCGCAATTCGTCCTCGTCCTTAAAGAAGCGTGGAATTTCTCCGGTGTGCGCGGTAGGTTTTGACGCTTTGAAGATGTATCGGTTGGTACTGAAGCATAGGCCCAATAGCCCTCGTCATAGGCGTAAGGCCAGAACGTGTAGTAGAGCATCGCGTGTCCGAACAACAGGCGCTCGTCGTGTGCCGGCGTCGATCGATCGCGTTAGAGCTTGATCGCGCGGCCTTGCGAAGTGGCTCGCCATCGACGCTTGCTAAGGCGCGACGTCGCACGGGAACACGTCGAACTCCCACAGCGAATATCCCCACGGTGTTGCACGAGTTACGCCCTGTATGCGGATGTACTGAGCCGTTCGATAGATATCGACCAGATTTGGATCGGAGTTGTACTTGAATTGACGGACAACCTGCGCCCAGTTAATACCGTCGTCGGATACTTTGACATCATAAGTGGCCGCGTATGCGGTCTCCCAGACTAGGCGGATTCTAGCGATGTCACGTATACTGCCGAGATTGATCGTAATCTGCTCGTTGTCGTTGAAGTCGGATGACCACCGGGTGCCGATCGAGTTGTCGACGGCGTTCGAGGGCACGAACTGCGGCAGGTTGCTCTCGTACGACGACGCAGTCGCCGTCAGCCCACCGAGTTGCGCACCGTCGAACGTCACCGGCTGACATGACGAGTTGTAGAGCGCCTTGATCTCCGACTCCTCGAGCTTGCGATTGATGATCGCGAGCTCCTGGAAGTAGCCGGTGAAGTTTCCGCCGGTACCGACTCGACCCACAGTGACGGATCGGCCTCCACTAAGCGGGACAATGTTCCAGCAGTTCTAACACTTGCCGCTCCCAATATTGATCAGCGGCATATGCAGGATCATTGCCGATGTCGCACGCATGCAAGCAGCTCGGCGATACCGCGTCGTATCCTCATGGTGAACCCTCCTTGAGATCGGTCATCGCGATTTGTCTCGGAATTTAGCGCATAGCGTGCCAGGAAAGCTTTTCGAACCTGTCGCGCCGGCCGCCGCGCCAGATCATGAAGTGGTTGGTTAAGCCCGGGCCTGACTCGGCGGAGTAGTAGCTAACGACCTTGGCGCGAGGATCGCCGTCGAAGTGGCCAACAAGCAGCCGGCTGAGTTCCGGATACGCCCCCGATTGCCCGTCTCCCTCCCGCAAACTGTTAAGTGGGCCGGATCCCCCTGAACTGTAACTCCACATCTGGCGCCCCTCGTCGAAAGCGATGTCGCTTCTACCGTCGCCGTCAAAATCGGCGACGACCGCGCCGCGAAAACTGGGACGTCGCAGGGAGTTCAGCGGCGCCCAGGATCCGGTGGCTCCGCTCGATATCTGCCACTTGCCGCCCGTAATGACGGCAACGTCGGTGCCCTTCCGCTCGTCGAACTCACCGAACAGAAAATCGGTGATGGCGAAACCCGACGTTTGTGTCGGCCGCCAGTCCTTCAGGCTTCCGTACCACACCTGCCATTGCCCATTGTGGGTGTAGAAAATATCCGTCAGCCCGTCGCCGTCGAAGTCTCCGAAACGCACCTCCGTCATGGGCATGAGCGTTGTGGTCAGCGGCGTCCACGCACCTCGGCCACTTTTGAAAAAGCCGAGGTTGCCCGCCGGGTCACGCCAGAGAACATCGGTAATTCCATCATTGTCGATGTCGGCGAAACCCAGCTCGCGCATGAGCTTGTTCGATGGGCGCAGAAACTCCCAAGGTCCCTGGCCTCCGCGCGAGAAGAACCACGCTGTGCCGGTGGCTACAAACACATCGGTGCGGCCGTCGCCGTCGAAATCACCGGTGGCGAGATCGCCCGAGTGGTCGACTGAGAACTGATTGCCGACCGCTTTGAAATTGAACTGATCATGATCTTCACCCCAACCACTGTCGCGCTTGCCCATCTTCAACGAGACAGCGGCGTCAAGATCGTCGTGAACCGCGATATTCGCATCATAGCGCAATTCGATTGTCGGCTTGCCGCGCAGCATCAATGCAGATCGTGTTTTGAGGCAGAATATGAAGCAGTAGTAGGGCTGAGCGCCGCGAATGGCGTTGAACGCGACCTCATAATTTTCTCCAGCCGTTCCGCCATAGCCCGTGCTGATGTTGTTGCCGTTTGTGTCGTTGGTGCCGTGCACGTCGAAGTGTTGGTTGTAGGAGCTGCCCTGTTTGAAGCCGCCTTCGAGAACATAGTTGAAGCGGGTGATGTATCCGGTGTGAGCGAATCCGTCGGAAGTCACCGCGTGGCGGTTGAAGTCGAACACGTTCCCCAGGATGGTCGCGAAAGCCCCCCTGTCCACGCTCACTCCATAGCCGCCGTCCTCCCGTGCATTGTGGTGGAAGAAATTGCGTTCGACGCGGATCAATGCGGCGTCTTCTTTTGTCAGCCGCGCCCATTCCTTGAGGTACTGTTTCGGCGTCCGCGCCACTCGCGTGCTTAAGATTTCAACCGCGGCACCGGTCCATTCATCGAACTCGTTCTCTCCCACGTAGATTCCGCGACCCTGCTTGTTGTCGGGATCGGCGGTGATCTCGATCGCATGGACATAGGGTTGGTCGATGCTACGGCTGCCCATTGCGGGGCCGCGCAGATGCAGGCCGGTGACGGAGATGTTGTTGCCGGTGATCTGAAAGAGTGAATACCTTTGGCAGGCCTTGGACTCGGGGGGACTCGCAGATGGATCGGCGCACTTGGCGTCGGTGAACAAGCTTGGCCGGCTTCCCAATTCGCCGCGCTCGCCTTGTAGCCATACACCGGACTTTATCGGGATAGACAATCGTCCGGTCATATTCAGGAACTTGTCTTTGGCAACAACGACGCATCCGACGAAATCGGAAAAACGCAAAACCTGCTCCAACTGATCAGGCGTCTCCACCACCCGTCGCTCATCGCAAGGTCGTTGCTGTACATCCGGCACTTCGCCGACGCTGATCACCGGGCCGTGCCCGGGCGGCTTCGGCGTTACCGCGAAAAAGAAAAAGACGGCGGCGCTGACGAGCGACGCGGAAGCGACAAGAAGCAATACCTTGTTCATGCCACGGCACCCTAATGATGGGTCGCGCGCGAACCTGCAATTCGGTCTCGCCAGCCAGGCCAGATAGGGCAGCATATCAAATTAGTGGGGGTCCGTCAGCGGGTGCTTGAGTGATTTTGTCAGATCAATTGAAGCGCCGCGAGTTCATCACGTTGCTCGGCGGCGCGGTAGCCACGTGGCCCAATTGGGCCATGATGCGTTCCGGGTCATTTTCGACCGAGACAAGCCTAGCAGCATGTCCTGCCATGTCGGCTATGCCCCGAAAGCGGAAGTAAAACAGGGTACCAGCATCTGCCTCGACGGTCATAGCGGGTTGATGGCGTCGCCCGGCGCGTGATTCAAGCTTGCAAACCGGAGCCTCGAATCATGCGCTACGAACTCACCGACCGCGAATGGACTGCCATCAAGCCGATGCTGCCGAACAAGCCGCGCGGCATTCCCGGGTGAACGACCGTCGTGTGCTCAACGGCATCTTTTGGGTCTTGCGATCTGGGGCACCGTGGCGCGACCTACCGAATCCGTTCGGCCCTTACACTACTTGCTACAACCGCTTCGTTCGTTGGCGGCGTGCTGGCGTCTGGAGCCGGATTATCAACGCACTGGCTGGCGCTCATGACGCCGCCGTGCAGATGATCGACACGTCTATTGTCCGCGTGCATCAGCACGGCGCCTGCGTCACTCGGAACAGAAGACAGTCCATGGGCCGATCACGGGGGGGTTGACCAGTAAGATCCACGCGCTGGTCGATATGAATGGAATGCCGGTCCGGCTCGCCCTGACGGCCGGCGAGGCGCACGACAATCGGCTCGCGGGCGAGCTTCTGTCTCGCTTGAAGTCGGGAACAATGCTGTTGGCCGACCGGGGTTATGACGCCGACTGGATCAGAGCCCTTGCCGCCGACAGGGGCGCTTGGGCAAACATCCCGCCAAGAAGCAATCGCAACGACCCGATCTGCTTCAGCCCGTACCTCTATCGTGCCCGCAACTTGGTCGAGCGGTTCTTCAACAAGATCAAACAGTGTCGGCGCATCGCTACTCGCTACGTAAAGCTTGCGGCCAACTACCTCGCCTTCATCCAGTTGGCATCAATACGGCTATGGCTGCGTGTTAATGAGCCCACGCCCTAGTGACCAAGACCAAGATGATCCTCCTGGCACTGCTGACGCTCGCCGTCCTGATGAGCAAGGTGTCGGCGCATGTGCGCCAGTACTACGGCAGCACGAGCGACAGCAGCGGCACGGTCACGTATTACAATGCGAACGGATGGATCCTCAATCGAGCCGATGAGCCCCTATTTAGAAATATGCCGCGCGTTTCGCCAGGCTCCGTGACCGATGTTTGAGTGATCACTTGTTGGTACCTCAATACGTCGGAGGTTTATCGGTCGTCGGTTGTCACGCGATCATGGAGCTCTTGTCGAGCGGCACCGGCCTGAGCCGCTTGCCACGCTCCTGATCGAGCCTGTCTTGCAGGACGATGGATGCCAATATGGCCTGCACCCGCGGGGCACTCGCTCACTCCGCCCGCGACGCGCGTTCATGGCTCCGGTCGCCGAGGGTCGAGCCGTCACGGCAGCGGCGGTTGCTTCCAGCCGCTCCGTGACCAGAACTCCGACGTGGTTATCTTGCCCTTGGTCGGCTGCTCCCGCTTGGGGTAGTAACCGTCGTGCTCGCTCCGCTTGCAGCGCTCGATGAAGGCCTGGATCTGCGAGGCCAGCTGGGTTGTCTCGAACATCGGGTAATAATCCTTCTTGGGATCGGAGGGGACCAGTGCCTTGAGCTTAGGCGCCAGGAACTTCATCACGCGACTTGCCTCCATGATCATCGCGCGGCGCAGCGGACCGGCTTGCTCCGTGCCGACGAGTGTCTCAGCGGCTTGGTGCTTCTCAAGGAGGTTGCCAAGCTTGGTCAGCCAGTCGCGGACCTCGTAGTACCGCTCGAGGAACTTTTTGTCGGTTTTGGCTTTCACGGGGCCGATGCCGCCAACTACGCCCGTCTGTCCCTCGTAGACCACCAGGAGTGTTTCCTGGAGCCACTGGAGCGCGCCGAGGAGCCAGTCAAACGGCGTGAAAATCGGCTCGGACACAGTAAACACGATTTTCGTCGCCTTCCGATATTCCCGCGTCGGCAAGGCGATGACGACCACTGCGGTCACCAGGTCCCGGACTGGAACATGGTGGGGATTGTACTCGTACTTCTCAGTCTCCACCGGCTTCAGGGACCGCGCGCTCGACGACCACTGGTCCCAGTCCAAGCTATCGATGCTGACGTCCCATTTCTCGCCGCCTGGCAACACCATCATTTCCTGTTTCAAGTAGCGCGTGACCGTGGCGGTGATTCTCGCGTAGACGAAGCCGGGGCCGCCACTGTCTACGAACTCGATCAACTTAGCGGCGGCCTGTTGCCTTTGCTCCTTGACCTTCTGCTCGACCATCGCAGGCAACCTGTTGAGTTGCTTCTGGAAATTCTCCCTTTCCACTTTCTCGAAATAGGCAGTAACGATTTCCGTCAGCGCAAAGATGATAATCTCAATGATGATGGCCCCTGGTGTGAGCGGCGGAATCACCATGCGGAACGCGAACGAGCCGACCGAACGGATTCCGCGAAAGCCCTTGAGCGCTAGTTTCGAAGCTTGCTCGGCGCCCACATCAAGTGCTCCGGCACCTAGGCGCCTCAAGTTCGGTACCTTTGCCTCGGCCGCCAAGACGCCTGGTTCTGCCGCGGCCGTCGCTTGGCCGGCGACCGGGCTGGGTCCGGTTACTCCGGCGCGCGCCGCGATCCCCTCGGTGCGCGCGTCGACCATCTGCGAGCCGGCGGGAATACCCCGGTTAGCGGCCGTGATCTGTCCCCCGAGCGCGCGGGCTGCTCCGGGCGTGGGCTCGGGGACCCGGGAAACGTTGGTAAGTAACTTGTCTGGAACCTGGTGGTAGGTAGGCACCCTGGTCGAGTGCATGCCCTGGGGCGGCAGGTCGTGCACGACCTCTCGTCCAGTCACGGCGTCGTAGCCAGCCACCCGGATCGAGCCCCCTAGCCGCCTGGCCTCGTCGATTATGGCCTGGTCGGTCGCGAGTTGGCCGCGCACCGCAGTCTTCTCCTTGAAAGTGGCCTCTAGGTCTCCCTCGAGCCCCCCGGTGACGCTGTCCTTGATCGCACCGTGGCTCTTCAACTCGAATGGTATCGAACTTCGTTCGTTGTTTATCTGAAGGTTATCCCACGTGCGGGCCTTCTTGGGAGGAACGAGAGTTCCGTCTGGGAGCACGATTCCCTCGTACCTCGCGGAGAACAGCACGGTCGTTTCCGGCACTGCTAGCTTGATGGTTAGGCTCGTGACTCGCTCGAGCGCGTCGTAGATCGGTTTTGTTAGGCGAGCCCGTTGGTTTCTCCAGAGGGTCGGACCGTTCCTGCGCCACATCAGCAGCGCCTTGTGGTCCGCTACCCTCTTGCGGATGTCAGCTAGGACGTCCTTCCATAGTGCCAGCTCGCGGGCAATTTGCCTCGGGTCGCTCATGCCGCCACCTTGAATAACCAGCCGGCGCGGGGCCTAGGGGTGGGGTCCAACGATGCTTCCACCACCCTCGAACACGTACTTGCTTTCGATGTCCGGATCCTCGAGCTCGTTTTGCAGGATGCGCTCGGCCTGGCGAATGTTGTCGAGCTCGATCTCGCGAAGCCGGGCCTGCGCGCTCTTGACGTCGATGATCCGATGCAGGTGCTTGAACTGCTCCATAACCGAATGCGCGCCCGGGAGTGCCTCGATGTACAGGCCGTCCTCACAAGGTATGACAATGTCCTCGTCCCGGTGCGAGCGCTGCAGCAGCTTCTTCAACACAGCACGGAGTTCGGGCTGGAGCTTCTCGAACTCGTCGGTTCGGTTGTTTTTCTGGTAATGCTCGCGGAGGCAACAGACATAGTCGGCGAACTCGTCGAGGGTCATATTGCCGATCGGGTCAGGGTCGGAGAGGCCATATTCACCCTCGGCGAGAGTGACGTAAGGCTCCATCATGAACTCAGTGATCGGGTTCGCCTCATACATGGGCAAGACGAGATAGTTCGCGACGACACCGACCGGCTTGTAGATGTTCGCGACGCGCGACAAGGGCACCGTCTTGATCTTGTCCGCCTCGCTCAGTGGTGGCTGCTTGATACCAAGGCCGCTAGTCGCGTGGACCCATTTAGTGTCGATTGCGGCTACGTCAGTGGCTGCCGCGAAAACCGCGGGATTGATTTTGATCGTCCGCGACTTGTCCTTGGTGAAAACGGGGACCGGCACGTCCTTGAGGCGCAGGAAGCGCTGGTCGTCCGGCTCATGGGCCCAAACCGCCTGCATGTAGTAAAGGATGTTCTGCCAGATATGGTCGAGAAGCCGGTGGACCTGGCCGAGCTGCGAGAGGTGGCGGGACAGGCGCTCCGTATAATCGCGCTGCATCGACTCCAAAGTCGAGATCGCGCTCATCAGCCGTGAGGCGAGGTCCTGCTCCTCGCGCTGTTCGCGCTCATAAGCGTCGCGGGCCGCGCCTTCGCGCAGCTGGTCGGCCTGGCTCGGCTCACCCTCGCCGGTGACCATATCGATCGCACCCTCGACAATGCCGCCGACGATCGGAATGCCGCCGGCGATATCGCCGATCCCCCCGAGTATGTCGCCAAACAGCCCACCGCCGCCCTCGGCGGACTCGGCAGTCTTCTCGATCTGCTTCTGGAGCGCGCCGTAACGCAGCCCGGCTAGTGCGCGGCGATCGGCGAGGTCCTGCTTCAGATCCTCGACCAGTTTGCGCTGGCGGAACAGGCCCTCGCGCATCTCCCGGAGCGCGACATCGTCGCTGATCAGGCTCGTCGAAACATAGCCGAGCGCCGGCGCAAAGGACGGGTCGAGCAGCACGCGGCTAAGAATCCAGTCGTGGCGTATCAGCCAGGTATGGGTGAGCTCGCTTGGCGCCGGAACTTCCTGGGCGACGAAAATGACCGACTGGAGGGCATGGATCTTCTCCTCGATGCCGATCCGCCGCTGCAGCTCGTAGAAGAGGAAAGTGCAGGGAATCTCGTCATTGGGGTTCATGATTTCGCCCGACTGGGTGACCTCCTCCTCGAAGGTTTCTTCGGTCGAAATTTCGACCTTGCGCTCGTTTTTCACCTCCTCGCTCGCCTTGCGGACCGCCTCGTTGAACTCTTTCTTGACGGAGTCGGAATGCTTCTCGACGTCGCGAGTGAAGGTGGTGGTATTCGAGCCGGAGACGCCCATGCCTCCACCGCCACCCTGTTCGCCGCCACCGCCGCCGCTCCCGCCCGCACCATAACTGACGGTGCCGGTCGAGCTCATGGAGAAATTGGTCTTTGATGTCGCACGGTGAATGATCTCGGACTCTATCCGCGCACGGTCCTCGGACTCGCCGGTTCGCCGCTCGTAGCGCGACTCGACTTCCTGAACGGCGCGCTTGGTCCTGCGCAGCGTGCGGCGGTTATATTTGCGGACCTCCTTCGGAGCGAGCGGAACGGTGCTGACCAGCTCGCCGACCTGGTAAGCCTTCAAAGTCCAGATCTGCTTGTAGGTGACGAGTAGGCCGAAATTGACGCTGCGATACTGCGGGCTCGCGGCGAAGTGGCGGAACGGATAGGCGCGGCTGTGCTGCCGCTTCAGGTCCTCGATGATGGTGTGGGTCGGACGGAACGGACGGGTCGCTTCGTTTTCCAGCACGAGGCGGCGCGCTAGCGCAACGATCCCGTCGGCATCGGACTTGAGCAGCCGTAGCTTGGTTCGCAGCTGGATCGCGCTCTTGGTCAGCAGCGGCCCAAGGCCGGCTTGGATCAGGGCGCGGGTGGTGCCTGCTGCGGCCAGCAGGTCGAACAGCGATGTCTCGTCTTCGTCGATCTTGTCGAGCAAGACCTGGCGGATGTTGGCGATCTGGGTCGCGATCTGCGAAAGTTGGTTGCGCGCCAGCGTCGGCAGCGCGTTCCACTCCTCGCGGGTGATGATCAGAGTGCTGGCGACGCCTTCATAAGCGGTGTCGGCCGAAGTGCCGATATCGAGCAGCTCGTTGAGGAAGAAATTGGTGTTAAACACCCCGCCGCCAAGGAAATCCTTGACCCTCTTCACAGCCGGCGCGCCGCCGCGCTCGACGAACTTGTCGTAGGCGGCCTCGACGTCGTTCAGGAATCGGTCGTCGAGCGCCTCCTGCCAGATCGGCTCAAACGCAATCTGGAGGTCGTTGAAGAAATGAAGGGCTGGCACGTCGGCCGGGCCGGGAGCGAAGGTGACCTTGGCGATCGCGTTCGAGACGCCGTCGGCATTGAGGCTGGGCTCGAGCAGCTGGTCGCGCCCTTCCTTCTTCGGGCCAAAGACTAGCAGGTCCTCGGGAGAGGCCTGACGCTCCATCAGCTCGTTGATCGCCTTTTTGCTGACATAGACGGGCGCTTCGCCTTCGCGGGTGATCACGCCCGGCTCCAACGGTTCGGTTGGTTCGTGATGATGATCCTCGTCGCCGTCGAGACAGGCTTCGGCGTCGGTGCGCGGCCGGCAGGGATCGTCGGCGGGGGCAAAGCGGAAGACTTGGGCCGGCTTGTCGAGCGTGGTGCCTAGGATCTTCTCGAGCTTCTCTTCCGTGATCTCCAACGGGGCGGTGCCGCCGCCCGGCAGCCTCTCGAGCTGGGCCTTGGTCAGGCGGAGGCGACCCGTCCGCTCGATCTTGCCGCCTTCCTCCTCCGTGTCTGGATCGCGCGTTCCGGTCAGGGTCTTGAAATCCTTCTTTAGCGCCTGCTCTCCGACCTTGCGAATGTCGGCCGGCATCGGGACGAACCGGCTGCGCTGGCGGTCTTCGGGCGTCACTGTCGAGATGGAGTCGGCGAGCAGGTCGCGAACCTTTTGCCGGAATAGATCGCGCCGTTCCTTCACCTCGCCCAGCGCCTCGGAGAACGCCTTCTCCTCGACCTTGCGAAGCTCGGCACGCCGCGCCCTCGCGGCCGCGGCATCCGCTGGCGGCGTACGCGGCGGAGGGACGCCGCGGGCTAGGCCAGCGCGCTCGATCGAAAGTTGGGGAAGCTCGATCTCGAAGTGCTCGCGCGCCGCGGCGCCCTCGCGAATCTCGGATTCGAAAAGCAGTCGCCGCTTGCGATCGACGCCCGGCCGATCGGGCGCGAACAATCGCAGCTGAAGGTTGATCCGGTTTTCGGGACGCTGACCTTTGACAGGGATTGCCATAGAGAACTTGCCTGTCTCGATGGCGGCCGAGGCAAGCCGGACGATCCCGCCACGGCTACGGACATCGACTGCTTCGACCAGCAGTCCACCGATGTCGCCGCCGGTGTCCCGGAAAACTCGGCCTGTAACAATTAGGGACGAGCCGCTCGGAGGCTCATTCCGCGGCTTAACGTTGTCACCAGAGGATTGAGATACCACTCGCGCCATGTGCCGTCTCCTGAGCCGTGCACATTCTTCGGAACGGTTGCTCTTGCCTTCAGGAAACAGGCGCAAGAAGGCGGGATTGGAGGCGCCCATCCGCTCCTTCTACTCCGGTTAATACAGCAGATCGTTATTTTCTGAAAGCGTATTTTCGGCGTGGCGGATGTACCCGCGGAATTGTCTATCCCAGAAGCTCCCGACCCCGACGCCGATGGCGGTTATGCCGTCATCAATAACCAAGAGAACTCGCGCCATTGCGATCTCCCTTTGGTTCCGACAGGCATGATTGATGGAACAAACCGAAGGGCTAGAGGCCACTTCTCCCGAGCTTGGTCAGTTTTACAAATGCTCGGGGGTTGGTTGAGGGAAGAGCGGCGGTTTCGCAGCGGGAGGCCGAGGCTTGGGTTTCAGCATCACAGCGGCCGTCGCGACGTTCGCGCTCGCATCGCGAGGTACTGATTTTCGGAGAACGGCGCCGTTGGGGGAATATCACCAGGTGTTCCCATGATGGCGAGTTTTTCATCCGTGTTTACGAGTTGCGCGCCGGATAAGGGTATCAGTTTGTGACCTGCCAAGAGGTCGCTTTGGCGCAGGGCGCTCACGACAGATACCGCGCGCGCGAGACGACCGCCAAGGTCAATGACATCAGTGATTTCAGTGATCGTTGCTCACCTGCTGCTCCCACAGATTCTAAGAACTCAATTGAGAGAACAAGAATAGATAATAGGGACCCCTTGGGCGCGATCGCGCGCATGTTGCCGGGAATCTTGGGCGCGACCGCGCCCATGTGACTGTGCGCGATCACGCCCATGATTTCGGTGCCTGAGTGTGGAGCGGGGTGACCCGTGGCGACCTACGCGGCTTGCGGTCCACCACGATCAGCCCCACCCGTTCCAATTCGGCAAGGGCGTCCCATTTTGATCGAGCAGAAATTTTCACTGCCCTCGCCACCTTACCAGACACGGTGACCGGCTTTCCCTTACCATACCAATGCAGATACAGGATCTCGTGCGCCAGGCGGTAGGTGCTGATCCGTTTCGCATTCAACAGCCGCTGTTCCCATTCCCTCGGCACCAGGGTGTACTTCCGCAGCCAGCCCATCCGCCTCGACGCGTTTGGCGCGCTGGCCCTTTTCGTGGCCCTGACTACACGCCGGAACTCCGCTTCGATCTCGGCATCCCATTCGTCCAGGTTACGGGCGGGCTTCTCAGGCGGTTGCTGCGACACGGCCGCCCTCCGCTTTCAGGCGCCGGTACAGCTCCAGCAGTTCCAAGACTTCGTTCCACATCTTGACGCCCCGGGCGTCGGAATAGCTGTCCGGATAGCGGACGATGTCGACGCCCGTTCTCAATTCGGAGTCGCCGAGCACCACGCGCGAGGCGCGGCGCATGATCTCGCGCATCAAAGCCACGTCGGCGTCGATCCGCTCCAGCGAGCTTTCGATCAGCACCGCGTCGTGCACCGAACCGCACAGTTGCAGGCCGCGGCGGTGGCCCTCGATGCAGGCGACCCGCAAGATGTCGGCTCCCGTTGCCTGCACTATGAAATTGCCGATCGAGCGCGCGTTGAATTCGGTGATGCCGGTACGGCACGCCCAGCCGAGCGGCGTATGCATCGTGCCGGTGTTGAGCGCGTGCGCGATCCAGTCCTCCACCCACGTCCAATATTTCGAGAACAGCCCTCGGTGTTGGTTCAGCATCTCGTGCGCAGCGAACGTCGAGACGCCCAGCCGCTGCGCCAAGGTCACGTGCTGCATGCTGTACTGCGCGCCGAGACAGCCGACCTTGTAACGCTCGTGAATGTGCGGATGGGATTTCTTGGTCGATCCTGGCGGCGCTTCGTCGAACCGTTTCGCAAACTCGATGTAAGGGCTGCCGCTGGCATACAGATCGAGCATCGGCATGCAGCCGGACAGCGCCGCCGCGATCTGGAATTCCATCGCCGACCAGTCGATGTAGGCGATCGCCCGCCCAGGTCTTGGCTTGATGAGGGACCTCAAGAACACCGCGGGGCTAAAAATCCATTCGGAGGCTTTCGGCTGCGAGCGCCCGGTCTTGGAGACGAACGGCCAGAGCACCGTTCGATTGCGCCCATCGGCTCCGATCGCCAGCTTGACCCGCCGCATCTTGTTGCGGGCGTGGCGCAGCTGGCGCAGCGGCTCGGTCTCCGGATAGGCCTTGGCCATGCTGTCGAAGGTCTTGCTGCGAAGGTCGAGTTTATTGGAGCCTTCATGGCGGGGCCATGAGATGCCGGCGCGGACGCAGTACGCTTCGAACAACGCAGTACTGAAACTCCAATTCCCGGCGGCGTCCTGCACATAGACACCATATTGCGGGTTGATCCGGGGCACGATGGCGTCGCGCACATTGGCCCACGCGTCTTTGTCCTGAAGCTGGCGGACGATTTCCATATCGATCGGAACGCCGCGGTGCTCCATCGCCGCCGACACCGCGACGAACTCGCCCCAGTGCAATGCGATGTCCAGGTCGACGTGTGGCAGCAGCCGCTCCAACAGCGCAGGTAATCCTACAACGTCGCTCGTGCAGTATTCGAGGATCTGCGCGATCTCCTCCGCACTGTAAGGGCGACCTTGCAGGATGCGTGTGCGCATCGCCTCCTTGTACTTCTCGCCGGCAGTGTCGAGACCAAAATGGCGCAAGGCTCCAACCAGCCCCTTGCCTTCGGGCGACGGCACGCGCCCGTTGATGTAGCAGCGAAACATCGGGGAGAGATCGAGCACCTTGCTCGGCAGAGGCCAGCCGCGTGCAAGATGACAGCCGCATTCGGCGGTCGCGGCAAAGCAGACGAACAGTGCGCGGTCGTCCGTGCGGTGGGGTGGCGCGGGTCCGAGTTGATCCTCCCAGAGCTGGATGCGCCGCCCGGCGCGCAGTTCATACGCGCACAAGCAGAGCACGTCCGGGTGCTCGCCGGGCCGGGAAATAAATTCGAAATCAACGAACCATATTTCCTCGAAACCGGCGAACTCCGGCCGGTCGAACCATGCCGTGCTACCGGTCACGGGCCGCCCATTTCTTGAACAGCACATGCTCGAGGCTGTCGAGCATCCGACCCTTGTCGCGGAAGCAGAGTCGGAAGATCTTGGCCTCGCTCAGTGGCGGCCATACTGGGTCGTCGAAGCGACCCGCCGGCGCAGGGAACACCTTGTACATTTTGTTGTCCCTGTCGGAGTAGAGCCGCACCCACCGCTGCACACCGTCGAGCAACCCGATCTCTTTCGTCCTTGTGTATTCATTCTCGGTCTCGCAGTTGATCGGGATGACGTGATAGCTGCCGCGCGGCGACATGGTCAGATAGAGAGTATGTTCCGCACAGCCGATACCGATACCGTGAAGCGGTTGCTCCATATCCGGGGTGACGGCGAAGTAGTGTTGCTCCATGCCGACCTCGACGTTGACGAGCTTAACGGTCGGGCGGAACGTCGCGTGGGTCCGAAAGAACTCGTTCTTCGTCGGCATCCTGCTTACCGCGATCGCGACGATGCCTTGCGCCGACGCTCCAGATACGCCGGGAAGGTCGCGGCGCAGACTGCGGTACTCCAGTTCATCCTGGTCGAGCGCCGCCTCGTCGTCTGCGGATAGCGTCGGGTCAACCAGTTCAAGTTTTAGCTTTTCGTTAGACTGCTCGCTCATTTCAACCTCCAACTTTGGCCCGGCATTTCGGCGAACAACGCGTCGTCGACCGGGACTCGGATACATTGCTGGTGATGAGGTGGTGACGGCGCTGGGAACGGCCTTGCCACCGCTGAGGCGCCAGAGCCGGCGGCCCGCCTGGTATTGCAGGCACAGGGGTTTCTCGCGTCGCATGTCGGCGATCGCCCGGTTGGCTGCTGCGACGTTGTGGTCACGGCGGAGAGCTGTTGGAAGTCGATCGCAGGGACGCCCTGGCGGGTTCCGGCGGCGCTCATGCCAGCACCCGATCGGCGTGGGTGCTCGACAAATCGGCTTCCGGCGCTCCCGGGAATCGGTAACCGCCGATGACGTTGATGGGCGGCGTGGTGCGCCTAATCAGCACCCGGTGGGACTTTGGCAGATCGGGCCAGTTTTTAAAGTTGATCGGATCGGCCGCGGGACCGGCGATAATGCGAAAGGCTCGACCGGATTTGGTGCCGGTTTTTAGCGTTGATTTTGCTGATTTTTCTTGTGCGTTGTGACCCAACCCCGCTGTGGGGGTAGCGGAGACTGTTTTTGCCGCGTTCTGACCCACACGAAGCCGGTACTTCCCCGGGTGGCGTTGCAGCGCGTGGCGGCACTTTGAGCGCCAGCAAACCGCCCTCCGGCGAGACGCCTTTGCGATGGCCGCTTCGCAAACGATGCAGCGGCTAGCGAAGTGAGCGCGCTCGCAAGGCTCACAGCAAAACGCGGCCCTGCGATCGTTGGTGGGATTCTTCAAAAGACCGCCACAGCGGAAATTGCGACAACGGTGGCGGAGTTGTTGCGGAGGGCCGGCTCGATGATTATACAACACGCGTGAACTCCAGTGCTTGGCGGTGCTGGGAACGGAAATTGAAAGGGCGGCCCGTTGCGGGGTCGCCCTTTTGCTTGCGATTCAGGTTTGCGCGGCCTTGCCCGTAGCAGCCTCGCCATTCATGGCGGGCAGTGCGTCTAAAAAACTGTTCAGATCGCTGCGCAAGATGACGGTCCGCCCCCCAAACTTCCGGGCGGTGAGTTGCCCGTCCGCGATTGCTTCATACAAGCGGCTGCGGCCAATACCGGCAGCAAAGGCGGCTTCGGCAATCGTCAGCCCCAGTTTTTCAACAGCGGCATTGTGCATCGAGAAATCCTCCAATTGCGTCCACGCAATTTGCGTCGGACGCGGAGAAGAAAATCCCAATTCGGGTTATGCTGTCGAGAAAACCGGTAGCTCGCTATTTGCCGGATTTAGTGAGCCGATGGCTCCGCGCGGCGATTGCGCGCGGCAATTTCTTTCCCAAGGGCTGCGGAGCGAGCTTTCGCCTCCCCTATCGGCGGCGGCTTTTGCTTCAGGCGCGCGACGATTCCTTTCGCCAAGGCTTCATTGAAATTTGACAGCTCGCGCTGGTACAGATTCTTGGCTGCCGGAACTGTCATGCCGCAAATCGCGCTTATTGTTTTCCACCCCGGGCGCGCCGGTTGGCCTTGCTGGGCCTTGCGTGTCGGACCTCTGGGCTCAAGCAGCAGAACTATATCGAGCAGCTTTTGTAGGATTTCGTCGCGCCGGTCTTGAACCACGGGGCGGCCGCGTCCGGGCGTTAGGCCGAGTAGCTGCTCAAGGCTTTCCTTGTTTTTCTCCAAGCCGTAGACCTTCACCGCACGAAAAAACCACCAGAGACGCCGCCTATCGGCAAGCCACTGGTCGCGCCGCCCGTGCGCGGCGGCGTAAGACTTCACGTCATCACCGGCAACCGGTGCTGGCGGCTCATGCGCCCCGTATGACTTATAGGTTTCCTTGATGTGCTCGGCTATGGCGCGAAGCCACACGAGCGCCTCTGCTGGGTTCGGGCGGTCCCCCTCGGCTTTGCGCTTGGCCCTGCGCTTGACCGTCACAACCTTGCGCTTGGCCTTGCACTTGACCGCCACGGCCTACGCCTTGCCCCTGAACGGCACGACCTTGGGGGTCGGGTCCGCCGCGCAATAGGACGCCCATGCCTCCATCAGTTGGCGGCGCTTCTCCAGCGCGTCGCTGCGGCGATAGGCCTGCTCGGCCTTGTCGCCAATGACATGCGCGAGAGCGGTTTCTATCAATTCGCGTGGATAGCTGGTTTCGTTCCCGGCCCAGTCGCGGAAACTGGAGCGGAAGCCGTGGACCGTCGCGTTCTCAATTTTCATGCGGCGGAGCATCATTTCCATCGCCATGTTCGACAGCGGTTTGTCGCGGCGCTGGCCGGGAAATACGAAGTCGCCCGAACGGGCCTCGCCTAGTCTGGCAAGGATGTCGGTGGCGCGTTGAGACAGGGGGACCCGATGCTCGCGGCCCGCCTTCATCCGATGGGCAGGCACCCTCCAGATTTTCTTGCCGAGGTCGATTTCACCCCAGCGCATGCCGAGGATCTCGCCGGAGCGCGCGGCGGTGAGGATGCACAGTTCCAGCGCCACCGCGGCGAGAGCCTCGCGCCCGCCAAGGTCCGCTACAAACCCTGCTACCTCGTCGTAGGGCATTGCGGGGTGATGCCCGCGTGACAGCTTCGATGGCCGGGGTAACAAGTGGTCAAGGTGGCCGCGCCAGCGCGCCGGGTTCTCGCCGTCCCGGTAACCTTTGGCTTTGGCGGCGTCCAAGACTTTTTCGATCCGCCCCCGTAACCGCGAGGCCGTTTCGGCCTTTATGATCCAGATCGGCTTTAGGATGGCCAACACATCGTCGGTTGTGACGGTATCCACCGGCTTGGCGCGCATGGGGGCGCCGTAGGTCTCCAGCGTCGATTTCCACTGCGCCTTGTGCTTCTCGTTGCGGAAACCAGCCGAGAGAGCCTCACGCACCTGATCAGCCATTTCGGCGAATGTGGGGACGCCACCGGTGCGTTTCCGGTCGTCAATAGGGTTCAGGCCTTGGGCTATCTTCCGACGCGCGCTGGCGGCCTTCTCCCGGGCATCAGCTAGGGAGACACTGACGGCGCTGCCAAGGCCCATTTCCTTGGCCCTGCCGCGCCAAGTGAAGCGCAAAACCCATTTCCGCGAACCTGATTGTGAGACGACCAGGTAGAGGTTGCCGCCGTCAGCGTATTTGCCCGCCTTCGCAGTCGTCACCCTGCGCGCAGTGAGCTTACCTGTCATCCGCCCCTCCCCTATCCGGTCCCCAATCTAGTCCCCAAAAATAGCACGGCTTGAGGCGGACGGGAATAGACGGTGGCGAACAAGAGCGGAGGAAAAGACCTATTTCTATGCTAGATGCGCGATCGTTGACGGACAGTGGCGGACCACAGAAATCAATAGTTCGTCGGTCTCCGGCTCCGCCAAGGCCAGAAAGGTCCAGCCCGGGGACATAGGGCGTCCGGTGGCCGATCATGCCACGATTGTAGGCGCTGATGTCCAGTAATCGCCGATGTCATCGCCCATGATACAAGGATGCTGCGCTTTTGCTGTTGCTGCACAGGTCAGCCGTCGATAGCGCGTAATTCTCGCGCGGTCTTCGCTAAGACGCCAGTGCGCGCACCTGCAGTCAGCTTGTCATTTTTTGGGGTCAAACGTCATTCGAAGCCAAAGATGCGTTTCCAATCCTTCTTCATGTCAACCACGGTCCACCTGTTCACCGCTGCGGCGTCGAGCGCCACGTCGAGCTTGCCGAAATGCGACTGGCGGTCGTAGGCATATTCGCGCTCTGCATCGGTGTGATGGACGATCAGGCCGAATCGCGCGCCACTGGCGCCGAGCGTCGCCCATTGCAGCATTTCGAGATCGCCGTCGGAGTTGCCGAAGGCCGCGATCGGACGGCGGCCGATGTGCTCGTTGATGCCGATCGGCTTTCCCGCCTTGTCGTCGATGAAGTTGACTTCGGGCAGCCGGAAAAGTGTTGGCGCGCCGTCCTTCATCTCAAATCGCGTCTTGATGGACGATCCGATCACCTGCTCCGGAGGTATTCCGTAGATCCGCTCGGTCCAGGGCCGCATGAATTCGATGCCGCCGCCTGACGCGATGAAGGTCTTGAAGCCATTGGCCCGGAGGTAAGCGAGCAGTTCGAGCATCGGCTGGTAGACCAGTTCGGTATAGGGCCGCTTGAAGCGGTGATCGCGTGCGGTCGCGAGCCAGTCGGTGACGATCTTCTCGAACTCCGCCGTGGTCATGCCGGCATGCGTCACGGCGATGATTTCGACCAATCCCTTTTCGCCTGAAGCCGCAAGCGCCTTCAGGTCGCCGTCCAGCACCGCCGCGAACGGCTGCTTGGTCTTCCAGTCCGGATGCATGGGCGCCATGGCCTTCACACGGTCGAGTGCGAAGGCCAATTGGATATACATCGGCTGCTCGATCCAGAGCGTACCGTCATTGTCGAAGGTCGCGATGCGTTGCTCGACCGGGACGAAGAAGGGCCCGCCTTGCGTCGTGACGCGCGCGACGAAGTCGAGGATCGAGGCTTTGGTGGCGCCGTCGTTCCAGGACGGGAGCGGATCGCGTTGCGCTTGAGCCCCCGCCGGGGTCGAGCGAAGCGAAGCAGAGAGCAATGGAAGCATCGCCAGCGACGAGAGCAAGACTCGGCGGTCCAAGTGAAGCGATGCCGGCAGACCGTGCCAGGTGTTCGAGGTTATGCTCATTCTCTATCTCCTCGGCGTTAAATCGCGCTGCTCACATGTTCGCTGTTCAAAACCGTGTCATGTTCGCGGCCGGCGGGTTCGGCGATTTCACGAGGCTTGCCTTGTATTCCTCAACCGTCTTCAGCGCCGGGCCGATCACCCATTCGTACATCTCTCCGATGTTGTGTTCTTCGTGCGGGTCCGCTTCGATGTTGAACACTTTGGGGTAGCCGTTCATCGGCGCGGCGCTGGCGCCGACTCCTCCCAATAGGGTCGCGCCGCCGGAGCCGCTACGGCCCGGCGCCACGTCGGCAAAATAGATGCGAAACTGCTTCCAGCGCGCCGCAACGAGAGACGGGCCGACGAAGGTCAGGAGATGTTCGCGCCGCCCGCTGTCGTTCCCGCCAAGCAGCAGGTCGGTCTGGTCGATGCCGTCGATCGGGCGATCATCTGGCACTTTGCCGCCGGCAATCCGCGCGAAGGTCGGGAAGAAATCCATGATCGAAAACATGGCGTAGGACGATCGCGGCCTTATTCGCTCCGGCCATCGAATGATGGCGGCGGTGCGGATCGATCCTTCACTCACGTCACCCAGCGCCCCGCGCCACGGCCCGGACGAGCCCATGTCCGGCACGTCGCCGCCGAACGGGCGCGAGACGGGACCGTCAGGGCCATTGTCGGACGCGAACACCACGATGGTGTCGCGCGCGAGGCCGAACTGGTCGAGTGCATCGAGCATTCGGCCGACGATGGCGTCGCCTTCCATCAGGGAATCGCCGAACTGGCCAATGCGGGATTGGCCTTCGAAGCGTTTCGACGGCAGGTTCGGGAAGTGTGTTCGGGAGATCGCCATATAGAGAAAGAACGGCTTGCCGGCCGCCTGCTGGCGCCGCATGAAATCAACGCCGCGGTCGACCAGTTCCCAATCGATCTCGCGTCGGACTTCCGCGGTGTAGGGTTTCACCGTCCTCAGCGCCTCCCCGCGCTTGGCCTCGACGATCTGCGGTCCTTTGTCGAGCGGGATATCGAGCGTCTTGGTCTGCCGAGCCTGCTGGATCATCAGGAAGGCATCCCAGGTATCGCCGGGTGGGATGCCGTAGAATTCGTCGAAGCCCTTGTTCTGGGGCTGGCTGTAAGGCTGGGCGCCGAGATGCCATTTGCCGAACATCGCCGTGGCGTAGCCGGCCTCGCGCAGCATTCCGGCCACGGTGATTTCTGTCGCTGGCAGCGAGATTGAAGTCCCCTCGACCGCAACCAGCGACAGGCCGGAGCGAATGGAGTAGCGTCCGGTCATGAAGGCTGCGCGCGACGGCGTGCAGGCCGGTTCGACCAGGAACTGCGTCAACCGCAAGCCTTCGGCCGCGAGCCGGTCGATGCGCGGCGTCGGCGCCCCGCGCAGCTCGCCGCCGCCGTAAGCTCCGATGTCGCCATAGCCGATATTGTCGGCGAGAATGAAGAGAATGTTCGGTTTTTGCTGTTGTGCTGATGCGGGTGCGACCATCATGGTGGCGAGCGACGCCACCATGCCGAACCAGATGTCCCTGCGCCGATTCATCATCGATCTCCTGCAGAGGGGCTGATCGATCGGACCTCGTGGTTTGCGGGCGCCGAAGCGCGGGCGCCCGAGATTCTTTCCCGCGTCGAACGACGCACCTTCCCTCAGTAGCAGGGCGGGTACGGATAATAACCGCAGTAGGGATAGGTGCTGGCTGCCGCCGCACCCAGCGCAGCCCCACCCACCGCGGCCGCACCGACCGCTGCAGCACCGTAGCCCCCGCGATACCAGGCACCGCGAGCGACGTAGGGACGACGCCAGACGCCGACTGCGCCGACGCGGTCAACACCGACGCGACCGATACCGACCGTCCCCACGCGGTCGAAGCCGCCGCGGAAGCCGCCGGCGTGGAAGCCGCCCATGCCGCCGCCGTGGAAGCCACCGAAGCCGAAGCGGTCGATGAAGAGCGCCGCCGGCCCGTCGCCGCCGGAAAGATCGCCTTCAAGCACATCGACATCGAAGGTCAGCCGGTCGCCCTCGAGCTTCGCCGTCTTCAGCACCACGACGGCATCGCGGATTTTCGACCCGTCCGTGCCGAGCATCGAGACCGTGGCGTTCGGCGGATCCCTGGTAAAGCTCTCAGCGCTATCATTGCTCGGCGACCATTCCGCCAGCAGGTCGGTCGTGAGCGAATGCCCTGCCGCCCGCACCGGGCGGTCCGCGAAAACGATCGAGTTGGGCGCCACGCCGGTGAGTGTCAGCTTCCCGCCCTGCAGGCTGGCGCCGCGGGCGTTCATTACGATCAAGGACGGCACAATCTCCGGCCTGGCTTGGCCGATCGTCTTCTGCAGCGGCTCGTGCTGCGGCGTCGAAGGTGTGGTCTGGGCCAGCGCCGGTGCCGCCCCGCAGAGCAGGAAGGCGATGGTCATACAGGCAGTTCGACTCTTGATGGTCATGGTGGACTCCTTGAATTTTCGCTATTCGCTTCCAATCGGAATGATGCTGAATTCAATTGCTGGAGGGTGGATTCCTTAGCTTTTCCATCGCCTGTTCGACGGAGAATGAACCAGGTCTTTGCCTCGGCGGAAACTGCTGGAAACTCATGAGATGCTGTCCCACGACCGCCTGAGCGGGGAGCAGCACAAAGGCGTGCTCGATGAACCACCTGACGTAGTCGCCGGATTCATGCTGAGCCCGCTCGAACGGGTCGGATCGGAGGTTAAACAGCGACGGCAGCCGAAGTTGAATCATCGGCTGCGCCCACACGTCGAGCCCGTGCGCCTTCTGTTCCAGGAAGACGGCCTTCCATTGGTCGTAGCGAAGCCCGGCCAGGTTGCCGTCGTCGGTCCAGTAGAAAAATTCGCGGCGCTTATTGGCGCCCTTGCGGGCGAGAAGGTCGCGCTGGTCGTACCCGTCGAGGTGGACCTTGAAGTTCTTTCCAGCGGCATCGTAGCCCACCAACAGCTTTGTCTTGATGTCGGGCTCGCCCGCCGCCGCGACCAGCGTCGTGGCCCAGTCCTCCGCCGAAAACACGTCGTTGATTTCGGTCCGTGCCGGCACCAGTCCGGGCCAGCGAACCATTGCGGGGACGCGATAGCCGCCTTCCCAGTTGGTGTTCTTCTCGCCCTTGAATGGCGTGGTTCCGCCATCGGGCCACGAGAATGTCTCGGCCCCGTTGTCGGTCGTGTAGATGACGATCGTGTTGTTGGCGATGCCGAGGTCGTCGAGCTTCTTTAGAATCTGCCCGACCTGCCCGTCATGCTCCACCATGCCGTCAGGATAGATGCCGAGGCCTGTTTTCCCCTGAGATTCCGCTTTGAGACGAGTCCAGATATGCATCCGGCTTGGGTTGAACCACACGAAGAAAGGCTTCTTGTCTCGATTCGCGCGTTCGATGAAATCAGTCGAAGCACCGAGGAATTCCTCGTCGATCGTCTCCATTCGCTTCTTCGTTAGCGGCCCGGTATCCTCGCACTTTTGCTTGCCCCAGGGACCGAAGCGCGGATCGTCGCCCGGTGTGTCGGTAGCCGTCGCCGTACATTTCATGACGCCGCGCGGACCAAACTGTGCTCTGAACGCGGGATTTTTGGGATAGTCCGGATGCTCCGGTTCGTCTTCGGCATTCAAATGATAGAGGTTGCCGAAGAACTCGTCGAAGCCGTGCACTGTGGGCAGGAACTCGTTGCGATCGCCAAGATGGTTCTTGCCGAACTGCCCTGTCGCGTAGCCTTGCGGCTTCAACAGTTCAGCTATGGTAGGATCTTTGGCGGAAAGGCCTTCCTTTGCCGCGGGCAGACCTACTTTGAGCAGCCCGGTGCGCAAGGGACTTTGCCCGGTGATAAAA
The DNA here is from genome assembly GCF_056174665.1 of Bradyrhizobium sp. WYCCWR15520. Classification (NCBI taxonomy): domain Bacteria; kingdom Pseudomonadati; phylum Pseudomonadota; class Alphaproteobacteria; order Hyphomicrobiales; family Nitrobacteraceae; genus Bradyrhizobium; species Bradyrhizobium sp. WYCCWR15520. Next base: position 360,042 of record NZ_JBWBWM010000001.1, read on the forward strand.
GCCGAGCGTCCGGCGGTGCAAGACTGTTGCCCATAGTAATCAGTGAATATTGCGCCTTCGTTCGCAATGCGGTCGATGTTGGGCGTGCGGTAGCCCATCATCCCGCGATTATAGGCGCTGATGTTCCAGTACCCAATGTCATCGGCCATGATGACGAGGATATTGGGCTTTTGTTGTTGAGCGGAAAGCGGCGTGACCAATGCAGCCGCCGTGGCGACAGAGGTAACCAGACCTAGGCATGCGCGTTTGAAAATGCTCATGATTCTTGGCCCTCGTTTTTTATCGCGTGGCAGAATCCATATGTGACGCACCGCAGCTTCCGTCGGCTGTGCACGCCGGGGCCGAAATCATCGACGGGCGCAACGGCAACGCGCCCGTCGAGTTTGCTTCAGCCTGTTAGTTAGACCGGTTAGCGTTCTTCTTGAGAGCCGCCAGAACCTGATCGAGGTTGTAGCTCGCAGGATCCTGCATCGGTGGGAACTCCTTGAAGGATTCAAGTTCCTTCAGCCAGAGCAGCTGACCAATCGGCAGGATATTCCAGTCGTAGAGATACGCCGTGCTGGCACCAGCAAGCGCGCCGCTCAGACCCGCGAGGCTCTTTTGATCGGTACCCACAGTATATTCGAACGGATCGCGCTTGATGTTGGCGATCTGGGTCCAGTGGTAGGTGGTCGCCCCTACCAGCCCGTCCATCGGGCCGGCGCCGACCATGGTGTAGTAGAGCTTCCAGTTCTTGTACCGCACCGCCGAGGGTTGCGCGCCGGTGTAGTAGAAGAAGGTGTCACGCGCCGATTTCTCCGACTTGCCGGTGAGATAATCAGCCTGGCTGAAACCATCGAGCTTGGTCTTGACGATGCCCGGATAGCTGCCGGTCATGATGCGCTCGTTCAAGGCATTGCCCTTCGGTCCGCCGGCGAGTTCGACCAGCGTGGGCAGCCAATCCAGCGCTGCAAACATCTGGTTCTTGACCGTGCCCGGCTTGATGCCGCCGGCCGGCCAGCGCACTACCAGCGGAGCGCGCATGCCGCCTTCCCAAGTGGTCAGCTTGCCGCCCTTGAACGGCGTGACGCCGCCATCCGGGAAGGTAATCACCTCGGCGCCGTTGTCGGTGGTGAACGCCACAATGGTGTTGTCGAGCTGGCCCATGTCGGCGAGTTTCTTGAGGACGACGCCGATGTTGTCGTCCATCTGCTTCATGCCGACTTCGTTGATGCCCCAATCCTTGCCACCGCGTTCGCCAAGCATGGCTTCATATTGCGGCGAGAACACAGTCGTGATGTGCATGCGCGCCGGGTTGTACCAGGCGAAGAAGGGCTTGTTGGTTTTCTTGGGATCGTTGCGATCGAGGAAATCAACGACCTTGGCCGAGATTTCCTCGTCCACCGTCTTCGAGCGCTCCAGCGTTAGCGGGCCCTCGTCCGTACAGGTCTGGTTCCTGGCCGTTCCATCGGAAGACTTGCATGCGAGCACTGGACGTGGCGGCGTCAGGCAAGTCGTCACCTTCGGGTCCACCGCGCCGGGGACTTCGGCAAGACCTGGAATAGGCGTGTTCTTGCACGGCGGAACGATCGTTTGCTGGGTTGGCGTTTTGTTGATGTCGGGGAAGCTCACCCCCTGCATTGCATCGAGATGATAGAGGTAACCCCAGAATTCCTGGAAGCCGTGCGCTGTCGGCAGTGCATCCGTGTGATCGCCAAGATGATTCTTGCCGAATTCGCCAGTGTTGTAGCCGAGATCGATCAGGAATTTGGCAAGCGCGGGAGTCCCCGGCCGCAGATAGGAGGGGCTGCCGGGAAGTTGCGGAGGTATCATTCCCGTACGCAGTGGATGCATGCCGGTGAAGAAAGCGTTGCGGCCGGCCGTGCAACTCTGCTCGGCGTAGTAATCCATGAAGATCGCGCCTTCGTTGCCGATGCGATCGATGTTCGGCGTCTCGCCGACCATCAGGCCGCGATGGTAGATGCTTGGCTGCATCCAGCCGATGTCATCGCCCATGATGATAAGGATATTGGGTCTCTGAGCCGGCTGCTGAGCGGGCTGCTGCGTCGTCTGCTGAGCCGGCTGCGGAGCCTGCTGCTGGACCGGCTGTGGAGCCGGCGGCCGAGCCGGTTGCTGTGCTGTTGCCGGCGTGCTGGCTGGCCCGGACAGCGACATCAACATCGTCGCGCTGAGCAGCGAGGCGCAGGATAGCAAACCAGGTGTCTTGCGGGGCGGCGTTGCAATAAATGGTGGCTTGGCAGCGAATACGGTACTCAACATGGCTTCGCTCTCCTTCTTTATGATGCGTCAGTGGCTCCTCGCCTGATGCATCGAAAGCCAAGATGGCTCGTGGAAGTATCGACCGGCTCAGCATGGCGCGCTGCCGGCCGGTAGCGTCGGCAGTAGTTCGGCGCGCACAAATGCGAGCCGCCTTTGATGACCTTCCGTGGAATCTTCACGTTCGTCGTTCTGGGGTCGTAACTGTCGGCCTCGCGGCCGCCGCGCGGGTTCTCCGGGATGCAGCAAGCCTTCGGAGCATCTGCCTGATGCTTTGGCGAATACCAGTCGGCCGTCCATTCCCAGACGTTGCCGATCATGTCGTTGAGGCCATACCCATTCGGCGGGAATGCGGTGACCGGTGAAGTGCGCTCGAAGCCGTCGGCATTTACGTTCTGCCGCGGAAACTCACCCTGCCAGGTGTTTGCCATGTGATGGCCGGCCGGCGTGAATTCATCGCCCCACGCAAATTCGGTGTCCTCGAGCCCGCCGCGCGCTGCAAACTCCCATTCCGCTTCGGTTGGCAAATCCTTGCCAGCCCATTTCGCGTAGGCGAGCGCATCGTTGAAGGCCACATGCACGACCGGGTGATCGTCCAGCCCACGGATGTTGCTTCCGGGTCCGTAGGGATGCCGCCATTGCGCGCCCCTGGCGAAGGTCCACCACTGGCTGAAGTCGCGGAGACTGACCGGATGGTTGGGCGGGGAGAACATCAGGGAGCCCGCGTAGACCATATGCGGGAGTATTCCCGGATAATCCTTGGGGTCAGGTGTGATTTCAGCGACGGTGATGTGTTTGGTCGCTCTTACGAACTCCCTGAATTGACCGTTCGTCACGGGATAGCGGTCCATCCAGAAGCCGTCCACGGTGACGCGGTGCGCCGGAGCTTCTTCGGGATAATGCTTGTCCGATCCCATGCGGAAAGTGCCGCCGGGTATCCAGATCATTTTGTCGATATCTGAAGGACTATCACAAATGGCGATATTGCGCGTTGGCTCTGGCTTCGCTTTCACTGCGTTACCTCCCAGCCGATGCATCCCCAAGTTACGCAAAATCTTCGGTAGATATCGGACCAAGGTGCAATTTTGGTATCGATGCGGCCGCTCGGCAGGAACGATCTTGATCTAAATCAATGCCAACGAAGGACATGATAATGCGTCGACTCCCATGTCCACCTTTACACGGCGATGTTCGGTGAGGTCGCCCGGCAGCACTTGGCGCGCAGCGTTATCGCTAGTGGATTTGATCGGATTGAATCAAACAAGACCTAACAGGGTTGATTCCATGGATGAATTTCAACCAGCTAGACTGTGTTGGATGCTATTCGGCCAGGCGGAGAAGTTCTCGGGCTCCGCGGGTCCGATCCAGCAGCGAGGCCGCGCGACGAGCCGCGCCAGTGGCGTCATCGTCCAAGTGCCGCGATTTCGCGCGCGCCTGATTTTCGCGGCTCATGCGATCCAGCCGTTTGGCGAATGAGGCTTGGGATCGTAGATGATGTCATGCCACCATATGGCTTCAATCAAGGTAGCCCTGTCGCGTTCCGACAAAACGGACGCCTGCGAAACTGGCAGACGCTCCGGTCCCGGAGTGTTTCCCCCGATGGCCATAGAGAGCCGCCCGGGCGGTTTTTCGCCCTGGCCGCCTCATGCAATCCGAGGTCGGCTCACCTGTCGAAACGACGGAAATTAGTGCGCAGTCATCCAGGCGCGGGCTTCGCGCTGGGCGGTGGCGATTTCCGCATCCGACATCATCGCGGCGACCTCGCGGCGCATCGAGATTGCATCCGCGCGTCCCTTCAGCGCGGCGAGATTGAACCATTTGTGGGCCGCGACGAGATTGACCACGCCGGAACGGCCGCTCGCCCAGTAAAGGCCGCGCTCGAACAGCACGTCCGGGATCGCGGTGGCTTCCACCGGAATTGCACTATCGAGATCAATGTTCCCCTGAAACATCCTCAGCTCCCCTTTTTATTGTTGCCGCCCTCCCCCGAGCGCGGCCCCTGTCCACTGTTAGCCTGCCTGTTATCCCAGCGCGCGATCAGCAAAAGTGGGAACCGGTTCTGCGTCCGATCGCGCGCCCTTTTTTAGAAAGCGCATGATCTAATCGCCAAACCGCCCACACTTTGGCGGATCATGCGCGTACCGTTTTCCGGTCTGTTGTTGGGATGATCATGGCCGATCAAATTTGAAGGGCAGTTTAAGGTTCGCGATGAACGGGATGTAAACGCGCGCAGCGCGCCGCCGAACGCGAAATCGCAGAAGTGCCTGCGGCACAGGGAGAAGTTGCCAATCGTGAAGGTCGGTTTACCCTGCGGTTTCGCAAAACGATAACCATTGCGGCAATGTCGGCGTCATCATCGCTCGGCACCGGCTGGCGCGATAGCTCAGGATCATCGGAGCATATTCGGCGAGCCGAACGGCAAGCGACAACGCGCCTGGAGCGATAGGCGGAACCGAGACGTTCGACGCCTGCGAATGATGGACAATGAAGTGGGGGAGGTTTCAAGGCCGCGCGCCTGATGCGGCGGCTGTCGGAGCGCTCCAGCGAAAGCGGGCGTTCCGGGGGACGAGTACGCCCCTTAGGGGACGAGTACGCCCCGAGGAACGAGGGCGTCGGCGAACACGTCAGGACCAGATTTCATACCGGGCTTTGGCCCCGGTGAAACTGCGGGTAGTTAAGGATACCCGCACCGAACGAAGAAACCCTGTTTCTTCTGCCGGACCGGTTTTGAAAGAGCGAGCCTCGTTTGAAGAGCACTCTTTCCGAAATACGATCCAGCCGTTGACCTGATGTCTCGCCGACACCCTCTTTCGTCGACCGGAGCCTTCAGCGTTTAGTCCTGGGGCTCTAGTGACGTGCCGGCATCAAGCCGCCGGCAATTTTCAAAGAAGCGAATTTACTTCTTCTTGGCGACCTTGCGGGTCTTCTTCGCAGTCTTCTTCACTGCGCTCTTCGCTTTCTTCGCCTTCTTAGCTTTCTTGGCCATGTTGCCCTCCTAATGTAAGTGAGATGGCTTAGTCGCTGCGTGCACTCGGGAATCGAGATGCACTACATCCCGAATACACCAACGCATCCAAAAAAACAGCGTCCCGCTTAAGGAAGTGTTGACACGGCGACGAGAGAGCGCGCGAAGCACTTCGTTCGACAACACAATGATGGATGCGCGCGTCGATGCAAAAAGTGGCGCAACGATCGACATCGGTGTTTGCCAATATTGAAGAAAGCGCTTGTGCCGCAGTGCTTTCTTTGATTCACCGAAGTGACGATCAATGCATGCGCGCGTTCACCGCGACTCAGTGATGCCGCCCAAAAGCCGGGTGCGCGGACTCTGAGTCGCAAGTTTTGGCAATAAAAAAATTTTCATGGTCACAGCGCTGGCGTCTCATCGCCGCTCGCCAAAACCGAACTTTTTTGCGAATCGCGCAGACCGATTCGCAACTGCGCTGTCGGTCGCGATGATGAATTTCAGATCGCGATGGACGACCGATGCACGTTCGCGCGCATCGATCGTTGCGCCATCAGCGCGGGAATCGTCCCGTTACGGGACGCTTCAGATGCCGAGCTTCGCTTTCAAGAGATCGTTGACCGCTTGCGGATTGGCCTTGCCGCCCGATTGCTTCATCACCTGGCCGACGAACCAGCCGGCGAGCTGCGGCTTGGCTTTCGCCTGCGCGACCTTGTCCGGATTGGCCGCGATGATGTCGTCGACGACCTTCTCGATCGCGCCCAAGTCCGTGACCTGCTTCATGCCGCGGCTTTCGACCAGCTCGCGCGGGTCGCCACCTTCGGTCCAGACGATCTCGAACAGGTCCTTTGCGATCTTGCCGGAGATCGTGCCCTCGCCGATCAGATCGACGATCGCCGCGAGCTGCGCCGCCGACACCGGCGAGTCCGTGATGTCATGGCCTTCCTTGTTGAGACGGCCGAACAGCTCGTTGATCACCCAGTTGGCCGCGAGTTTGCCGTCGCGCGCCTTGTCGGCAAGGCCTGCCAGCACAGTTTCGTAGAACACCGCGCTCTCGCGCTCGGCCACCAGCACGCCGGCGTCGTAGGGCGACAGGCCGAGGCTCTCGATGAAGCGGGCCTTCTTCTGGTCCGGCAGTTCCGGCAAATGCGCTTTCAGCTCGTCGACATAGCCTTGCGTGAATTCGAGCGGCAGCAGGTCCGGATCCGGAAAATAGCGATAGTCATGCGCCTCTTCCTTGGAGCGCATCGAGCGCGTCTCGCCCTTGTTGGGGTCGAACAGCCGCGTTTCCTGATCGATCGTGCCGCCATCCTCGATGATCTCGATCTGACGCCGTGCCTCGTACTCGATCGCCTGGCCGATGAAGTTGATCGAGTTCATGTTCTTGATTTCGCAGCGGGTGCCGAGCGGCCCTCCCGGCTTGCGCACGGAAACGTTGACGTCGGCGCGCAGTGAACCCTTCTCCATGTCGCCGTCGCAAGTGCCGAGATAGCGCAGGATCGAACGCAGCTTGGTCACGTAGGCCTTGGCCTGCTCGGCATCGCGGATGTCCGGTTTTGACACGATTTCCATCAGCGCCACACCGCACCGGTTGAGGTCGACATAGGACATGGTCGGTGACTGGTCGTGCAGCAATTTGCCGGCGTCCTGTTCCAGATGCAGCCGCTCGATCCCGATGGTGGCGGTCTTGCCACCGTCCAGTTCGACCACGACCTCGCCCTCGCCGACGATCGGCGACTTGTACTGGCTGATCTGGTAGCCCTGCGGCGAGTCCGCATAGAAATAGTTCTTGCGGTCGAACACCGAGCGCAAATTGATCTGCGCATTGAGGCCCAGCCCGGTCCTGACAGCCTGCCTGACGCATTCCTCGTTGATGACAGGCAGCATGCCCGGCATCGCGGCATCGACCAGCGACACATGGCTGTTCGGCTCGCCGCCGAATTCCGTCGAGGCGCCGGAGAACAGTTTTGACTTCGAGGTGACCTGGGCGTGCACCTCCATCCCGATCACGACTTCCCAGTTGCCGGTCTGGCCCTTGATCAGTTTTCCCGGTTTGACTGACACGTTCATGCTTTTCCACTCCCGAGCAGCGCGGTCACGATCCGCTCCCATTCGGCTTCCAGAGAATCCTTTGCCACCGGCTGGCCGGCCTGACGGTACCAGTAGCCGGCATTGCCGAGATCGCCTTCGACGCGGTGCAGATAGGCATGCACCCAGGCGGCCTCGGCACTGTCTTCATCCTGCACGACCTTGTGCGCCCGGTCCCAGTCGCCTTTGGCGGCCCACCATAGCCCAGCCAGCGGCGGCTCCAGACCAGATGCCGGCGCATTGTCCGCGAGACTGGCGCGGAAATCCGCCATCGCTACCACCAACGCGGCGGCGTGAAGCGGCCGGCCGCCTGCTCAACGACTTCACCGAGCGAGAACAGTGTCTCTTCGTCGAACGGACGGCCGATCAGCTGCAGGCCGAGCGGCAGTCCCTGCGCGTCCTTGCCGGCGGGTACGGCGATGCCCGGCAGGCCCGCCATGTTCACGGTGACGGTGAAGATGTCGTTGAGATACATCTCGACCGGATCGGCGCCGCCCTTTTCGCCGACGCCGAACGCCGCCGACGGCGTCGCCGGCGTCAGGATCGCGTTGATGCCCTTGGCGAAGCAATCCTCAAAATCCTTCTTGATCAGCGTGCGCACTTTTTGCGCGCGCAGATAATAGGCATCGTAATAGCCGGCTGAGAGCACATAGGTGCCGATCATGACGCGGCGACGCACTTCGTCGCCAAATCCTTCGGCGCGGGTGCTTTCGTACAGCTCGCCAATGCTGCGGCCCGGCACGCGCAGGCCGTAACGGACGCCGTCGTAGCGCGCGAGGTTGGACGAGGCTTCCGCGGGCGCCACGATGTAATAGGCCGGCAGCGCATATTTGGTGTGCGGCAGCGACACCTCGACCAGTTCGGCGCCGGCTGCCTTCAGCCACGCCGCACCTTCGGTCCAGAGCTTTTCGATTTCCGCCGGCATGCCGTCGAGGCGGTACTCCTTCGGGATGCCGATCTTCATGCCCTTCACCGACTTGCCGATCGCGGCCTCGTAATCGGGCACGCCGATGTCGGCCGAGGTCGTGTCCTTGGGGTCATGGCCGGCCATCGAGCGCATCAGGATCGCGGCGTCGCGCGTGGTGCGTGCGATCGGCCCCGCCTGATCCAGCGAAGACGCGAACGCCACGATGCCCCAGCGCGAGCAGCGGCCATAGGTCGGCTTGACGCCGACGGTTGCGGTGAACGCAGCGGGCTGGCGGATCGAGCCGCCGGTGTCGGTCGCGGTCGCGCCCATGCACAGCAGCGCCGCCACAGCGGACGCCGATCCGCCGGAGGAGCCGCCCGGCACCAGCGTGGTGTTGGAACCCTCGCGCCGCCACGGATTGACGACGGGGCCGAAGCACGAGGTCTCGTTCGACGAGCCCATCGCGAATTCGTCATTGTTGAGCTTGCCGAGCATGACAGCACCGTCGCGCCAGAGCTGCGAGGTCACGGTCGATTCGTACGGCGGCACGAAATTGCCGAGGATCTTCGAGCACGCGGTGGTGCGCACGTCCTTGGTCGCGAACAGGTCCTTGATACCAAGCGGAATGCCGGCCAGCGGCCCGCCCTCGCCCTTGGCGATCTTGGCATCGACCGCGCGTGCCATGGCACGCGCCTTATCAGGCGTTTCCAGCACGAAGGCATTGAGCGAACGGGCCGCTTCGATGGCGGCGAGATGTGCATCCGTCAGTTCAAGCGAGGTGAAAGACTTGCTCGCGAGGCCCTCGCGGGCCTCGGCGATCGTCAGGGATGTCAGGTCGGTCATTTATTGATCGGGCTGCAGAAGAACGGAGAAAGCGTCTTGTCGTTGGCGGGATCGTTGGACTTGGGCCGGGTCCTTTCATTGGCCTCGAGCTGATCGAGGACAGCGTCCATCGCCTTGTCGGGATCGGCGGCCTTGCCCTGCCGCTCCATCGCGTCGAGATAGTTCATGTAGGCCTGGTAGGCCTTTTCATCGTCGCAGAGCAGACACATCGGACTTCCGATCTCTAGGTAGAGTTATTCAATGACCTTCGGCACCAGGAAGAAATGATTTTGCGTCTCCGGCGCATTCCTGACGATATCGTCGGGAATTTCGCCGTCGTTGACCACGTCGGGCCGCTTCTTCATTTCCATCGGTGTCACCGAGGTCATCGGTTCGACGCCGTCGACGTTCACTTCCGAAAGCTGCTCCACGAAGGCCAGCATAGCGTTCAGTTCGCCCTGCAGATGGGGAACCTCGGCCTCGGTAACCGCAATTCGCGCCAGATGCGCGATGCGGCGAACGGTGGCGGCGTCAACAGACATAATATAGGCCTCAAACGGGGAATTGGCATCCGCCGTATAGCAGAGGCCGCTTTTGCGCCGCAACCGCGGGAACAGGCGGCCGGGGCCTTCGGTGCCGAATACCACCCCTTTTTGGATCAAAGTCGCCCCGCCCCGACGCACAAGATTTTGAGCGCCAAGCGCCCATTTCATACGCAAAAGCACCCTGACGAAACCATTTTACGTCCCTACGTAGTCATCCTGAAACAGTCGGGGAATGTAGTCACGGCCAGAAGATCGGGAGGCCGTGTCATGTCGACCATCGAAAATGACGGCGCCGGATCGGAAAGCTGGGATCCTGCCCTCTGGTCCATCGGGACCGTGCTCGGCATCGCGATCGTCTACCTCGCCTGCTTAACCTGACCGACGGGAGGGAGAGGCATGTCCCAACAGGCTAAAATCCTGCAGGAAAAGGCTGAAATGTTTGAGCGCCGCGCGGAAGGTGCGACCGATCCCATCTCGAAGCAGCACTACAAGGAGATGGCGGCGCATTACAGGTCGCTGGCCGCCGAGCATCTCGACGTCGGGCGCGACGAACCGGCGCACTAGACCGGAAGGGCCAGGCATTCGGCGGCGCGAGGCCGCCGCCTCGGCCGTATCGTGAGCCCGCGCGTTAGCGCGGTCATGCGCGACCCTGCTCACCGGCGTCAAAAGCCGACATCGCGCCCTGCTCCGTTCACGATTTGAGATTCATATCGTCTCCGGTATCGTAGACTTCCGATACCAAGGCTGACCGGCCAGTCGCTCGCCGGATGACAAACAAAAAGAACAAGAACACCGGGGGCGCAGCATGGATTTCATCGAAGTCAATGGCGCCGCACTGCGTTGCGAGCTGAGCGGCGGCAGCGACCGCACGCTGGTGCTGGTCCACGAGATGGGCGGCTCGCTTGAAAGCTGGGACGACGTCGCACCAAAGTTTGCGAAGTCGCACCGGGTCCTGCGCTACGACACCCGCGGCGCCGGACTGTCGCAGAAGGTGCGCGGCGAACTCACCCTCGACACGATGGCCGCCGACATCGCAGCCCTGCTCGACCAATTCGGGATCACCGGCAAGGTCGCGCTGGCCGGCATCGCCGTCGGCGGTGCGATCGCCCTGCATTTCGCGGCCCGCTATCCGGAACGCACCGATGCGGTTGCGGTCGGCAGCCCGACCACCGGCATTGCGGCGGAACGTCGAGCGTCGGCACTGGAGCGCCTCGCGCGGATCGAAGCCGCCGGCATGACGGTCGCGGTCGAGGATTCGATGTTGAATGGCTATGCCCCGGAGCTTCGCGGCGACTTCGCCCGCTTCGAGCGCTTCCGAACCCGATGGCTCGGCAACGACCCCTCGAGCTATGCGACGATCTGGCGAATGCTGGCGGCGGCCGACATGCAGGACGAACTCGCCCGGTTGAATTGTCCGGTGCTGGTGATCGGCGGCAGCCTGGATCGCGTGCGCCCGCCGGCGCTGGCGCAAAGCGTGGCCAAGACCATTCCCGGCGCCCGCTACACCGAGGTCCGAACAGGCCACTACATGGCGGTGCAAACCCCGTATCTATTGTTCGATTGCATCGATGAGTTCCTGAAATCGGTCGGTGCCTGACCGTCCCCTCAAGCCCCGAGGTCTTCCCACATGAATGCGCAACCGGCCCAGCAGATTCCCGGCATCTATCACCGCAAGATCGGCGATATCGTCGTCACCGCCGTCAGCGACGGTTATCTCGACGGCACGCTCGATGTCATGCGCAACGTCGACATTGAAAAGGCGCGTCAGATCCTTCACGACGCGTTTCGCCCGGCGCGGCGGACCAGCGTCAACACCTTCCTGATCCGCTCCAAGGGGCGCATCGCGATCATCGACACCGGATCGGGCAATTACCTGCAGCCCACGGCCGGCTTCGTTCAGCGCAACCTCGCCGCTGCCGGCATCGATCCGAAATCGATCGACACGGTCTTGCTGACCCACATGCATCCGGATCATTCCGCCGGCCTGACCGACATGTCGAACGGACAGCTTCTGTTTCCGAATGCGGAACTCGTGATGCACGAGAACGAGCTGGCGCACTGGTTCGACGACGGCGCAATGGCAAAGGCTGACGAGCGATCGGCAAAACTGTTTTTTCAGGCCGGCCGCGAGCAGGTCTTGCCCTACAAGAGCAGGACGCGGTTGTTTGGGGATGGCGAAGTGTTTCCAGGCGTCACCGCGATCCCGAGCCACGGGCATACCCCGGGTCACACCGCCTATCTGGTCGCTTCAGGCCAGGATCAGTTGATGATCTGGGGCGACACCGTGCACGTGCCGGAAGTGCAAACCGCCTTTCCCGAGGCCGGCATGGGGTTCGACACCGATCTTGCGGCAGCGGCCGCCTCGCGAAAACGGATGTTCGACCGCGTCTCCGCCGATGGCGTTCTGATCGCAGGAATGCATCTGCATTTCCCGGCGTTCTCGCGGCTGGCGCGGCGCGGCAACGCCTACGCGCTTTATCCCGAAGCCTGGGTCCACACGCTTTGATGGCCTGAGGTCTGCACCGCGCTATCCGCCCAACGCAGCAAACCGCGCCAACGCAGCGCCAGCCAGCGAACGGGTCAATTCCGCCGCCGGCATCTCGCGGCCCATCCGCACCGCCTGGCCGGCCCAGAGATTGGTGAAGTCGACCCTGCCGAGCTTTTCGGCCGCGGTCTTCAGCGGACCGAGCGCGGTGGCGGCATGCGGGAACGCCGGCGCATCGGGCGATATCGGGCCGACCTCGCGCATGACGCGGTTGGCGACGCCGCGCGCAGGCCGCCCGGTCATGACATTGGTGATGACGGTGGAATCGTCATGGGCCTGCGCCAGCGCGGTGCGCACAGGTCCGATCACCTTGGATTCGGGGCAGCGCAGATAGGCGCTGCCGATCTGCACGCCCGATGCGCCAAGCGCAAACGCCGCCGCAATGCCACGCCCGTCAGCGATGCCGCCGGCCGCGATCACAGGCACCTTCACCGCATCGACCACCTGCGGCACCAGCGCGAACGTGCCGGGTTGCTGGGCAATGTTGTCGGTCAGGAACATGCCGCGATGGCCGCCCGCCTCCGCACCTTGCGCGATGATGACGTCGGCGCCGTGCTCCTCCAGCCAGATCGCTTCCTTCACAATGGTCGCCGACGACATCACGAGTGCGCCCGTCGCCTTGACCCGCTTGACCAGCCCGGCGTCCGGCAGGCCGAAATGGAAGCTGACCACTTCCGGCTTCAGTTCCTCCACGACGGCGCACATCGCCTCATCGAACGGCGCACGGTTGGCGGCGTTGACGGGCGCGGCCGGATCGATGCCCAATTCCTTGTAGTAGGAGCCGAGCCTGGCCTTCCATCCGGCTTCGCGCGCGGGATCGGCATCGACCGGCGTGTGGCAGAAGAAGTTCATGTTGAGCGGCGCCGTGACGCGCTGGCGGATGATGTTGACCTGCTCGCGCGCCTTCTCCGCCGTGATCATCGCGCACGGCAGCGACCCCAGCGCGCCGCCCTGCGCCGCCGCGATCACCAGCTCGGCATCCATGGTGCCGGCCATCGGCGCCAGCACGATCGGAAATTCGGTCTTGAAGAGGTCGATGATCCGCGATCTGGCCACATGGTTGCTTTCCTTGCTCGTTGCTCAACCCCTCTCCCCTTGTGGGAGAGGGTGGATCGAATGAGCGGAGCTCATTCGAGACGGGTGAGGGGTTTGTATCCGCGGAGACAGACCCCTCATCCGGCGCGGATTGCATCCGCGCCACCTTCTCCCACAAGGGGAGAAGGGAAGGAAACACTGGCAACGGAATTGCGGCGACCGCTGAGTATCTGCTCGGCCTCGCCGACGATCCTGTCAACGATCTCGGCGGCCGGTGGGATATCGTGAATCAACCCGACCGCCTCGCCCGCGATGACGGCGGCGATGTCGAAATTGCCCGCGGCCCTTGCCGCCGCATATTCGGCCGCGACTGTCTTGATGTTCTGCATCAGTTCGACCTCGCGTCCCATCCAGCGCCGCGCATGATCGTTGATCAGGCAGCGCCCGGTATACGGCGCCGGCCAGACATTGTTACGCGAGAGATCGAAGATGATGCCGCGTACGCTGTTGCCGTTCGATGCCGCGCAGATTCGTTGCTTGGCCTGTTCCGGCCCATCACATTCCACGCTCGCGTAGAAGCGCGTGCCGAGCAGCACGCCGGAGGCGCCGAGCATCAGCATCGCCGCCAGCCCCCGGCCATCGCCGATGCCGCCTGCGGCAGCGACCGGTACACGTCCGGCCGCGAGATCGACGATCGCGGGCACGATATCGAGGGTGGTGCGCGAGGCGCCGTGGCCTCCGGCCTCCGTGCCCTGTGCGATCAGAATGTCGGCGCCGGCATCGAGGGCTTGCCGCGCCATCGCTTCGTCCTGCACCTGGCAGATCAAGAGCGCGCCTGACGCCTTGATGCGCGGCGCGAAGGGCTTTGGGTCGCCGAACGACAGCATGATCGCGCGCGGACCGGCTTCGAGTGCGATGTCCAGCAGCTCCGGCTGTTTGGCGAGGCTCCAGGTGATGAAGCCGATGCCGAAGGGATCAGAAGCGCCGTCGAGCTTGGCCGTCTGCTGCTCCAGCCACGCCCTGTCACCATAGCCGCCGCCGAGAATGCCGAAACCGCCGGCGGCGCTGACCGCCGAGGTCAGGCGTGCTCCCGCAATGACGTCCATCGGCGCCGACAGGATCGGATGCTGGATGCCCAGACGAGCGGTCAACGGTGTCGATATCGGCATGTCCCCTCCCTGCAATCTGGACAGGGATATTAAGGCGAACTATCATTCTCTAAAAATGAATACTAGAGAATGCTACGATCTCTAAAATGAAACGGACATCGCCATGGAATTGAGCGACCTCCTGACCTTTTCAACCGTCGCCCGGCTCGGCGGCATTACGCGCGCCGCCGACGAACTGAACACCGTGCAGTCCAACGTCACGCAGCGAGTGAAAGCGCTGGAGGCCGAGATCGGCACCGCGCTGTTCGAGCGGCACAGCCGCGGCATGACGCTGACCGGCGCCGGCCGCCGCCTGCTGCCCTATGCCGAGCGGATGGCGGCGCTGTCGCGCGAGGCGCTGCTGGCCGCGCGCGATGACGGCGAGCCGAAAGGGCCGCTCTCGATTGGTTCGATGGAAACGACGGCCGCCGTCCGCCTGCCCTCCCTGCTCGCCGAATTCCACCGCCGCTTTCCGGCGGTGCGTCTGAGCCTGCGGACGTCAACGACGGCCGAATTGGTGGCCGGCGTGCTCAACGGCACGTTCGACGGCGCGTTCGTCGCCGGCCCCGTCGAGCATGCCGAACTCGAGACGACGGTTGCCTTCCGCGAAGAGCTGGTGCTGGTCACCGCGCGGCGCTGGCAGAGCCTCGGCGCCTTGCGCGCGGGCACGCCAGGCTCGGGTCCGACCGCTTTGGTGTTTCGGACCGGCTGCACCTACCGCCAGCGGCTCGAACAGGTGTTTTCGGAATTCGGCTGGCCCTCTTCCGCGCGATTCGAACTCGGCACGCTCGACGGCATGATCGGTTGCGTTGCCGCCGACATGGGCGTGACGCTGCTGCCGCGCGCCGTGGTCGGGCGGAATGACACCGTCAACGTCCACACGCTGGCCCCGGCGCAGGCACGCGTCGAGACACTCTTCATCACCCGTCGCGCGGCCCATCAGTACAGCGCCCTGCAGGGCTTTGCGTCCTGCCTCAACAGCAAGGGCGAAGTGATCGCTGCCTGACATGCCAGCGCCGCAGCGCGACGCCGGTCCAGATCGCCTCGACCAGTCCAAACGGCCAGGCGCCCTGCAGAAATCCGTAGACCGAGCCCAGTGCGCAAGCGCCAGCGAACACCAGGATGAACCAGTGGCTGCGATCTTCCAGCGCGTAGGCCACCAACATCGCGGTTACCGCGAACAGGCCGAACAGGCTCAGCGCATCCATCGTCATCTTCGCATCCCGCATTCGTTCCGCCAAGCGAAACGCCCACGCCATATTTTTGCAACAAAGCAATTTGCGCAGCGCGCCTTCCTCGTTGCGACGTCGATCGCAACACGCGCGTTGCCTACAAAAAATTCTGGCCGCCCCGCCCTGCTACGTTAGTATGAGGCGCTAACTATCAAAAACCATAACGTCAATCTGGGAGGGACTGCGATGCGCATTGCGTTCGTATTGAGCTGTTCTGTTGCCTTGTTGGGTGCGGTCGGAACAGCAAGCGCTCAAGACTGGACGAAATCGAAATGGGGGCCGGACGACGAGATCGGCGCCGCCAACTACATGAAGCCCGAACTCGTCGTGAAAGCCGCCGGTCTGGTCAAGACCGGCAAGACCTACGCGCTCGGTATTCCCGTCGACTCCAAGACCCCCGCCTACCCGCCGCGGGCCTTCAAGGTCACGATCGTGCAGCCCGGCCAAGCCGGCATCCCGGGCCTAGGGCCGACCAAGACGACCTATAATGATGACATTATCGAGGGGTGGGTCGGCGTCGGCAGCCAGCTCGACGGCCTCGGCCATATCGGCGTCGAGCACGTCTATTACAACGGCAACAAGCTGCTCGATTTCGCCGATCCTACCGGGCTGAAGAAGCTCGGCGTCGAGAAGGTCCCACCGATGGTGACGCGAGGCGTGCTGCTCGACATGGCTGCCCATTACGGCACCGACGTGGTCAAGGAAGGCACCGCCTTCAACACCAAGGAGATTGAGGAAGTCTCGAAGAAGCAGGGCGTCGAAATCCGCCAGGGCGACGTCGTGATCTTCCATACCGGGTGGCTCAGCCTGATCGGCAAGGACGACAAGCGCTATAGCGCCGGCGAACCCGGCCTCGGCGTCGAAGGCGCCAAGTATCTCGCCGGCAAGGGCGTCGTCGCGGTGGGCGCCGATACCTGGGGCGTCGAAGCGGTGCCGTTCGAGACCAAGAACGTGTTCGAGGTGCA
Source organism: Bradyrhizobium sp. WYCCWR15520 (assembly GCF_056174665.1). Classification (NCBI taxonomy): domain Bacteria; kingdom Pseudomonadati; phylum Pseudomonadota; class Alphaproteobacteria; order Hyphomicrobiales; family Nitrobacteraceae; genus Bradyrhizobium; species Bradyrhizobium sp. WYCCWR15520. The sequence goes on from NZ_JBWBWM010000001.1 coordinate 376,550, forward strand.
CCAGGTCCTGTTGCCGATGAACGGCACCTACATTCTCGAAAATCTCGACACGGCAGAACTCGCCAAGGACAAGGCCTATGAGTTCCTGTTCGTGCTCGGCCAGCCGCGCTTCAAGGGCGCCGTACAGAGCATGATCAACCCGGTCGCGATCCGGTAGGACCATTGCGAGGGAACGGTGCGGCACCTTCGGAGTTGCCGCACCGTCACCTGCCCTGTAGCGGGTCCATTAGCCTCCTCGATCGCCGGACAAAGCGATGGTGAAGGAAACGAAGTTCTTTCGAAAGCAAGCTGACAAGGCTGAACGCATGGCGCGGTCCGCCTCAGACGTCGAGATCGCCCAAAACTTCCAGAATATGGCGCGGGCCTACCGCGCGCAGGCTGAGGTTATGAAGGCCAAGAGGAAGGCCGAAAAGAAACGCCGCGATGCGTAGTGTGACGTTCTCGCATGGACGCCACGCCCTGATCGGCTTTGCGCACATGGCGAGCCGGTGTTATGCGGGGTCATGCCCGCCCCTATCCTCCCTCTGATCGACGCTGTCACGCACTGGCCCGAGCGCGGCGCGCTGATCGGCCTCGATCTCGGCACCAAGACCATCGGCGTTGCCGTGTCCGATCCCGACCGCCGGCTCGCGACCGGGGTCGAAACCATCCAGCGCAAGGCTTTCAAGGCGGACGCGGCGCGGCTGCTCGCGATATCGGGCGAGCGCAACGCCGTTGGTTTCGTGCTCGGCCTGCCCATCAACATGGACGGCAGCGAAGGACCCCGCGCGCAATCGACCCGCGCCTTCGCGCGCAATCTTGCAAAGCTGACGGATCTCGCCATCGCGCTGTGGGACGAGCGGCTCTCGACCGCGGCGGTCGAGCGCGAACTGATCGGCATGGACGTCAGCCGCGCCCGCCGCGCCGAGGTGATCGACGAGCACGCCGCGATCTTCATCCTGCAGGGTGCGCTCGACCGGCTCAAGACCCTTCGCGGGGATCGTTGATGGCGGTGGTGATCTCGGCGCTGCTGCCGGTGTTTCTCCTGATCGTGCTCGGTTTCATCCTCAGGCGCAGCCTGATGCGGCTGGACACGCAATGGCATGGGCTGGAGCGGCTGACCTATTACGTCCTGTTCCCGACGCTGCTGATCCAGACGCTGGTGAAGGCCGATTTATCCAGTGTTCCGGTGGCGGGCGTCGGCGGCGCGCTGATGCTCTCGGCGCTGGCGATGTCGCTGTTGTGCCTGGCGCTGCGGCCCCTCTTCTCCCGCCGGAACATCGATGGCCCGGCGTTCACCTCGATCTTCCAGGGTGCCACGCGCTGGCAGACTTATGTCGCGCTCGCCGTCTCCAGCAATCTCTTTGGCCACACCGGGCTGGCGCTGGCCTCCGTCGCGATGGTCGCGATCATTCCGCTTGTGAATATATTCAGCGTATCGGTGCTGGCTCACTACGCTGCGCCGGAAAAGCAGTCGCTCCGTGCGATTGTCATGACGGTGCTCACGAATCCTCTGATCTGGGCCTGTGCGATCGGGCTCGCGGTGAATGTCACGCATCTGCCACTGCCACAGGTCTGGCATGATGTCGCAGAGGCGCTCGGCCGCTCCTCCCTCGGCATCGGCCTGCTCGTCACCGGCGCGGGCCTGCAGCTTGCGGGTATGTTCCGCCCGTGCCTGGCCGCTTCGATCGCGGTGTTCCTCAAGCTGATCCTGATGCCAGTTCTTGGCGTCGCGCTGGCGCTGTGGTTCGGCATATCGGGCTCAAGCCTGGTGATCGTGGCTGTCTGCTCGGCCGTGCCCACCTCGTCTTCCGCCTACGTGCTGGCGCGGCAGATGGGCGGCGACGCGCCGCTATTGGCGCAGATCATCACGTTGCAGACGATTTTGGCCGCGGTGACGATGCCGATCGTGATCGCGCTAGTGGCATAGAACAACCGCAGCGGATATTGTCGCGGCGCAAACTTGCCTCGTGCCAGCCCACTAGGTAGAAATAAACAACGCGCTTTGTCGATCACCACCCGATGCGCCCCACAGGCCCGAGCATGGTCATTCCACCTTGATCCCGCCATTGAGCAACGTCTGGCCAAGGCTTGTGATCGTCGAGGGGATCATGGGCTCCGGCAAGTCGACCGTCACAGTGAACATCGCTCGCCGGCTGGAGGCATCGGGCATCCCCGCCACCGGGATAACCGAAGGGGTCGATCCGCATCCGATCCGCTTCGATTGGGACCTGCCCTGGAGCGCGATGCCGCCGGCAGAGCTTGCCAAATCGTGCATCGCCAAGTGGCGCGCCTTCGTTGACAGTTCGCTGGCCGCCGACCGCATCCAGGCTGTCGACGGGCAACTGTTCCACGGCAATCTGACGTCGCTGCTGCTGCTCGAAGCCAACATGGAGTTGATCGCCGCCTATTGCCGGGAAGTTGTCGCGGTCATCAAGCCGTTGCGCCCGCTGCTGATCTATTTCCACCAGGACGACGTCGACAGCGCCATTCGCGCCGTCTCGGCGCAGCGAGGCGATAAATGGGTGAACTATCAGACCAACTGGAAACTGGAATCGCCGTACGCCAAGAGGCGCGGGCTGGCCGGTCTTGACGGCCTGATCGCCCTCTATCGTCAATACCGGACGCTCACCGACCAATTGTTTGCGGATCTCGATATTCCGAAGATCAGCATCGAGAACTCGCGGCAGCAATGGGCACTCTATGACGACATCATCGATCGCGCGTTGATGAACCCGAATACAACGTAGGCCCACACCCGTACATCGTCCGGTTTGACCTACCCACTCCCCGCCAGCCAGAAAGTCTGGATGGTCGCCGCCAGATTGTTGATGCCGTGCAGGACGATCGTCAGCCAGGTCGAGCTGGTGCGGTAGCGGAGATAGCCGAGCAGCAGGCCGATGGTAAACACCTCGCCGAAGAAGAACCAGTCGTACTGCAGATGCAGCGCGGTCCAGGCCAGCGACGACAGGAAGATCGCGCCGGTGACGCCGAGCCTTGATTCCGACCAGCCGCGATAGAGAAACCCGCGCGCGAAGATCTCTTCCCACATCGGTGCGGCGACGGAAAACGCGATCACCAAAAGCCACAGCGCGCCATCGGCTTGCGCTGATTTCAGGACATCGCCCATGAAGCCCGGCGTCACCTCGCGCCCGAGTGCGCGCGACAGCAGGTCCCAGCCGCCGACGAGAATGACCAGCGCGGCGAGGCCGGTGAAGAAATTGCGCCATGAAGTCCAGCGCAGTGCCAGATAGTCGGTAAAGGATATGCGCGTCGGGCGGATCGCGATCCACGTCGCCAACAGCACGGCGGGCAACCCGAGGATGACCGAGAGCGAGATGGTCAGGCCGCTGCCCACGACCCGGATCGCCTCGGCGATGTCGAACGATCCGCCCTGGCGCAGCACGAAGTAGATGATGACTGTGAGCTGGCCGAGGAACATCCCGGCGAAGATGAACAGGCCCCAGAGCGTGGTGCCCCAGAATTTCCAGACGCGTGGCGGCTGCGGCTGATCCGGGACCGCGGCCGGAGCCGTGACGGGACTTGCGGTGGTGAGGGAGTCCATCAAATAACTTTCATGGCGAGAGGATTATCTTCGTCATGCCCGGGCATAGGCGAGCGGCAGCGACGCCGTCCTTCGAACGGCTATGCCCGGCCATGACGGTGGGACGCATTCATTTTTCACGGCAGTGCGCGCTCCAAAAGGCCGCGTATATCGCCACGTGCCAGATCGACCGCGCCGTACATGCCGGCATGATTCCCGACAAGACGTGTGACGGCGAACAATGCCGCGTGCACCGGCGACACGGCATTGAGGGCGGCAGCAGCCGCCAGCAGCGCCAGCCTTTCGACCGCCAGCCGCGCCACGCGCTCGCTGTCCGGCCGGCGGAACGCCTTGCCGATGAAGGTGATCGCCTCGCCCGCGCCCGGCAATCCCAGCGTTTCGCCGGTCAGTTCATGCACGATTGTGGAAGCCGTTTCCGGCTCGCGCGACAGCGCGCGCAGCACGTCGAGGCACATCACATTGCCGGAGCCTTCCCAGATCGCATTGACCGGCGACTCCCGGTAATGCCGCGCCAGAATACCCTCCTCCACGTAACCATTGCCGCCGAGGCACTCCATCGCCTCATAGAGAAAGCCAGGCGCGCTCTTGCAGACCCAGTATTTGATCGCCGGTGTCAGCAGCCGCATATAGGCCGCTTCCTTGGCATCAACAGGCGCACGGTCGAACGATCGGCACAGCCGCATCACCAGCGCGACGGTAGCCTCGACATGCAGCGCCATATCCGACAGCACCGCCTGCATCAGCGGCTGATCGGCGAGATGCTTCTGGAACACGCTGCGATGCCGCGCGTGATGGAGCGCATGTGCGAGCCCCGATCGCATCAGGCCGGCGGACGCAATCGCGCAATCCTGCCGGGTCAGCTGCACCATCTGGATGATCGTGCGGATGCCCTTGCCTTCCGCGCCGACGCGTTCGGCATAGGCGCCATGAAACTCGACTTCCGACGAAGCATTCGAGCGGTTGCCGAGCTTGTCCTTCAGCCGCTGGAAGCGGATCGCGTTGATCGAGCCGTCGGGCGCAAAGCGGGGCATCAGGAAGCAGCTCAGGCCCTCTTCGGCCTGCGCCAGCACCAGGAAGGCGTCGCACATCGGCGCCGACATGAACCATTTGTGCCCGGTGATGCGGTAGGCGTCCCCGTCGCGCTCGGCCCGCGTCATGTTGGAGCGCACATCGGTACCGCCCTGCTTCTCGGTCATGCCCATGCCGAGCGTCATGCCGCGCTTGGTCCACCACGGCGCAAACGCCGGATCGTAGGATCGCGTGCCCAGCACCGGCATCAACCTGGCCAGTAGTTTGGGCTGCTCCGCCAGCGCGGCGACCGAGGCCCGCGTCATGGTGATCGGGCAGAGATGCCCGGTCTCGACCTGCGCGGCCATGTAGAATTTCGCCGCGCGTATCACCTCCGACGCGCCGCCGGCCGGCTTGCCGTCGGCGGCCCATGTCGAGTTGTGTACGCCGGCGTGCGCGCTGTGTGCCATCAGTTCGTGATAGGCGGGATGAAACTCGACCTCGTCGCGGCGATTGCCGCGTGAATCGAAGGTGCGCAGTTTCGGCGTGTTCTCATTGGCGACGCGGCCGCGTTCCGCCATCGCCGCCGAGCCCCAATGCTTGCCGAAGTCGGATAACTCGCCCTGTGCAGACGCGCCTCCATTGGAGGCGACCGCCTCCACCAATGGTCGATCGGCCATATACAGATCGATATCCCAAAACGGCGGCGACTGGTTGAAGACCTCGTGGGTCGAAATTGCTGCCTGGCTCATGGCTGGTCCTGGAACCGTGAATCACTTCCGCGGTGCGATCGGGAAATCATAGGCCCGTCCGCCGGCGCGGGGCAGCGAAAAAAAGCGATTCTGGCTATGTTTGAAACTCCAATCCCGCCGAGCCGCAGCGAAGCTCAGATCGCACGCGTCTTGTCCGCCTTGGTCTTGGAAGCCAGGATCGGAAGGATCTCCCCTGTGCGCAACGGCCGACCGCCGGGGAAGGCGGACATCTGCAGGCTTGATGTATGCGTTGCTCTATCCACCGGAGAGACGAAGACAAAGCGAACCTCAATCTTGTGCTTGACCGTATAGCCTTGCCACTTTGGGTGCTCACGCGTCAGGGTTTGGGCAAGTTCGCAACGCAGCAGGTCGGAGGTCGACGTGGTCTTCGTGATCCCCTCGCGCGTAACCTTCTCCATGTAGCATTGATCGTTGACGGCGCTCATCCGGGCATCGACGCGCTGAAAGTTGACTCGCTTGTCGTACTGATCGTGCGTGGCCAGCCCGGCAGCGCCGAGGGCAACAATTACAATGCCTACGAGACGCATCCTCTGTGCTCCTTGTTGCCCCCACATCATGTGCCGGCAATTAAGGAGGGTTGAACGCGCTCTCAGCTACTTTTGCGATGGAAACCGTTGCCTTGCGAAAATACTTCGGATTTGAAGAAATCTCTTCGCACCTACCGCGCCCGCGTGATCGGGAAATCATGGGCTTGCCCGCCCGCCCCCGGCAGCGAGAAATGCCACCACTCCTTCGAATAGTTTACAAAGCCTCGCCGCGCCATCACCTGAACCAGCTTCTCCCGCCAGCGGCGCTGCGCTGGCGTGATGGATTTCGCCGCCGTGTGCGACTTGGTGTCGGAGCAATCGTAGCCGGTACCCATGTCGACGCTGCCGTCCGGCGCGCGCAGGTTCGCATTGGCGGTGCAGTCGGCATAGTCCTTGGTGGAATCAAAGGTGGCCGAATTGTCGGCTTTCAGATCGACCAAAGTGAGATCGAGCGCGGCGCCGGTGGAATGCCCGGAACGTTCGGCGATGTAACCTAAGCGAAACAGGTCGGCCTTGCTGAACGAGGGATTGTAGCGCTTCTGCGCCGGCGTTTCGCGGCCGTCGCGCGACCAGGCCACCATATCGGCGACCGCGCGCGTCGGCCGGTAGCAGTCGAACATCTTCAGCGACAGGTTCTGCAGCGCGAGTTCTTCCTGAACGCTTTTCAGGAGCGTGCCGACCTCGCGCTTCACCACGCATTCGGCAGCCTCATATCCCCTGAGCGGGCGGCCGACAAAATTGTTCGAGCCGGCGTAGCGGATATCCTGGATAATGGTCGGATCGACATCGCGCAGATAGACGAAACCGGCGGGCAGTTTCTGCGCCTGCGCGGCGACGCTGGCCAGACAGCATGCCGCAAGAATCGCAGCAAGGCCTCGTCCTGCGCGGATCACGGCGCCCGCTCCGAACCGACCACCAGTTTCGTGAGCGCGGTATCGGTGTATTTGTTGCCGGCCCAGACATCGTCGATGATGAACTTCACCCAGTAGGCCCTGATCGGTTTGGACAGTGTCAGCATCTCGGAGCCGAGACTGTCGCGCAGCGTATAGGTCTGCGTCTCGCCTTGCGAGAACACTGCGCGCAACTGGCGCACGCGGTTGTTCTTCTGGAAGATATCATTGCTCTTCTGATAGCCGTTCCGGACGTTGATGGACTTCACCAGGCGCATGGCGTCGAACTCGATCGTGATCCACTCGCCGACGCCATTGCCGTCCCTGCCCTCGATCCATGCATCGCCGGTGGAGCCGACGAAAAGATTCTGCACGCCATAGGAATTGCCGAACTGCGGCTTGCGCACCGAACTGACGCAATAGGTCTCGTGGCCGTTGCGCACACAGGTTTCGCCCGGGGCGCCCGGCCGCGACGGCCGCACCGCGCGTTCGGATTCAGGCGCGACATTCGCAAGTTTGGTGGCAGGTTGCTCGACGCGGCCGCCGCTCAACTGCCCCGCCAGGTAGATCCGTCCGCCGAGAGTCTGATCGTAATAGGCTGGCGTCTGCTCATGCGGCGCGGGCTGGCCGCGCTCGTCGGTTGCCTTCAGGGCCAGTTCGGCGACGCGTTCACGCACTTCGACGGCGAGATCGCCGAGATGCAGGTCCGGCCGCCTGAGCTGCTCGGCGAAGATCCGCGTGAAGACCGAATTATGCGCGGCGTCGTTGCCGCCCAGGCGATCCAGCGCGGTCTGGCCGATGCCGGCGGAATACAGCGTGAAAATGCCGCGCGCGGGCTTGGCATCGGCCAGCCCGCGCGTGTTGCCGATCGAGCGGCCGGCGGCGCGCGGGAACGGATTGTCGCGGCAGGCATCGATCACCAGCAGCGCCACGCGAACCGACCGCGCCTGCAGCTCGGCAATCAGATCTGGTTCGGCAAGCGAGGCGCCGCGCACGCGCGCCTCCGCGCCTTCAGTCACGGCCGGCACGTCGCTCGGGACCAGATAGTTGACGCCGGAGATCGCGACGCCATGCCCGGCGAAGAACAGGGCTGCCGTATCGCCCGGCTGCAGCCGCGCGGTGAATTCGGCGAGCTTGTCGATCATGGCCTGACGGCCAAGGTTGGTGCCGACGATGACCTCGAAACCGAGCGACCTCAGCGTCCCCGCGACCGTGGTGGCGTCGTTGACGGCTTTCCTGAGCTGCCGGTCGGCGGGCAGATTGGGATAGCGATCGTTGCCGATGGCGAGCGCGACGCGCTTCTCGGCCGTGGCCGGCGTGGCGGCGAGAAGCACCAGCGCCATACAGGCAGTCGCGCCGGCCAGCGTCCGCGAGGCGATCACGATGGATTGAATGAAATGCCGCACTTTCCCTGCCCGATGCGCCACGCGCCAATCCTGTGATCCTAGCCGAAAACAGCCGCTACGGAACACCGGCGGGCGGCATTACCCTTTGGCCGAAGCCCTAGTGGATAAGTCCGGACGCCGGATTTGAGGCTTGCCCCGCGTGGCATCTCTCCCTATAGCTCTGGCTTTAATGACCCCTATATCGAAATCGACCTTCGTCCTCGGGCACCGGCATCTGCTGGGAATCGAGGGGCTTTCCGCTGCCGACATTACCGGCCTGCTCGACCTTTCCGAGGAATATGTCGAGCTCAACCGCCAGGTGGACAAAAAGCGCACCTCCTTGCGCGGTCGCACCCAGGTGAACCTGTTTTTCGAGGCCTCGACCCGGACCCAGTCCTCGTTCGAACTGGCAGGAAAAAGGCTTGGCGCCGACGTCATGAACATGTCGGTGTCCTCGTCCTCGATCCGCAAGGGCGAGACGCTGATGGACACGGCGGTCACGCTCAACGCCATGCATCCGGATATCCTGGTAGTGCGGCACCACGCCTCCGGGGCGGTGGAACTCCTGGCGCGCAAGGTCGACGGTTCCGTGATCAATGCCGGCGACGGTGCCCACGAACATCCGACCCAGGCGCTGCTCGACGCGCTGACCATCCGCCGCAATAAAGGCCGGCTGGAAGGGCTGGTGATCGCGATCTGCGGCGACGTCATGCACTCCCGCGTGGCGCGCTCCAATATCCTCCTGCTCAACACCATGGGCGCCCGCGTCCGCGTCGTGGCCCCCTCTACGCTGCTGCCCCGCGGCATCGAGCGGATGGGAGTCGAGGTCGCGCGCGACATGCGCGAGGGCCTCAATGGCGCCGACATCGTGATGATGCTGCGGCTGCAGCGCGAGCGCATGAACGGCTCGTTCGTGCCGTCGTCGGGCGAGTATTTTCACTATTTCGGCCTCGACCAGAAGAAACTATCCTACGCCAAGCCGGATGCGCTGGTGATGCATCCGGGGCCGATGAACCGCGGTGTCGAGATCGATTCGCTCGTCGCAGACGGCGCGCAATCGCTGATCCGTGAACAAGTCGAAATGGGAGTGGCAGTGCGGATGGCGGTGCTGGAAGCGCTCGCCCGCAACCTGCCGAACGCGTAAATCATGCTGACCGACCGCCGACCGATCCTGCTTGCCAACGCCCGCGTCGTCGATCCCTCCAGGGATTTCGACGGGCCCGGTGACGTCCTGATTGCCGATGGCACCATCCGCGATAGCAAGCGCGGCATCGGCGCCGCCGGCGTGCCCGAAGGCACCGACATCATCAATTGTGCCGGCAAGATCGTAGCCCCCGGCCTGATTGACTTGCGCGCCTTTGTCGGCGAGCCCGGCGCCAGCCACCGCGAAACCTTTGCCTCCGCGAGCCAGGCGGCCGCGGCCGGCGGCATCACCACTATCATCTGCCAGCCGGACACCTCGCCCGTCATCGACAATTCGGCGACCGTCGACTTCGTGCTGCGCCGCGCCCGCGACACCGCGATCGTCAATATCCACCCGATGGCCGCGCTGACCAAGGGGCTGGGCGGGCAGGAGATGACCGAGATCGGGCTGTTGAAGGCTGCCGGCGCGGTTGCCTTCACCGATGGCGACAAGAGCGTCACCAATGCGCAGGTGATGCGCCGGGCACTGACTTACGCGCGCGATTTCGATGCGCTGATCGTGCACCACACCGAGGATCCCGATCTGGTCGGCGAAGGCGTGATGAACGAGGGCGAGTTCGCCGCCCGCCTCGGCCTGGTCGGCATTCCCAATGCCGCCGAGTGCATCATCCTCGAACGCGACATGCGGCTCGTGGCGCTGACCGGCGGGCGCTATCATGCGGCTTCGCTGTCCTCGATGGAGTCGCTCGAAATTCTCAAGCGCGCGCGCGACGCCGGCCTCGACGTCAGCGCATCGGTGTCGATCAACCACGTCACGCTGAACGAAAACGATATCGGCCCCTACCGGACCTTCCTGAAACTGTCGCCGCCGCTGCGTACCGAGGAAGACCGCCTCGCTTTGGTCGCGGCCGTCGCCTCCGGCCTGGTCGACGTCGTGATGTCCGATCACAATCCGCAGGACGTCGAGGTCAAGCGGCTGCCGTTCGCGGAAGCCGCGAGCGGCGCGGTCGGCCTGCAGACCATGCTGCCGGCGGCCCTGCGGCTGATTCACAACGGCGAGATGGACTTCAAGACCTTGATCCGGGCGATGTCGACGCGGCCTGCGGAGTTGCTCGGCCTGCCCGGCGGCTCGCTCCGCGCCGGGTCCCCCGCCGATGTCATCGTAATCGATCCCGATACGCCTTGGGTGCTCGATCCCACCGACCTCAAATCGCAATGCAAGAACACTCCATTCGACGAAGCCCGCTTCTCGGGACGCGTCGTGCGTACTATCGTGGGCGGACGGACGGTCTATGAACATGTCTGATTCGCCCGAAACGGGCCGCGGTGGGAGCTACCGCAATGTCTGACGCATTCCTCATCGTCGCCTTCCTGATCGGTTATCTGCTCGGGTCGATCCCGTTCGGTCTGGTGCTGACCAAACTGGCCGGGACGCAGGATCTGCGCACGATCGGAAGCGGCAATATCGGCGCCACCAACGTGCTGCGCACCGGCAGCAAGGGCCTCGCCGCGGCAACGCTGATCGGCGACATGCTCAAGGGCACGGTCGCCGTCATCTTCGCCGGCTACTACGGGGGCGCCAATGCGGCGATGCTGGCTGCGCTCGGCGCTTTCCTTGGCCACCTCTTCCCGGTCTGGCTCAAGTTCAACGGCGGCAAAGGCGTCGCCACCTATATTGGCGTGCTGATCGGCCTGTTCTGGCCGGCAGCCCTGATATTCTGCCTGATCTGGTTAGCTACCGCCTTCACGACGCGCTATTCGTCGCTGTCGGCACTGGTCGCCGCGTTCGTGACGCCGCTGTTCCTGTGGTGGTTCGGCCACCCCGCGCTGGCCTCGCTGTTCGTCGTGCTGACGCTGCTCCTGTTCTGGAAGCACAGCGAGAACATCAAGCGGTTGCAGGCAGGGACTGAAGGGCGGATCGGGGCGAGGTAGGCGGCAGCGCGGTAGGGCGGATTAGGCGAAGCCGTAATCCGCCGATTTGGCCGCACAGTCTGGCGGATTACGCTGCGCTAATCCGCCCTACGATTTAAGCGCCTCCTCAACAAACCGCGCCGCCGCCAATGCCTTCGCATCCGCGCCGTATCGCGCAATCACCTGCACGCCGACCGGCAGTCCGCCATCTGCGACATACGCGGGAACGTTGACGCAGGGCACACCCATCAGCGTCCACAGCCGGTTGTAACGGGCGTCGCCGGTCGAGCCCAATCCCTTGGGCGCCGCGCCGGGCGCCGACAGGGTCAATATCACGTCGACATCGTCGAACACTTTTTCCAACGCCTGTCTGGCGCGGCTCGCAACGCCCATCGCCTCGTCATAGGCGGCTGCTGTCGTCCCCTTGCTTTCGTCGAGCCGCGCGCGCAAGAGCGGCGCCATCGCCTCGTAATTTTCGCGGTACTCCCAGGCGAGCGCCTGATGCGCCTCGAATTCCTGGATCACCGGATGTGCCCGCCATGCCTCCGCAACAATTTCCTGCAAATCAACCCCATGCACAGTAGCACCGGCGCGTTCCGCCACGCGCGCGGCGGTCTGCAGCGCCTCCGCGCCCGCGGCTTCGGGCGCTCCGGCAAACTGTTGCGTCACGACGCCGATGCGCGGCGAGGCGACCGATGCAGGCGGCGCCAATTCAGGCCGACCGGTCATCGCGGACAGCCCGCGCGCCACGTCGTCCACGCCGGCCGCAAACAGGCCTACCGTGTCGAGCGTCCATGAATAGCATTTGACGCCGACGGTGGGCAGCAAGCGGTAGGATGGCTTGATCGCGGCGACGCCGCAAAACGAGGCCGGCCGGATCACCGAACCGCCGGTCTGCGTTCCCAGCGCGAGCGGGATCATGCCTGCCGCCACCGCCGCCGCCGAGCCGGACGACGATCCGCCGGGCGTGTGACCATGATTGTGCGGATTGAGCGTCGGCGTCGGATCCACGGAAGCGAATGCCGTCGTCGTGGTCTTGCCGACGATCGTCGCGCCCGCCTGCTTCAACATCATCACCACAGCCGCATCGCCGCGCGACCGATATCCCCGGTAGATCGGCGAACCCATTTCGGTCGGGAAATCCACCGTATCCATGATGTCCTTGATGCCGACGGCAATGCCGCGCAGCGGCCCGGCGCTTGCCGCGCGCACATTTTCGGCACGGCAGACGAATGCACCGATGGTCTTTTCTTTCGCACGGATCGCTTCCTGCGATTGTGCGATGGCGGCGTCGGGTGAAAGTTCGCCGGCATCGATGCGGCGCTGGAGTTCGGCGAGTGAGATCATGGGGCGCTTCCTGCGATGACCGAAGGATTTTTAGAGACGACCTTGTCAGGGGACAAGTGGGCGCCCTCTTACGTCATGGCCGGGCTTGTCCCGGCCATCCACGTCTTACTTGGCCGCCGCAGCAGGAAAAGACGTGGATGCCCGGCCCAAGGCCGGGCATGACGACTGAATAACTTGAAACAGCTTGCTCGCAATCTCAGGTTGGGCAAAGCTGCATTCGCATGCATGACCGTACACCGCCTACCCCTCACCTCACCGACGCCGAGCGAATTGACCGGCTCCGGCTGATCCGGTCCGACAATGTCGGCCCGCGCACCTTCAACTCGCTCATCGGCCATTTCGGTAGTGCGCGCACGGCACTGGACCGGCTGCCCGATCTGGCGCTTCGTGGCGGGGCTGCGCGTTCGGGGCGCATCTGCAGCGCGGAAGAAGCGCAAGCCGAACTGGCCGCGAGCAACCGGATCGGCGTCTCGTTGGTCGTGCCGGGCGAAGCCGCCTACCCGCCGCGGCTGGCGGCGCTCGACGATCCGCCGCCCTTGCTCGGCGTGCGCGGCGCGCCCGAGGCGCTGATGCGGCCGATGATCGCGATCGTCGGCTCTCGCAACGCTTCCGGCGCCGGACTGAAATTCGCCGGCCAACTGGCGCGCGATCTCGGCGACGCCGGCTTCGTCGTCATCTCCGGGCTGGCGCGCGGCATCGATCAGGCCGCGCATCGCGCGACGGTCCAAAGTGGGACGGTCGCAGTGCTGGCCGGCGGCCATGACCGGATCTATCCGCCCGAGCACGAGGATTTGCTGGCGGCCCTGCTCGAAAATGGCGGCGCGATTTCCGAAATGCCGCTCGGCCACGTGCCGCGCGCCCGCGACTTTCCCCGCCGCAACCGCCTGATCTCGGGCGCGTCGCTCGGCGTCGTCGTGATCGAGGCCGCGTACCGCTCGGGATCGCTGATCACGGCGCGGATGGCCGCCGAGCAGGGCCGCGAAGTGTTCGCGGTGCCGGGCTCGCCGCTCGATCCGCGCGCCGCCGGCACCAACGATCTGATCAAGCAGGGCGCGGCGCTGGTCACCGAAGCCAGCGACGTCATCAACGCAGTTCAACCGATCCTGGAGCGGCCGATCGTGCTCGAGGCGCGTGAAGGCGGTGACGAGCCGCTCGATTTCGACATCGATCCGGGCGTACGCCAACGCATTGTCACGCTGCTCGGTCCGAGCCCGATCAGCCTCGACGATCTGATCCGGATGTCGGGGCTATCAGCCACCATCGTTCGCACGGTGCTGCTCGAACTCGAACTGGCGGGCCGCCTGGAGCGCCATGGCGGCGGGCTAGTGTCGCTGATCTAGGGCGTGTACCCACAAAAGCGACGTCGGCTTCTGAGGGCCGAGCGGAAACCTTCTGATCGGCTAAGCACTACTGCTGGTGACCCAAGGCGGACATGCGCAAAATCAGCTTGCCAGATGGTCCTTCGCAATGGCCCGAACCAAGTTGACGAATTGTCTAAGCACCGGCGACGGATCGCCTCGTCGCGATGCCAGTCCCAGAACCGCTTTCGGCCCTGTGCCTTGCAGGCGCCGATAAACAACCCCAGCCATGCGCACACTCTGCATCGTCGATGGCACCATGGCGATGCCGAGCCCAGCCGCAACTAGGCTAAGCGCCGACGTAATTCGCGGCGCCGGCTGGCCAAGACGCGGAACAAAGCCGGCTGCTCGGCAGGCTGCAATGGTCTCATCATGCAAACCGGTCCCCGGCGGGCCGATAAGGATAAACGGATCGCTCGCGAGGCCCTTCAGCGGCACGGCCTTGGATCTGCCGGTTCTTGCCAACGGGTGATGACGTGGCAAGGCTGCGACAATCGGCTCCTCCTGTAGGGGCGTTACTATGACACCCTCTGCATGGATTTGCGCCGCCCTCACGAACGCAACGTCCATCTGGTCATTGTTAAACCGCGCGACGATCTCGTTGCTAAGTCCCTCCTCGAGCACCAGCGACACTAGCGGAAAGGTTTCGCTGAACGAGCGAATGGCCTTCGGCACGAGCGGATTGAAAGGCGCCGTGGGGGCAATGCCGACGCAAAGTCGACCCTGTTCACCCCGTGCCGCACGCCGAGTTGTCTCGAGCGCGCGATCAAGATGCATGAGCATGGCTTTAGCTTCCGCGAAGAGTGCCTTGCCCGCGGCGGTCAACTCGACACCGCGAGGCAAGCGGCGGAAAAGCTGCACCTTCAGCTCTCGTTCCATTAGCTGGATTTGCCGGCTGAGGGGCGGCTGCTGCATATCGAGCCGCTCCGCAGCCCGTGTGACGTGCCCCTCCTCCGCAACCGCAATGAAGTACCGAAGGCGTTTCAGATCCATAGCCATACCGAAAAAGTATCGCATTCACTCTTTTAATATCATGGCTCAAGCCGGATCAAAACCCTATCGTGAAGTACCGGCTCAGCTAGGGGGCCGGCACCTCAGGAGAAGGAATTTTGACATGCCGCAGCGCCGCGACTTCCTACGGCTGATGGCAACAGCAATCATAGCCCCCTTGCCAGGGCCCGCAGTGGCTCAGGCCTATCCATCGAAGCCGGTGCGGCTTGTCGTCGGGTTTCCCGCGGGCGGCCCGGTGGATATCGCTGCCCGTCTCATTGCGCCGTGGTTAACTGAGCGATTGGGTCAGTCCTTCGTGGTCGACAATCAGCCCGGCGAGAGCGGGAACGGTGCAACCAGATCGGTCATCAGAGCGGTGCCGGACGGGTACACGCTGCTCATCTGTGGCCCGGTGAACACGATCAATACGACACTCTTTGAAAGCCTCGATTTCAATTTTGGGCGCGACATAGCACCGGTCGCCAGCCTTTGGCGTGTCCCGCTCGTCATTGAGGTACAACCCTCAGTTCCTGTGAGGACAATTCCGGATCTGATCGCTCACGCGAAAGCCAATCCCGGAAGACTGAGGGTGGGATTTGCGGGTCGTGGCACGCCGCAGCACGTAGCGATCGAGCTATTCAAAACGATGGCCGGTGCCGACTTAACACTTGTGCCCTATTTGGGCTCGACGCCTGCGCTTGCCGACCTGATGGCCGGCAGCATCGATGTCATGTTCGATCCGCTGCCGTCCTCCATAGCGCATATCAAGAGCGGCAAGCTCATAGCACTAGCAGTCACTGCCCCAACGAGGTCAGAAGCCTTGCCTGATGTCCCAATAGTCGCTGATTCTGTGGCTGGCTACGAGGCAGGATCGTGGTTCGGCATTGGCGCACCGAAAGGAACACCGGCTAATGTCATTGAGAAGCTAAACATGGAGGTCCAGGCCTCCTTCGGCAATGCAAGCATCAAAGCCCATCTCTCGGGGCTTGGCGCGTTCGTGATTCCGGGTTCACCGGATCAGTTCGGAAAATTCATCCGCGAGGAAACCGAGAAGTACGCAGGCGTCATCCGTACGGCGAAGATTGCGGTCAAGTAGCCCTCAGACATGATCTCAAGGTCCGCTTCTGGACCGATTCCGTTGAAAAAGGCGGCAGTAGTTTCGTCGTGAACGCCCGCTGTTCCGCGGACGAGTCGGCTTGATGAGGCTCACGCGGGCATCGGGATCAGCTTGGCCATCTTACGAAGGTTCTGAGCGGTTGCAGCGAGGGTGAACTCATCACGTGCGCCATTCGGACCCCTTAGTCGTAGCCGATCGAGCTTGAGAATGCGCTTGAGGTGC